>DAIOEN010000576.1:0-1501 GCA_036746235.1 Vulcanimicrobiota bacterium | reverse complement strand
AGAGGTATTTCTACCCTTCCTATTTCCTGACCTGTATGGATATAGTAGAATAAAATTTTATGTTCTCCGTAATGTGACATTATGCCTGAAGAGCTTTCAAAAAGAGGACTCCTTTCTCCTTCTTTAAGTATTCCTTTGAATAACATGGCATCTGTAATGCCTTCAACAGGAGAACAGGGAAGAAATAGCTGTTCTTTATAGGGACATGCGTCACAGTTAACTTTTTTTTCCGGACACAGT
The DNA here is from genome assembly GCA_036746235.1 of Vulcanimicrobiota bacterium. Classification (GTDB taxonomy): domain Bacteria; phylum Vulcanimicrobiota; class SpSt-956; order SpSt-956; family JAKJGF01; genus CALARM01. The sequence continues at coordinate 1,261 of DAIOEN010000576.1, read as the reverse complement.
CCCACTCTGAGGCTGTTTGAAAAATCATTTGTCCTGGGACGGCTCAGATAGGATGCTACAGGTATTTTCCTGCCTTTCAGTCTGTCCAGATATGTTATAAAAGATTTTAAAATTTTATCCCTGAAATCAGGGGCACTTCCTTCAAGAGTCCAGAGAATGAGCGTTCCGTCTACAAGTCCGAGAAGATGCTTTCTTGATGAATTATCAATAAGAAGAAGTGTTAATTTTTCCAGTTCTAAAATGCCTCTCCTGGCAGATACTATGGAGGTGTTTACACTTATTTTTCTTCCGTTCACCTGCTCAAAGAGATCATTATCTTTGTAATAAAGCATAGCCTCCTGTGACATAACAGGTTTTTCTTTTGTTCCGTAATGAATTACTACATAACCTGTATTAATAAGATAACATGATGATATTTCGTGGTGATCGGGAAATATTTGAGAACCATCTGTTGCTATAACAGTTATTTCCTTTGGCCTTTCCGGCGTATTTCTTTTATTGTCAAAAGATTCATAGAGTTTTCCAAGAAGCCAGGAAGTTTTTGCTTCTTCTACCTTTTTTTTCAATATTTCCCATTCTTCCTGCCATCTCTTTACTTCTGACCATCCCTGTTTTAATTTATCATGAAAGAGTCCTTTTGTTTCAATTTTTTCTTTTACCATATATTTTAATTGTTTTTTTACAGATCCGAAATCTAACATTATTCTACTTTCACATATTTATACATAATTTTTTCTCATCACCCATTACGCATTACACATTACGAAGCATTATAATCTATCATTCCATAGCAGTCAATGATTTTTTCAATTCTATTGCTTTTATCAAGTTTTCTAAGTATAATAATATATCAGGTTAAAATTCGACCTTACTCCATATCATTACTTTACTGACCTGAGCATAAGCAGATAATAAATGTTTCTTTATCGCGAGAATTATATATATTTATGCTCACATCAGTAAGAGAGAAAGGTTTCTGTAAAATCTTTATGGCAAAGATCCTTATTATTGATGATGATGACGGTGTGAGAAAGATTGTAACACATCGACTTAAAAAAAATAATCATGAGACTTATCCTTTTTCTAACGGTGCAGAAGCACTTGAGAAAATAAAAGAAATTAATCCTGATCTCATCATTCTTGATGTTATTATGCCCGTTATGACCGGTTATGAAGTGCTGCAACATCTTCAGAAAGATAGTGAACTTCAGACCATACCTGTTATGATGTTAACTGCCCAGGATCAGCTTCAGGATAAGAT
>DAIOEN010000575.1:0-1510 GCA_036746235.1 Vulcanimicrobiota bacterium | reverse complement strand
GGGGAGACATGATGGGAAAAGAAAGCAGAAATTTTTTACCTCACTGTACGGAAGGTATAGTAGAATATATCGAACCGATTCTGGAGCTTTTCACTGTTCAAAAACTGGAACTGGAAAAACATATAAATTCAGGTGAAGCTGTTCCCCGGGCCCGTTGGCTTCCTGTACCGAAAGATGGTCTCACAGTTGATATGCCCCCTGATGAAAGAGGTATTGGAGGAAATAAACTGGATGAAATATTGAAAGCTGCTTTTACAGGAGGTTATTTCCAGGGAGATGATCACAGACAGCAAAAAAGAGCAATAATAGCAGGAGCATGTTATGAATATTCAGTAAGGCTCCTCATAGAGCACCTTATAGATGCAGATATAAATGTTATATGGCTCATGACATGTACAAAAGGTCTGGACTTTTTTTCATCAAAATTACATACTGCCCATTATTTAAAAGAACTTTACGGAAAAAAACTTTTCTGTACCTATGACTGGCCGGAAAGATTACTGGGGGCAAAACCTCTATTGTGGGATAAATTTCAGAAAGATATTATAAAAAAAGATGAAGAACAGCACCAGATCTGGTGGAAGCAATATGAAAAACAGATAAAAGAAAGAAAAACGTCCACGGGAAAAAATATTTTTATGACGGGAAAAGAGATAACGGAATGGGTGAGTCGTGAAAAGTGAAAAGTGAAGGGTGAAGAGTGAAGAGTGAAGGGGTGATTGGGTTATGGATGATGAGTAAAACCAATAACTGGTCACTGGTCACTGATAACTGGTCACTGAAAAAAGGAGGTAGTAGTGAAAATGAACAATCCGGAAATATTTAATACGGCTACATGGAATTTCCTGGCAGGTGACAGATCCGTTGAAGATATACTTAAAGACAGAAGACTAAAAAAAATAACTGTACGAGGAGGTATTGGCACGGTTTTACCTACAGTGGCAGGTATAAAAGATATGGAAAAACTCGGGTGGAAAGATCCCATAGCAGCAGATGTCTGTGTTCCGTCTAACGGATTATCATCCCATTGTTGTTTTACAGGAGAAGAAATAGAGGAGAATAATTTTTATAATTATTTACTGGAGAAAATCTATGGAGTTCAGTTATGTAATTATCAGTATTTTCCCGATCAGCTCATTATAATAATGAATATGACAGAAGAAAATAAAGAGGCAAAGCATATAAGCCTTCCTGTTTTAAATCTTCTTGAACAATGTAAAGAAGAAAAAATAATATTTACCTGTCAGAGACATGAAAGATTACTTCCTGAATTCAGGAAGTATGTTATAAAAGCATATTCTACAATGTACTGGGACGGATTGAACGCTTTTTTCTCAAGTTCCTTAGAAGAGGCAGTTAAAGAGATAAATCCACGGAGGATTGTCGTAACAGGAGCATGTGAGAAACATATTTTTTATACTGCCATAGGAGCAGTTGACTATTTTATAATTCAAGATTCACTGTTTAAAAGTCCTGCCAGTCTTCATCTATGGGATATAATGGACAGAGG
>DAIOEN010000574.1:0-1518 GCA_036746235.1 Vulcanimicrobiota bacterium | reverse complement strand
ATAAAATTCCCAATACACTTATTGAAGGATGGTGTGTTTATACAAATAATCCTGTAGCAGGTGCAATGAGAGCCTTCGGTGTGGCACAGGTAAGCTTTGCATTTGAAGCTATGATAAACAGAATAGCAGAAAAACTATCTGTCGATGTTCTGGATTTCCGGCTGAAACATGCTCTAAAAAAAGGAGATAAAAACTGTTCCGGAGTAACTCTGACTCACTCTACCGGTATAAAGGAATGTCTTGAAACAATAAAAAATCACCCGCTCTGGAAAGAAAAAGAGGAATGGAAAAAAGAGACGCCGGTGTTCAAAAAGAGAGGAACAGGACTGGCAGCTGTATTCAATGCCGCAGGTTACGGAAAAAATGTAAGAGACAGTGCCATAGCAAAGGTAGAACTTACAGAAAAAGGTAAAATCAGAGTATATAACGGCGTTTCAGATATGGGCCAGGGAAATTCTCCGACATTTCTTCAAATAGCAGGAGAAATTCTCTCACAGAATACAGAAGATATGGAACTTATACAACCTGACACATTAATTACTCATCCTTCAGGATCTTCTTCTGCAGGCCGTACCACATATACATACGGCAATGCTCTCATAAAAGCCTGTGAACATTTAAAAGAAAGAATTATAAACAGGGCAGGTCTTTTTCTCTTTACAGATAATGATGATAATCTCAGATTAATACCGGGTAAAGTCGTTAACAAACAGGATGGAAGAGAAATTGCTCTGGAAAAACTCGGAATATATATGAAAGATTTCGAACGAATCTGTGTAAACCATTATGTAGCACCTGTATGTAAAGATGTTCCGCCTTCGTCAGAAGGACTTCTTTTCGGGTTTCCCCATATAATATTTTCCTATGGCGCCCAACTTGTATATATAGAAATAGATGAACTTACAGGACAGATAGAAATAAAAAAATATCTTGCCGTAACAGACGGAGGGCATGTAATAAATCCAGTTACATATGCTCAACAGGTTCAGGGCTCTGTCGCGCAGGGACTGGGCTATGCCATCACGGAAGATTTTATTGTTAAAAACGGACATATTCTGACAGATAATCTTGCTACCTATATAATACCGGGGGCTATGGATATTCCCGATATAATTTCCATACCTGTAAAAACAGATGAAGAGTCAGGGCCTTTCGGTATGAAAGGCATAGGTGAGGTAGGTATAAATGGCCCCTTACCTGCTGTAGCAAATGCTATATATGATGCCTGTGGAATTCATATGAGACAGGCACCGTTTACAGGTGAAAAAATGTTAGAAAAGAGAAAAACTTTATGAAAATCTCATTTATTATTAACGGAAAAAATACTGAAATAGATGTACCATATGACAGAAGAGTAATAGATATAATAAGGGAAGACCTGGGACTTACCGGCACAAAAGAAGGATGCGGTTCAGGTGAATGTTCGGGATGTACTGTTATGGTTAATAATGAAACACGCCTGTCCTGTCTTATGCTGGCCCATCAAATTGACGGGAAACATATTACTACAATCGAAGG
>DAIOEN010000573.1:0-1519 GCA_036746235.1 Vulcanimicrobiota bacterium | reverse complement strand
AAAAGAGCTTTTTTAGCCCATTTATGTTTTTCAGGATTGTCTGGCATGAAAAAATTTATCAGTACATTTGTATCTAGATAAATTGGGGCTTTAATACCTAAAAATTTTTTATACATTACAAAACTTCCTACCAGACATCATCATAATCTATATTTTCATATCCTTCGGGGTGTGTAAGAGTTCCACATCCTTCCAGATAACTCCACAAAACATCAAAATCTCTTTCATCATAAAGTTCTTTTAATTCTTCTTTCATATCTCCAAGACGTTCCTCAAAATCAGGATAGGTATCCAGTATTTCTTCCCAGCTCTTTTGGGATAAAACTTCTATTTCTGATTCAATCTCAGGGTCCGTTATTTTATCTTCTTCTTCATATGAAAGAGGATTTTCATTGTTATAAAATGAAGGAATAGTATTTTCTTTAAGATAACTATTTATTGCTCGTTTATAACCTTCATTATTAATTTTTTTAAGATCTTTACTTTTTAAGTCATAAAATGTTTCGTTTACCTTAAAATCTTTTACTAACATATCAGTTTTTTCTTCATGTGTGAACTCTACAGGTATATCTTCTTCTGATATTGGAGAATTAAACCCATCTATATCTATATCTAATCTCATCTTAATCATCTCCCTTAAATATAGGCAAAATATTATTATTAACAAATTCTTCAGTGTCGAATAAATATTTAGACTCTATTCTATCAGGATAAAAAAATCCTCTTATACAATCTATTAAAACACTATTATAGAATTTATATACTTCATCATCTATTTCAAGAGTTACAACATTTTGTCCTGAAATATTAATTATAGTTTCTTCACTGCCTTCTTTTATTTCACTTTGATCTGGTGCTAATTTAAAGTTAATTGTATACAGTTTATCTTCATTACAGGCTATTTTATCAAGCAAACTTTGATTAAATATCAATGATTTATCAAGATTCTTTATTTTTTCTATTTTATCTATGCTACCTAAAAACTGTAATCTGACTCCTATCCTTATCAAGTTATAATTTTTATCCCTTTGCAATATTTTAGCATATGATTTTACTCTTTCGGGAACATTATTTACTTCTCTGACCATATGCTCAAAATTAAATTTTGTACCTTTTAATATTGTCTGAACCACCTTAAAAGCACTGAAAGTAAAATATGTGGTCATATGCTCTTTTGTTCTTATCAGAACTACTGTTTCTTCGTTACTCATACTGGACTCTTTTTTTATAGCAGTAACGTTGTAGTACTTTTTTAAATGATCTGCAATAACCCCCAGATTTTGTTTAATTTTAAAAACTGGATTAAATGTAACCTCATAGATAGCTCTTAAAGGAACAATATAGCCCTGATCAAATAATTCTTTTATGTTTACTTCTTCTATATTTTCCATAGATTAGTCCACTTTCTTTAGATTCTCTCTATATTTTAACATAACGTATCACTTTTTTCTAATATTTTCTTAACACTTAATTGATAATGTTCTATTTTTGTTACAGGAACACATCCGAGGCTATACGG
>DAIOEN010000572.1:0-1574 GCA_036746235.1 Vulcanimicrobiota bacterium | reverse complement strand
CCGGTATTTCTTCTTCGAGCTTTTCTTCCGGTATTTCTTCTTCGAGCTTTTCTTCTACAAAAACTTCCATTTGATTTGCTGCAATTTTCTCCTGTTTTAAATTTGTTAATATTCTATTTTTTTCTTCTGCTCTCAGGATTTCTTCTTCAACCTGCCTTTGAAATTCTGCTTCGGCCCGTTTGACTTCTTCTTCTACGAGTCTTCTCGCTTCCTCTTCGGCTTTGAGCAACTCTTCGTCCGACAATTCTTCGGTTTCATTTATATTTCCTATATTTATATCCTGTATTTTTTTATCTTTTAAATCTTCTTTAAAATTTATCTTTTTAATTTCTATGGTGTCATAATTATTTTTTATATCTATTTCTTCATCGTGGTATAATAGTTCTTCTGAAGATTTTGAACTAAACCTGGTCTTTTCAGCCAATTTTTTTTCCTTTTTTGCAACAAGCCATTTTTCTAAGAGTAATTCTTTTTCTGTATCTTTCTTTTCTTCATTATGCATGTCTTGACATCCATTTCGTTATTAAATATTTTAATAGATATTGATTTTGCATAATTTAAAAATTTCCTCCAAGTTTTTAAGCTTTTTATTAAAAATTATAGTAACATACTAATAAATTTTAAGCAAGTTATCAAATATAGGTAATTGAATTTTTTTTTAGCAGGTGATATAATATTTTTGTAAAATATTTATTCTTTAAAATTTATCTATGTTTATAACTATTCATATTTGATTTCACCGAATAGTTATATTGATTAAAACCAGGGGGGTGAAAACCTTGGAAGAAAGATTTGAAGAAAGATTTGAGTAATTTTAAGTAATTCAGATTAAAAACTTCAACTTCTTCAGGTTGATATTTTAATTTTTTGTTGTATTTACAATCCTGGTGGAAAGCTCACAGATTATTTTTTGAGATTGTGGTTCGAGCAATTCTCTTAAAACCAGGCTTGATTTCTTCTATATTCCCCTGTATAATATGTCATTGTACCTGTGGAATAGAGGGGGTTCATAACAGCAGAAATTTATACCTGCGTAATAGTCATTATAGAATAACCCGGTAAGTCTGATCTGTGAAGCATGAAGTCTGTGATAAATTCGCAGATAGTTCACCCTCTGAGGAAAAGCTTCTACTTTTCCTTGTTTTTTTGTTAATTTATAAAATTTTAACTTTGAGAAGGAAATTAAACGCTTCTCATAGAAGTTTATTAGAACAGAAAACGAAATGTAATTTAAAGAGTATATCAATTATAACGACTGGATTACATCAGGTTGATTAGTTTGAGGTCACGTATCTACGAAAAGGGGGTATGCGGCTTTGCCTGCAACAAATGCGGGAGACTCTCTGTCGCGTAATTTTTTATGAGTAAAAAACATAATAAAACATCATCTTCTGAAGAGTTACAGCAGAATCTCGGGCACGATGAGAGGAAAAAAGAAAAGAATGATCTTTCAACTGAAACTTCAGAGGAGAAAACTGAAACTGAAACTTCAGGTGGGAAAACTGAAACTGAAACTTCAGAGGAGAAAACTGAAACTGAAACTTCAGAGGAGAAAACTGAAACTGAAACTTCAG
>DAIOEN010000571.1:0-1579 GCA_036746235.1 Vulcanimicrobiota bacterium | reverse complement strand
CAGGAGACATTCTGCCTGTTTCAATGAGTGTGGCATAGAGAACAAGAGAATACTGTGAAGGAGAAAGGAAGAAACGATCAAGGTCTCTATCACAGGGGCCATTATAAATGGCTCCCGTAAAATATTGCGAATTATCCGGGCCGGGTAATCCCGGGAAATAGGAAGGCTTCAGAGGATAAGGAACAGAGCCCAGGTTCATAATCTTCACGTAAAGAGTTGCCAGAATTTCTGCAGATGAACAGGCCTGGCTCAGGTAACCTCCGTTATTTTTAACTGTATGTTCAAGGACACGGCATCTTATAAGGGCCGCTATTTTTTTTATGTATTCCAGGTCTTTACTCACTATGTTAATCCTTTATCTCTACAAACTCTACCGGTACACCGTCAGAAACTATAAATGCAACTCTTACCCCTTCGGAAGGGCTGTTCGGTTCTATCAGGTATTCCCAGATGATGATATTCCATTAATAAAGCTCTCATTTTTATAGAAATTTACGGACTAAAAATTCTATCATATTCTTTAAAATCCTGCTTTTCTATAGAAAAAACAGGGACAATCCGGGAAGAGAGACTTCATGGGCTGCCCCTGTTTCATGATATTTTAGAAGTAATAGCTATTACCGGCAGAATGGCGGACAGGTAGGTCCTCCGTTATATTGAGTCGGACGACAGATCTGAGTAAATATACCGCCTCCACCTGCTACGGCAAGTAATTCATCTTCTTTTATTTCAGACATTTTATTTTCAAACGGGTTGGAAGGTATTATAATATACTGTAATTTCGAGGTTGTTTCTACTACTTTCAAATCCATATCTTCAGGTACATCTATATTAAAATCCTTTTTAAGCGCACCTTTTGGATCTTTCATAAGGTTTTCTTTAAAACCTTCATCTTCCCATGCTTTCTTTATTATTTCTCCATATAGTTTTTGCATATCTGACATAAAAAATAACCTCCTAATAGAAATTCAAATTATTATAAATTCCTGAAATCTATCCTCCTTTCTATCTTTATCTTAATATAAAAGTTCTATAAAAAATCAAAATACTCCTCCCTGGTATTTTGTTTTTTTATCTCTTTCATTGATTTGAATTATAGTATAAAGATGTGAAGAAATTGTGAAGAAATTATGAAAAAATCGTGAAAAATTTCATAAACAAAACAACCGGAACCGATAATTAGAGCCTATCCGGAAAGTCATCAAATACCTTCCGATTGGTGAGGCTCTTATTACAAATAAACTTTTATAAGAGCTGTCTTTCTGCCAGTTCTTTAAAAGGTCCTTCTACGTGCATCAATTCTTCGTAAGTGCCTGACTGTACAATTTTTCCTCTGTCCATCACATAAATCCTGTTTGCTTTTACTACCGTGCTTATTCTATGGGCCACTACAATCCTTGTTATATCCAGTCTGTCAAGATTTTCCGTTACAATTCCCTGGGTTTTATTATCGAGAGCGCTTGTAGCTTCATCAAAAATAAGTATTTTCGGTCTTCTGGATACTGCTCTTGCTATAAGCATTCTCTGTTTCTGTCCTCCTGAAAAGGTTTCCCCTCCTTCACTTACATAGGTATACATA
>DAIOEN010000570.1:0-1579 GCA_036746235.1 Vulcanimicrobiota bacterium | reverse complement strand
ATTATTTCAAAGGAACAATCTCCTGTAAAACCTATCATCTTAAAATTTTTCATATCCAGAAGTTTTGTAGAAAGACTGTAAATCGAAGGGAAAACAGCTTTCTCTATTATTTTCAATATTTTTTCATCTATATGATATTCAACAGGACAAAAAGAATTCCACCTGACTAGATAACTTCGAAATATGCTGTAAGGCAATGGCAACGGCATAATACCATTCCCATAGACAAAAGCAGTGGGAGATTTGAAAGAAAATGAAAAACTCTTTTTATCTTCATCGGTCATCAAGTCTTTATATTCGGCAATATGTGCCATAGGGTGCTCATCGTAAGAAAGACAGACTTTCTTTATAATCAGTTCTTTATCATAAAATTTTACTGTTTCTTCTGACGCAATCATGCCGAAAAGGCCGGCAGTCAGGATATTGAAAATTTCTTCTGTAAGGACTGTTATGCGGAACCAGTAAAGATTTTTTTCATCCAATACCATACGATCTTTCAGGATTTTCTTTTTACCGTTCAGAAGAGATAAAGTAAAAGGTTTTGGCCCTGCCATACTGTGAATTCTGTCTGACATGTCAGGATTTTTACTGGAAAGAAGATTGTAAAGAAATGACCTGAGTTCTCTTCCGCCGGCACATGGGAGTATAATCTTTGAAGTTTTTGGCATTAATTTTATAACTATACTGGCAAGCACTTTTATCAATTCCCGAATAAAGATGAGATGAAACTGTTTTTTATTTCTATTTTTTCTCCTCCGGTGTCACCATTATAAAAATTATCTACACAGAGACCAAGACATGCCATAAAATGAGGGGCATATGCTTCCGGAAAATCGTTATTCCTTTCACCTTCAGGCATTATAAAATTATGACATTTAATACCAACTTGATTACCTGTAAAGGTATTGAAGCATTTAATAGTTGCACCTTCCCCGCAGAGGATTAATGATGAATAATTATTTTTATTCAGTTTGTAATTACTTCCGAATGAATTGAACAGTTTTATAAGATCTGTAATCCAGTCTCTTATGGATGGAATTATAATATGGAATAATTTCATGTTTTTTTCATCTGCTCTGGTTATATCCAGTTCTACATATCCGATTAATTCCCGTGCTTTATTCAGTGAAATTTCCTGGCCTCTAGCAAGATCTGTCACGAAATCCTGAAAACCTCTTTTAAAAGAACCTGTCTGTTCAATTATTCCGTCTCTGATAATTGTAATAGTTGTATGACTGCCGGTTATATTGACAATTGCAGTATTATTTTTCTCTGTCCCGCTCAACTGTAATGTTCTGTACATAGCTCTATGAGCAGAGATTATCTTAAATTTTGCTCCGAGGCTCTTACCTATAACTTCAAGTTTATTTATAAAATCTTTATTCATAGCTGTAACTAAAATTTTCATATAACCTTCATCGCCCGGTATAGAGCGGCACAGAAGTTCTACATCTAAATTTGCTTTACTGTAGGGAAAAGACAGGTAAGATGACAGGTCTTCTTTTATTATAGAAGACAGTTTTTTACTATCTTTTACAGGTACAATAAGAGTTCTTGTAATAGACTCATATGGTGGTAC
>DAIOEN010000569.1:0-1619 GCA_036746235.1 Vulcanimicrobiota bacterium | reverse complement strand
CCGGAAAAGCTTATTATAATCTTAAAGATTATGAAGGTGCGGCAGAATATTTTACCAAAGTTCTGAAGAGAAAACCTGATAAATCCGTGAGAGATGAAATTTCTTCTATGGCTTTTGATTCTTTTATAAAAACAGGAGAAGAATTTTTGAAGAAAAAAGAGTATAAAGACGGAGAAAAATATTTTTCTTCTGCCGAGAAGATTTTCCCTGACAGGAAAGAAGCAGGAGAAGGTCTTGTGAAATCGTATCTCGGACAGATTGACGCATATATGAAAGATAAAGATTATACAAAAGCAGAAGACCTGTGCCAGAAGATTCTTGACAGATTTTCTACAGGCGACTTTGCCAATAAGGCAAAAGGGTATCTTACAAAAATAGATGAAGCAAGGCCGAAAGCGCAGCCCGTTTATATTCCCACCTCCGGCCCTCCGGACAATCCGCCTCCGGACAATCCCCCTCCCGATATAATGGATGGCGGAGGAACAGATAATCCTGATATTATGTAGGTTTAATTACAGGCTTTACTTTTACACATTTTGTAGTGTATAATAATGTGTAAAGAGGTGATTTATATGCCGACAAATCTTGCAATTGATGATAATTTAATTCTGGATGCACAGAAAATAGGAGGACACAGGACAAAAAAAGAAGCAGTAACGGAAGCATTAAAAGAATACATACAGAGAAGAAAACAGATGGAAATTATAAATCTTTTCGGAACAATCGATTATGATGGTGATTATGATTATAAGGAAGGCAGAAAGAGGTAAATGAATATACTTGTAGATACTTCCATATGGTCCATTGTTTTACGCCGTCCTAAAAATAATATTTTTTCATCTGACGAAACAGACATAGCAGAGGATCTTAAAGAACTGATAAAAGAAATGAGAGTGTCAATTATAGGCCCTGTAAGACAGGAGATATTATCAGGTATTCCCGATAAAAATCAATTTGATAAATTAAAGGATTTCTTAAGGCCTTTTTCGGATATTCCAGTAGAGACAGATGATTATGAAAAAGCTGCAGAATTTTATAATATATGCAGAAAAAGAGGTATTCAGGGGTCTCATACTGATTTTCTGATCTGTGCAATTGCTGTAAGATATGAGCTTGAAATTTTTACGTCAGATAAAGATTTTCTCCTCTATTTAAAATATCTTCCTGTAACTCTTTATGGCAATTACCCTGTTAGTAAAAAAAATAAATAGAATGTTAAGATTTTTTCTTATTTGCAAGTCATAAAGCTAATATTACCTCAAGAATTTGTCACAATAGGCCATTACAAAAAATTTCTGGAAAGTAGTTTCATCAGGTAATGAGGAATTCGATTATGTTTCCTGTATGAATTCTGTAGATTATTATCCGCCTGATAAAGGTAATTGCTGGAACACAGTCTGATAAAGGTAATTGCTGGAACATAGTTTCTTCCGGTAATGAGAAATTTAATTAAAAAAGATCTGTAGTCTATTAGAAAACTGGTCTTTTTATGGAAAAAGAATATGTTAAATGGAATTATTTAAAATTAAAAGCGACTATATTATGGAATTAAGGATTTTTTAATGTTAAATAAGGAGTTATTCGGTATGTTATCCGTAAATACAGATTATCTATATTCA
>DAIOEN010000568.1:0-1633 GCA_036746235.1 Vulcanimicrobiota bacterium | reverse complement strand
ATGAGGAGGAGATTATTATGGCACTCAGGGAAATGATAAGGGCTTCATCTGATGATGTGGTAAGGGAATTACTTGAATACAGAGACAAAGCACTTCACGATGAAGCTACAAGACTCTTTGAGGCAAGAGAAGAAGGCATGGCTGAAGGCATGGAAAAAGGCATGGAAAAAGGCATGGAAAAAGGTATGGAAAAAGGCATGGAAAAAGGCAAAATAGAAGCAGCAAGAAAACTACTTAAAGAGGGAATGAAAAGAACCGATATTGCAAGAATACTGGAACTGAAGGAAGAAGATTTTTAAATTATGGGTAAATATGACGAAGCGTGGAAGGAAGTAATAGAAAATTTCTTTGAGCAATTTATGTACTTTTACATTCCTGACCTGGCTGTAGATATAGATTTTAATAAAGGTTTCACTTTTCTTGACAAGGAATTTCAGACTATAACAGGAAAATCGGAAGATACGTCAAGAGAAATGGATAAACTTGTTAAAGTATACCTCAAAAACAATGAGGAAACCTGGATACTGGTTCATATTGATGTACAGGGAGAAAATAAAGAGGATTTTTCCAGTAGAATGTTCCGGTATTTCTATAGAATATTTGATAAATATAATAAACAGATAGTGAGTCTTGCAGTATTTACCGGCAAAAGCGGAACCTATCAGCTAAAATATGACTATAATTTCTATAGAACAACATTATGTTATAAATACAGACATGTTAAGCTGGTAGATTATAAAGAAAAACATCTGATTGAAAATAAAAACCTCTTTGCCCTTGTAACACTTGCAGTAAAGTACAGTCTTAAGACTAAAACAGATGAAGAAATGAGGGCTAAATTCATAAGAAACCTCATAAGACTTATGAAAAATAGAAGATATAACAAAGAGGCTATTCTAAGTTTGATAAGATTTATAGAAACAGTGGTAGAAGTTGAAGATGAAGAATTAAATCAGTTAATTTATGAAGATATTCTTGAGCTTTACAAGAAAGAAGGTGATGTTATGCTCCTTGCAAAGTTTGAGCAAAAAGCTATGGAAAAAGGCATGGAAAAAGGCATGGAAAAAGGCATGGAAAAAGGCCTCAGACATACAGCCATAAAAATGATGGAAGATAAAGTTGACATAGAGCTTATAGCTAAATATACAGGACTTACACTGGAAAACATAAAGAAAATATTTGAGGAAGAAAGTAAAGAGAAGGAATAAATGGACGAGAAAATAATTACAGAAGAAATTTCTGAGACAACAGAAGAAGTAAAAGAAGAAAAAAAGTTCCCCCTTTGAATACGATATATTTTTATCTTACAAAGGGGTGTAATCTGAGGTGCAGACGGAACTGGACTTTGAGCAGTTTAAATCAGTGATTGAACAGGCAAAACCTCTTGGACTTACAGGAGTGAAACTTACAGGAGGAGAACTGCTTTTTCATAAGAGAATTAAGGATATTATTGAATATATTAAGGAAAGAAGAACTCAGGCTTACAGTGGAAACTAATGGAGTTTTATGTACAGAGGAAATTGCTCTAATCTATGAATGGGTAAGGAGTATCAACAAAATTACAGGCTATGAAAAAGGCAGATTCTTTAAGTCATTTAATTAATTTAAGAAACGATATTATCTTCAAGTTTAG
>DAIOEN010000567.1:0-1657 GCA_036746235.1 Vulcanimicrobiota bacterium | reverse complement strand
GTTTTAACAGTATTTTCCGCAAATACTATTATATAATTATCCAGTTTTTTCTCTCTCTGTTCATTTATATTCCTCAGAAGGGATGCAGTAACATTCAATACTCTGTATAAGGCCCATGTAATTATAAAAATCAATATTATACGTTCCAGATTGTTTACAATAAGAAATAACTTTTCCGCACCGAGTATATAAAAACTCAGCCACAGAGATAGGAAAAAAAACAAAAGATCAAAAGGCGCTTTCAATTCTCTGACAATATTTTCGTCGAAAGAAAAACTCACCTTCGATGTTAATTTTCTGAGAATTTTAACAGTGCAGTTTCTTATTACTCCTCTCAATGACAGTAACAATATAAAAACTACTGCTGCCAGACCTATACGGCACAGGCCAATACCCATAAATTTATAACATAAAAAATTATTTAATTTTGAAAATAATTCTGTCAATCTATTCATTTTCTCCCCTTTATAATGGTATCGGAAAATTCAGGATATAACATTTTCATGCACGTCGGACAGATACCATGGGAAAATTCCACATCAGCTCGTTCACTTAAATATTTCTCAACATGCTGCCAGTAACCTTCATCATCACGTATCTTCTTACAGTGTGCACACATTGGAAGTAAACCGCTCAGGGTTTTTATATTTTCTATGGCCTTATTCAATTCTTCTACTGTATCCCTCAGCTGAATACGAATCTTATTACGTTCCAGAGCATATCGCATGGAACGGGATAGAATCCTGCAATTAAGTTCCTGTTTGATTAAATAATCCTGTATTCCTTTACTGAGAGCAAGAGTCGCAATATCCTCGTCATAAATATCACTTAAAATAATTACAGGTATTTCAAAAGCTTCATTATATAAAAGATTAAAAATATCATGGATAAGAGAAGATGAAAGAGGAATATCAAGAAAAATCAGACTGATTTCCTCTTCACCTATAACCTTTACAATTTCATCAAAATTATTGACACATTTAAGTATGAATGTTGCACTTTTTTCTTTATTAAGAAGTTCTGTAATTAAATTGCTTATATCTCCGGGAGGATCTTCAAGCAATAGTATGTTTATATTGTTACAATCCATCATATGTATCTCCTTGCTGATTTGCTGACCTGAATATAAGCTATAGTTGACCAGGTTAAAATCTTCCGTTTTTTTATAAATTACGTTTTGGGTTTTCTTAACCCAACACCCTGAACCCTTAACCTTTAAAAAATACAAATTCCTATACTGTAAAATTATTTTTTATCATTATATCAAAGAAATTATGGTAAGTGAATAAGTTGACAGATATTTAATAAAAGTGTATAATATAATTGTATTTATAGAAACAATTTCTATCGAAATAAAATTTCCACACTCTTCAAAGTACTTTTCCAGAACTTCTAACAAAAATACTAATTCGTCTTATTTTTGATATAATTGTAAATGTGATGTAAAACAGGTCAATTTCGCACATCATAATATTACCGGGGTGAGCGTAAATAACACATATATAATCTCGTGACGCGTGACGGGATGAATGATTTTATTACATGCTTATGCCCGGGTCAGTAGATTTTTTAGAGAATGCAAAACTATATTAAGAAAGGAACATTATTTATGGGGAAAAACTCTTTATCATCAAGAACGGTAAATGATATGTTAAAG
>DAIOEN010000566.1:0-1698 GCA_036746235.1 Vulcanimicrobiota bacterium | reverse complement strand
ATCTTCTTCTGTTATGCCAAAAGACGTATTGAAGATTTTTTCCACTGTATTTATAAGAGCCATTGCATCTATTTCATATTCCCTCATAAGATAGGCCTTACCTGCTCCGTGGGCAAAGGTATCTTTAAGTCCAATCCTTACAAGCTTCTTCCCTGCTCCCTCTTCTGCCATTTTTTCTGCTATAATGGTTCCCAGACCGCCGATAACAGTATGGTTTTCCATAGTAATCACACAGTGTTTTGTATTCCCTATAGCCTCCATAACAGACAGATCATTGAATGGTTTAAGAGTGGAAATATGCATATGCTGAATAGAGATGCCATGTTTCTTTAAAACCTCTGTTGCCCTCATGGCTTCTTCAGTACATATACCGCTTGAAAGAACTGTAATATCATTGCCCGTAGAAATAGTTCTCGCCTGTCCGAAAACCATGGGGCTGTCAAAAATGCGGGAAATCTCTCCCCTTAACATTCTTATATAAACAGGCCCTTTTACAGCATGAGCAACATCCAGTACAGATAATACATCAGAAGCATCTCCGCATTCCAGAATAGTCATGTTGGGGAGTGATCTCATAACGGAAATATCTTCAATCGCCTGATGTGTTGCTCCTCCTGGAGTCATTATACCGGGTAAAAAGCCGAACATTCTTACAGGAAGATTGGGATATGCCACAGACATAGCAATCTGATCATAGGCCCGTCTGTAAAGAAATACGCCGAAGGTGTGGACAAATGGGGAAAATCCTTCCCTGGCCATACCACCGGCAAAACTCATCATATTCTGTTCCGCTATGCCCATGGAAAAAAATCTGTCAGGGTAAGTATCACGAAAGAGATCTATTTCCGTAGAAGACGTAAGATCTGCCGAAAGAACTATGACTTCCGGCCTTAATTTCGCCCATTCTACAAGGTTTTTTGCATGAACTCTCGATAGTATTTCCATTGATCCGTGATATGTGATGCGTAATGCGTAATGCGTGATGCGTGATTTCCAATCTGGCAAACACATTACTGCTCAACGGTCACCAATCACTGGTAACCGGTCACTGATTACTGCTCACTGTTCACTGACTCTCCCCTCCCTCTGCATTTCCATAAGAAAATCTCTGTA
This sequence comes from Vulcanimicrobiota bacterium, assembly GCA_036746235.1. Classification (GTDB taxonomy): domain Bacteria; phylum Vulcanimicrobiota; class SpSt-956; order SpSt-956; family JAKJGF01; genus CALARM01. The sequence goes on along the minus strand of DAIOEN010000566.1, from coordinate 585 downwards.
TTCTTTTCTTTCTTCTTCACTGTTAAATCTCAGATAATGAAATTTCGGATATCTTGCTTTTAATAAGGGAATATCTTTACAGGGACAGGTATCACAGAGTATTACCAGAGGTTTTTCTTTATGATTGATGTCTGAACATGACAAAAGTTCTTCTATATTATGGCCGTCTATACGACAGACCTTCATGCCAAAGGCTTCCAGCCTCTGTTCAAGTGGTTCGATATTCATAACAGAAGTCATTTTTCCGTCACATTGAAATCCGTTTATATCAACATATATAATAATATTATCCAGTTTATAAAAAGCCATGACCTGAAGTGCTTCCCATACCTGTCCTATCTGGAATTCTCCGTCTGACATAAATATAAAGTTTCTCCCTTTTTCTTCGTGAAGTTTCCTTGCCATGGCAATACCTGCTGCCTGACTTATTCCCTGCCCCAGGGATCCGCTCATTACTTCCATACCGGGAGAATGTTCTGCCCCTATCATTTCTACAACGCTGCCGTCTTTATTAAAATGGTCAAGACCGTCAGGAGACATTCTGCCTGTTTCAATGAGTGTGGCATAGAGAACAAGAGAATACTG
>DAIOEN010000565.1:0-1704 GCA_036746235.1 Vulcanimicrobiota bacterium | reverse complement strand
CTACCGGAACAGTTGCAGGCATAACAGAAGGCGTCTCCTGTCTTTTTGCCTGAGCTATTTTTTCAAAATCCCTTTTCATTTCAGTTACACTCTGATAACGTTTTTCTTTTTTAACTTCCATTGCTTTCAGTATTATAACTTCCAGATCTTCCGTAACAGATGGATTCAATGTGGCAGGCTTTTTAAATTCACCGGGTGTTATCATACGTTTTACAGAATCAAGAGGTTTATCCCCTGTAAAGAGGTAATATAATGTGGCTCCAAGAGAATAAATATCGGTTCTCATATCGGTACCTATGGACGTGTACTGTTCAGGAGATGAAAAATTTGCACTTACTGCTCTTGCTGCCGGCATAGTTTTACTTCCGTAATATTTTGAGATACCAAAGTCTATAAGCCTGAATGCTCCCGATCTGTCTATCATTATATTCTGAGGCTTCAGATCTTTAAATATAACAGGAGGATTCTGGCTGTGGAGATATTCAAACATGGAACATAATTCTATGGCGAGTTTTAAAACTACCTGAACTGACCAGTAATCAATATTACTTTCATAACTGGCTACAAGGTCTTCACCTTCTATATATTCCATAACCATGTAATATCTTTGATTTTCTTCGAAATAATCCTTAAATTCAGGTAATTTAGGATGTTTTAATTCTCTGAGCATATTCACTTCAAGGCGAATCTGATTTTCTACTTCAGCTCTTTCCGCAGGATCTGTACAGTAAATTACCAGTTCCTTCACGGCAAGATATGTATTGTCTATCATATCTTCCACAAGATAAACATCAGAATAACCGCCTTTCCCTATGACTCTGATGACTTTATATTGGTTGTGTAAAATATCTCCTGTATTTAAAGACATATGCTATATAAAACATATCATCCGGTAACAGGTTATATGAGAATCGTAACAAGTGACGCGTAATGCGTGACAGGAGGAAAAATTCTCATACTTCGTTGTGACCGAAACGGTCATAGCCGTTATTACCGATAAAATTTCTTTCCCATAAAAAATTTTTGTATTATGCAGTTAAAAATTATAGCACATATTTATGCACTGTTCAATGAATCATCTTACATAATTATTTATAGATTGCGTTTTTTTACTACAGATAAATTCATATTTATGTCGTGATGCGTAACAGGTTATTATCATTTCGCATCACCCATCACGCTTTACGCATCATGACATAATTAACTCAACTGCCTGCAATCAGTCTGTCTATTTCAGAAAGCAGCTCCTGCACTTTAAAAGGTTTGGGAAGAAATGCATTTGCACCGACTTTTTCTACCTTGTCTCTAATATCCTTATCTGTAATAGATGACATCATAAGAACCGGTATATGACTGTAATGTTCATGGAATTTTACCAGTCTGGTTATGGCGAGTCCTGTCATGGAAGGCATAATAATATCAAGAACAAGCATATGAGGCGGTTCTTCCTGAAGTTTTCTATATAGTTCAAGACCATCAGAGAAAAAAGACGGGTTATATACTTCTTTTTTACTCAGAGCAGTTTTTATTAATCTTATAAGTACCGGAAGATCTTCACCTATATAAATTTTCTTTTTATCCATAAATATATACTCCTTGTATTTAATACTCACAGAATAATTAATGAAACTGAGATGTAATGGTCACAGTACCTCCTGATGTTTTCACAGATATATCATCAAGTATTATTGAGGAATCATACCA
>DAIOEN010000564.1:0-1726 GCA_036746235.1 Vulcanimicrobiota bacterium | reverse complement strand
AATTCCCACCAGATTATCAGGGGGTATGAAAAATTGAGAAAAATATTGATAGTTGATGACAAAAATATTGTCAGAGACTTATTAACTGCTACATTGAAGGATAAAAATTTTGAAATACTCAGTGCATCCACAGGATGTGAAGCAATTGAAATAGCCAGAAAAGAAAAACCTTCCCTTATGTTCCTTGATGTTATGATGCCGGAAATGGATGGTTTTGAAGTATGTGAAAAACTGAAAACAGATGATAATACAAAAGATATATATATTATTGTCCTGACCTCTATAAATAGAGAGAAAGAGAGAGAAATTGCTTTCAAAGCAGGAGCAGATGATTATCTCACAAAACCATTCAGACCTCTCGATATATTAAAAAAAATGGAGGAATTTTTCTCCGACATATAAATCATACTTTTTATCATATTTCAAATTAATGAAAGATATTTTTTAATTATGAGTAAAAAAGATAATTATACAATAATAGAAGCACCGGTAGATTTGAATAAAGAACTGGAAGAAACAAACAGACAGATCCTTGCCTATGCCGAAGATATAAATAGAATATACCATCTCGAATATGAGAGAAGAAGAGAACTGGAACTGAATAATAAAAAACTCTCGGCAATAATAAATAACCTTGCCGATGGTCTTATAGTAACCGATAGAGAAGAAATTATTCAAACGGCAAATCCTAAAATATGCGAACTCTTCAATCTTACAGAAGAACATTGCAAAGGAAAAGCTTTTTCTTCTCTTATAAAAAGTGAAAAACTTTCGGAATCTCTAAAAATAGTAAGCAAAGAAAAAAAACCTTTATATAATATAGTAACAAATATAAGTATCCCCTTTGAGAGATTTTTTTCCATCAGTATCACTCCTGTAATAGGTAAAAATAAAAATGTAAATTCTATTGTTATTTTATTTCATGATATTACTTCCGAAAATAGAGTTAAACAGATGAAAGAAGAATTTATTTCCATAGTATCTCATGAAATAAGAACTCCCGCCAGTGTCATAAAAGGATATACAGAGCTTTTATTGAGCGAACTGCCGGGCCCTCTGAATACTCAGCAGAAAGAATTCCTTTCAAAAGTTCTATCAGACAATAAACTTCTTCTGAACAGAGTAACGGAATTACTGGAAATTTCAGAAGTTAAAACAGCTCATCTCGAAGTCTTTTCCGAACCGATAGATGCAGTTCAAATAGTCAAAGCTATGGTATTTTTAAAGAAAGCCGAATGTCTCTCGAAAGGTATTGAAATTTCATATAAATTCCCTCTGGAAAAAATAGAAATATATACCGACAAAAACAGATTGAGCAAAATAATAGAACATTTACTGAGCAATGCAATAAGCTTTACACCCAGGGGAGGAAAGATAAGTATTTCCTATGAAAAATCCTCTGACAGACATATTTTACATATAACCGATACAGGCATAGGTATACATAAATCAGAAATCCCCAAAATATTTGATAAATTCTACCAGATAGAAGATCCTTTATGTCGTGAAACAGGAGGCCTTGGCCTGGGACTTTCAATCGTAAAATATACTCTTTCAATTCTGAAAGGAAACATATATATAGAAAGTGAACCGGGAAAAGGAAGTAAATTCAGTATCTCCATACCGGACATAAAAGGAGAACATCTGCCTTGACGTGCCCTAAATGTAAAGTAAAAATGGTAGAACAGAAAAGACCATTCCATAAAAAAAGAAAATGGATCTGTCC
>DAIOEN010000563.1:0-1768 GCA_036746235.1 Vulcanimicrobiota bacterium | reverse complement strand
GTTTTGCAAGATATAATTCCAATAAGGCTATCTGTCTTTCTAAATCCTCTTTCTGATGTTTTGCCGATACTCTGGCATACCCTATGTTTATTCGTTCTTTCAGTTTTTGTCGTTGAAATATTTCATTTAGCTGGTCGTCACTGTACATTCTGTGATGGCCTTTAGTCTTATAAGCAGGTATTAATATGCCTTTTTTCTCCCAGTCTCTTAAAGTCTGAACACTTTTACCTATCTTTTTCGCAAATTGTCCAACTGAGTACATCATAAGATAATTTTACTACAGAATCAACTGAATTTCAAGTGCTATTTGCAGATTTTTATAGCTTCTCTATACCAGTTTTTTGACCTTTATATCCAGGATTGTGAGTTTATCTTTGCTGTATTCTTTACATCCGAGAGGATTGAGGATTTCTATAGATTCTATGGGATATGACTGATAATCTTCCAGTATGGCATTCAGTAAAGAAATAAGAATATCTTTATTCTGTTCATTTCCGAATATGAGTTTAAAGGCAAAATCGACACGGGGATTTATTTTACACATGTTCATCACTCCTTTCTTAATTTGTGTCAGCATTGTTGACACTTTTTTAGATATTTAGTCCAAGCTCCTCCAGATATCCTTTCATTTCCCCTCTTACTCCTGCCAGTTCTTTTTCAAGATCATCTATCTCCTTCTGAACTTCCATTATGTCAATTTCTTCTTCTTCTTCAAAGGTGTCAACATATCTGGGTATATTCAGATTAAATTCATTATTTTTTATCTCTTCAAAAGTAGCACGGTAAGCATATTTTTCTGCAGTATCAAAGGATTTATATGTATTTACAATTTTTTCAATATCCTCTTCCCTTAACCTGTTCTGATTTTTTCCCGGCTCAAATTCCTTGCTTCCGTCTATAAAAAGGACATCTTTATGCTTTTTTCCTCTGTTAAAGATCAGGATTGCCGCAGGTATGCCTGTTCCGTAAAATAAATTTGCAGGAAGTCCTATTACTGCTTCCAGAAAATTTTCTTCTATTAAAGCTTTTCTTATTTTTCCTTCCGAAGCTTCTCTGAATAATACTCCATGAGGCACTATAACACCGATTTTACCTGTATCTGTAATGGAAGTTTCAATCATATGAGTGATAAATGCATAATCACCTTTACTTTTAGGAGGTATGCCTCTATGAAATCTGTTATATTTATCTGCTCCTGCCCCGTCAGCTCCCCATTTATCCAGGGAAAAAGGAGGGTTTGCCACTACAATATCAAATTTCATCAATCTATCTTCTTCGAGAAGTTTCGGATTTCCCAGAGTATCTCCCCATTCTATACGGGCATTGTCTTTTTCATGTAAGAACATATTCATTTTGCATAATGCCCATGTGCTTCCATTACTTTCCTGACCGTAAAGGGAATAATTTTTGCTGTTTATTTCATTTGCTACTTTAATCAATAGCGAGCCAGAGCCGCAGGCAGGGTCACATATTCTATTTCCTTCCTCCGGCTGCAGTAATTTTGCCAGAAGTATGGCAACTTCCGCCGGGGTATAAAATTCGCCGCCTTTTTTTCCTGCATCACTGGCGAAATTGGATATGAGATATTCATAGGAATTGCCTATAATATCATGATTTCCTGTTTTCGAAGGCCTTAAATCCAGCCTGGGATCTGCAAAATCTTCAATTAAATTTTTAAGCCTTTTATTTCTTTCCTTTGTCTGGCCCAGGCTCGCTTCAGAGTTAAAATCAATATTCCTGAAAACCCCTTCCAGCTTGGTTTTATTGG
>DAIOEN010000562.1:0-1778 GCA_036746235.1 Vulcanimicrobiota bacterium | reverse complement strand
TAGAACCCAGAGGCCCTGTAGAACATTTTTTATGGGGAAAATTCATAATATGCGGAAAAGAACACAGCAGCACCGTAGGTGCCGGTAAAGATATAAGGCTTATAGGGAAAGAAGTCACAAAATGGGAAGAGAGAAAAGGCCATTGCATTACAGCTTCTATGATAACAGGCGTAATGGATAAAAATATAGACGTCTTAATAATAGGAATAGGAGTGGAAGGTAATATAGAATTTCCTGAAGAAGTGAAAAATACCATAATAAAACATGGCATAAAAGAACTTATAGTTGAAAAAACTCTACAGGCATGTAAAATATATAATAAATTATTTAATGAAGGTAAGAATGTAGCTCTCCTGGCCCATGGCACATGTTAAATAATAGTATAAATCTTTATAGAAACATATGGAACGGAAAAACCATATGCTGCACAGATGAAATTCAGCAAATTTACACCAGATATATTATCCTGATTAATACCATCACAGGAGTATGAGAGGGACTATCTATCAAATAAATGCAGATTAGCCAGTTTAATATTCAGTTGGCGCCATATCAGTTCCGCATGTAGGACATATTACCCTGACATGACTATTGTCTGTCTTTTTATAAATATAATTTTTACCTTCAACAGGACAAACTGATAACCTGCGCATATAAGGAGTACCATCTTTCCCGGGTTTCAGTAAAGTATTTAAACTATCGGGATAATATCCGTAGTCCATTTTATACATGCTGAGAACAGTAAGAATATTTTTGATACCGGATGTACAGACGTCCTTCTGTGCATCAGACCTTTGCCCCTGGTAATAAGCTACATCCTGTTCGAGAAGAGCTTCAAGTTTATCCAGGCCACCCTGCTTTGCCGCAAGTTCCAGAGCTTTCGAATTACACTGTGAAGCTTCATTATATTTTCCCTGCTGCATAAGCTCTTTACTCCTGTAATACCAGTATTCCCATTTATTCTGATCAGTTACTGTTCCCTGTGTATTACTTGAAATGCCGGTTTTACCGGAAGCCTGTAAAGCCTTTTGTTTATAAGTTAAAGCAGTACTGTTGGAAGGATCAATACTCAATACCAGGTTATAACATTGAATAGCTTTTTCATAATTTCCGAGTGCATAATAAGAATTCCCTTCATTACATGCTGCCCTGATATTTTTAGGATCAAGCCTCAGGGCACCGTCATAATATTCAATTGCCTCTTTATATTTTCCCTGTGAATACAGCTTATTTCCGTAATCAACCAGTTCGTCCACAGTCTGTGCATTGACAGGTAAAAAATTTAAAAACAATAAACATAAAGAAAATAATAATCCTGTTTTAAACTTCATCTTTCTTTCATCTCCTGATAAAAATATTTCTATAAAAATTCAATTTTTTCTAAAAAATTCCTTTAACAGATTACATTTCTATTACGCAATTACTGTCTCCCGGAATGGAACCATGTAAAAAGCTTTATTCTTTATGCCCTGGACGACTTATTAATTCCTTCAGGGTTTTATTATAAGTTAAATCAAGCATATATTCTGCATTGAAATTGGAAAGAGAGCGAAAGAGGGTACCTTTTATATTAGGCTCATCTTTTGCAAATTCGGAAAGCATTTTTTTTACTTTTTTTCTTCTGAGATTACCTGTATGACAGAGAGGACAGCAGCAACATGTAACAGGAAATCCTTTCTCAAAAGCATATCTTTCTATTTTTTCTTCTTCCACATACATTAAAGGTCTTATAACTTTAAATTTGCCGGACTCAGATTTAAATACAGGAAGCATTGTTT
>DAIOEN010000561.1:0-1799 GCA_036746235.1 Vulcanimicrobiota bacterium | reverse complement strand
TACCTCCTGATGTTTTCACAGATATATCATCAAGTATTATTGAGGAATCATACCATGTTCTGAAACCTATTGTGCCACTCTGATAGGGAGTTATAAATTTTGCCGGTTCACCCTGCTGTTTGCTGTCTTTGTCTGTAAAGGTTAAAACCTGTTTACCGTCAATATAAACAGTAAAAACATTGCCTGCTGCTTTTATTCCTATGGTATGACTTTGATACCATTCAGAATTGCCATCATCTCCATTCCACTGTGATGTATTCCAGAAGGAATCCTTTGTCATACCGTACAGTGTCTCAGGAGTAATACTGACGACAGGCTGAACGGAAGAAGGAGACACGACTCCGTCAAATTTTGCTATCATAAAACTTGATTTTTTCTTGTTATTTGGTAGTTCAAACTGAAAAGCATAGGTATTTACATCTCCATTTATATTTGTAGCACGAAAAAATATACTGTACCCGGCATATTGAGGATTTGTAATGGCAGGTTTCACAAGCCTTACTTTTACTGAAAGGTCAAAATTACTCAGATTAAGACCTGTGGCAAACATTTGATGTTCGCTGTCTCTATAATTGCCGGTAGAAGAGCCCGGCCCCATATGCAGAGCAGATGAACCATCATGTTGAACAATATTATATTCAGTTCCTCTCACATTATTATTGTTTATTTTTGTCCAGTTAGATATACCTTTCTGAAAATCGTCACTGAAACCTGTCCCACCTGACAGAGCTATAGCCTGAATTATCTTCTGAGATCTTCCAATTTTTCCCACCGAAACAAGGTGCACTCCGTTAGAAGGAACGTCTCTTCCCTGCCATCCTTTTACGGAACTGGAATTATTATTATTATTAATTGAATAAGGAACAGACGGTGTGGGAGTTGTATCTCTCACAAGAGTCATACTGTATGTAGCACCTGAAGCAGGAAGTTTTACATTATTAAAACCTGCTACCCAGTTCGGATCTTCTCTGAGATTATATATGGCTTCAGAAATGCCTGCCTTTGCCGCCTCTTCTGCAATTATATCGGTTTCAGCCTTTTGAACTATATAGGATTCCTGCTGATATAAAGAAAGAAGAAGAGTTCCGAAGAAAAGCAGAGATGCCATTATGATAAGAGTTAAAACCAGAATATAGCCTTTTTTATGAAACATAACCGGACCTCCTTAGGAGTTGTAAAAAATAATCATATTTACAATAAGCCATGCGTCACGCGTTATGCGTCACGACTATGATCGCCGGGATATTTACCGTCATAAGCACTCAATTGGATATAAAAATCCTGCTCTGAAAAGTCATCCTATCAGTTTTTCCTGCCCTGCTTTTTGATTGAAATGTTATGGATATATCGGCATATTTATCCTTCTCTGCAACAGGAATAGTTAAAGACATATCGTTAACCATAGAAGACAGTTTTTCCCCTTTACCGTCACAAAAAGAGAGTAATTCTGAAGAAGACAGAGCATTATCTGTAGATTTTGATATTTCTTTCCTCATAAGATTTGTTGTATTTGCAGGAATATAGTAAATGATAAACCTCCAGGTACCGTCAACATTCTGCCAGACAGGTGCTCCCGATGTATCGGTAACAAATTTTCCAGAAACATTTCTTGCTGAAATAAAACTGAAAGATTTGACGCCCTGATTTATTACAGCAAGGGATTTTTTCCTGCTGTCCTGAAGTTCTCTTACCATACCGGTAGTTACTATCTGCATCTCCTGTCTTAAATAAGTACGATTTTTTGATGACTCCATAGAGGTTTTAGCAAGTAAAATCATCCATATTAAAATACCTGACAG
>DAIOEN010000560.1:0-1815 GCA_036746235.1 Vulcanimicrobiota bacterium | reverse complement strand
TAAAATTTAGCATGAAAATCTTTTACATCATCTATAGAAATATTTTTAAGAGACGAACGTGTGCCGGAGTCAGCAGTTCCATAGGGATGATCCCTGTATAAGAACATTTCCAGGCCCTGAAGAGACATTTCTTCACAGTCATTTATAAGGTATTCCCTGACATTCTGTGCCTGTTCTATTGCTCTTTCAAAGGAATCTTTGTTGATGTCAGGCGATATGATTTCACTCATAAAGAGCGGATATGTTTCGTCGAATTTATCCCTGTGGACTTTAAAGAAGAATGTTGTAATTTCTTTATCTGCCTGTCCGTAAAATTCCGCTCCCGATGTGAGAGATTTTTCATTGAGTTTTCTCCTTATGTTATCTTCTATTAATGATGCTGTTACATAATTCAGTCCTTCTTTCCCTTTAGAATCTCTTACAGTGCCTGTATTAAAAGAAATTACTATATAAACAATATCCGAATTTTCAATTGTCATAAGAGTATAAGGAGGTTCTTTATGGAAATCTGCGGCATAACAGCAGGTTATATTCATCAATATAAGAATAAGAGATAAAATTATAGCAAACAAATTGGATTTATTCTTCATTTTTCTGTTCTTCCTTTCCGTAAAGTGTTACAACGGTTCGATTTTTTTCAATAAAATATTTTCCCGCCGTATTTTTTATATCTTCAGGAGTTATGGAGAAGTAATGTTTGAAATATTTATTCACCCCGTCAGGATCTCCCGACAGGAAATAATAATTCATAAAAGTAAATCCTGTTTTTTCCAGAGAATCCATGCCTGTAAGTATATCATAACGATTTTTTTCTCTTATTCTATCAAGTTCTTCATCGGTACAGAGATTTTTTCGGATTTTATCTATTTCTTCAAAGAAGATTTCTTTGACTTTCTCCATATCCTCTTCTTTCTTTAATTTCATAGTTGTAGTAAAGAGTGACGGATCTTTGCAGAAATAATATCCCGGAAAAGAGATATAATAAACAAGTTTTTCATCATATACCAGCCGTTTATAAAGGGGAGAACTATCTGTAAAATACAGTTCTTTTATGAGATCTATAGAGGGGATTTCCCTGTTATTTACGTCATATCCCGGGATTTTATAGGCTATGAGCAAATAGGGAGACGTTTTTCCATCATATTTTACCTCACCTGTGATTTCCCCGGTCTGAAGAGGTTCCTGCTCTATGTCAGGTTTAACATTACTTGCCTTCAGAGTACCGTAATATTTTTCTATAATTTCTTTTGTTTTTGCCGTGTCAAAATCACCTGTTATGATAAGGCGGCAGTTGTTCGGTTTATAGTAATTACGGTAAAAATTCATTACAGCTTCCTGATTTTCCGGCATTTTCTTCAGGACTTCCAGGTGTTCCGGCACATCTCTGTAGGGATGAACGGTAAAGGCTATCTGATAGAGTTTCTGATGGAGTCTGCTCCAGGGTGTCTGATAATGTCCCTGGTATTCACCCAGTACCGCTCCTGTTTCAGCTTTATATTCATCTTCCGTAAAAGAAAGGTTTTCCAGCCTGTCTGCCATAATCTTTGTAAGATCTTCCATGGCATCTTTCGGAAATATTCTGTAATAACAGGTAAAATCACTCGCAGTAAAACCCTGGTCATAAACACCGTATTTTGTATATATTTTATTTACATCTTCAACTGTATAATTTTTCGATCCCCGGAACATGAGGTGTTCCATCAGGTGCGTGTATTCTATTTCATCAGGTTTTTTCTCATACCTGGTACCTGTATCAACGACTAACATGTCAATTACAGTGCCGTCTGAGCCGTATTTGATTAAAACCACTTCCAT
>DAIOEN010000559.1:0-1818 GCA_036746235.1 Vulcanimicrobiota bacterium | reverse complement strand
TTTTTCGAAATTCTGCCTCTTTTTCCCTGTTACGAAGTAACTGCTCACTGTATTCGGGTGCATTCCCAAAATATAGATTTATAAAAAAAGTATATCAGAGGTGAATGTAAAAATAAAGCACCTAAAAAATATTATAGAAATAGGTGCTTTATGAAAGAAATTATAAATATTATTGGCGAACTGTTCAAAAAAGTCAAGAATAATCTTGAAGAATGGAAAAAATCAGAGAATGGCTATGATATACTCCAGGTGGAAGAAGAAATAATAAAGATATTCCGTGAGTCATCAGGAAAAATTATGGGAGAAACCCTTAAAGAATTACGTCAGGATAAGGAGTTGGAAGCAAAAGCTATAGAGTTATCCTTGAAACATCGCTCCTGGTTAAAGAGAGGAAGATATGAAGAAGTAAGGATAAAACTTTTAAGTGGAGAGTGTATAAAAGTAAGAACTCTCTATATGCATGCAGACAGAGAAAAAATGCCTGGTAGGAAGAAAAAGAAGAAAGGAAGAGGCAATGGAGGAAGTGGTTGCTATCCTGTGCTGAAATTGTTAGGAATAAGTCATGGCGCTACTCCTGGTTTGATATCCGAGGTAACCCGTCAGGTAGTATTACAATCAAGTATGGAACGTGCAAGAGAAGAACTGAGTCTACAGGGAATAAAACTGGACATAAAAGTTGTCCGTAAATTAAGTCTGAATTTCAGTCATAAAGCAATAGAATATCGTGACATGCTAATGAAGAAGTATCAAGACCAGAAGTTATCATCAGGGAATATATTGAAAGGGAAGATAGTAGTTTTAACATTAGATGGTGGCAGACTTCAGGTTCGTCTTGGAGGAAAACGTGGACTGACAGGTAAAGGCGGACATAGAAAGTATAAACCTGAATGGAAAGAGCCAAAGTTATTACGTCTGTATGTTATAGACAATAAAGGTAGAAGAGTTTGTCGTGAACTTGATTTTATAGATGGAACCCTTGGAGATTGTGATGCCTTATTGGAATTAGTCTGTATGTATCTTCACCTGTTAGGAATACAGGAAGCAGAAAAGCTAATAGTTATAGGAGATGGCGCTCCCTGGTTATGGGAAAGAGTCAAAGAGATAAGAAAAAGAATTGGCCTATCTGAAGAAAAAATAATAGAGATACTGGATTTTTATCACTCATTAGAGCATCTTTCTTCTGCTGTTGAAGAATGTAAGAAATGGGGCGAGAAAAAGAAAAAACGCTGGTTTAATAAGCAAAAACAAAGGCTTAAACAGGGACATTTTAATCTTCTCCTGGAGTCACTTTCAGAACTTTGCAAAGGGAGACGTTCTAAAGAAATAAATAAAGTGATAGCTTACTTTCAGAAACACAGAAAAAGAATGAACTATTCGGATTTTAAAACTTCAGGATATCCTATTGGCAGTGGGGCGATAGAAAGTGCCGTAAGAAGAGTGGTTAATCTTCGTATGAAAGGGCCAGGAATCTTCTGGTTGCCGGAAAATGCTGAAGCTGTTCTTCATGTTAGAGCACAATTACTGTCAGGAAGATGGAATAATTTATGTGAGATACTTTTTTCAGGGGATGAGCCACAAATTAATGATAGGTATTTTCAAAATGAAGGAAGAAATATTATATCTTTACAAGATTGGAAAAAACAGAGGATAAAAGTCTATGAAATCAAAGATATTAGGAAGGCTGCATGATGATCTACAATTTGGGAATGCACCCCCGGTACAGTGCCTTCCCGTAATATTCTTAATAAAATCCTGCCAGGGTCTTCAGGTGTTTCAGGTGCAAATCGAAAATATAATAAACCGTAAGGAACAGGTAAC
>DAIOEN010000558.1:0-1827 GCA_036746235.1 Vulcanimicrobiota bacterium | reverse complement strand
AGTCCTCTCTGATACTTACTATGTAAGTAATTGTTTAAATCGTGACGTGGCGCACGAAACCATCAAAAGCATCATCCAGTCTCTTTAATACATTCTGTAATACCTGAGAATGAACTCCTTTATACCAGGGACGTTCCTTCTTTAACAACGGAAGATTTTCAGCCTGGCTGTAATAATTAACATTTCTCGGTATCTGTCCAAAGACAGACGTAAGCTGAATACCGAATATTATCTCTATAGTGGTAAGTATATCTACTGCCATAGTTCCTTTTTCTTCCGTATAAAAAAACTGTCCCATAGGAGAAGAAAAGATAACTTTCTTTTTATCAGGATTAATAGTCTTCTCTATGGCTTTTCCATGTTTCCATACCTGATGAGAAGTAATACGTTCAGATAGTGACCAGTTATAAAGATGACGACACATACTGAAGATATTTTCTAATTTACTTTCCTGTGATTTATTCGGGTATATTCGATATTTATATGTGCTTTTCATAGGGAGCTTCTCCTCTATATATTATAACAGGAAAGAGATTATTTTTATAGCATTGAGTTCTAACAGGTTGTGTAGGAAGTAACTCCGAATTCATCACCCTCTAAGCCTATCAGCTATAGAGGGAGTATTCTTCGGTTTTTTAGATAAAATGGGGGCCAAAGGTAATTTCTTCAGAATTAATATCCTTATAAATTGTATTTATTGACATTGTTACACCGTTTATGGCAAATCAAATTTACCTGCTTAATTTCAGTATACAAATTGTTCCAATGAAAATCAAGGAAAAAATGAGCGAAAATAAATAAAAAACCTGTATACTCATTTCTACCAGTTACACATAAGGCATGGCATGGTAAGATCTTCGTCATCCATAATATCTGCAAATACTTCAGAAAGGGGTTTATTCGGGGCATTTTTCTTTTCTCTTTTCAGGGCTTCCTCATAATCTGCTATTACCCTGTCTTTTCGTTTGAGAAGGTCTGAGAGAGATTCCGTATCAGTCCATGTATAAATCCGGCCGTCACTGTGTTCTTTTTCATATTTCACCGCTTCGGCAAATAAATCGGGATGAATTTCTGCCAGTTTAACCCATTCGTATTTCCTCTGGAAGAAACAGAAGAAACAGCCGGAACGGCTCCGCCATCTGTAATAATCAGGAAGTCCTATGCCGCTTTCTTCCAGGAGACGGTAAATATCTGCTTTTACAAGCCCTCTATCTTTAAAAGGAAAAACAGGTTTTATATTGGGTTTTGTAGACACATATCCGCTTCTGTCTTCATCGGCACGGATTCCGACATAGCTTACTGCTTCATCATCACCTATGAATTTTTCAAGAGGTTCTATCTTTAATTTCCTGGTACACCACCTGGTTCTGGGGGACGGAAGGTAACCGCCGTACATATCGAGCCAGAAATCAAATCCCCTTTCAGAACTCAGATAGTTAATCTTCAGTCCGAATCGCGCTTTTATCCTTTCAAGATATTCATAAGTTTCAGACAGTTCTTTCTGAGTATCACAGAAGAAATATTCCATATCAGGGATTTCTTTATGTAAAAGAACTGCAAGGGCAGTGCTGTCTTTTCCGCCTGACAGGCCCATTATATGACGGACTTTTTTATTACTCATAATTTATCTTTTAAACCTGCTTCTTTAACGAAAAGACCTCAGAATTCTCCCTCTATATCGCGAAGTAGAACGTAGCGATTAGGGGGAGATGAATGAGGATTCTTTTCTGTTATTAGATTTCTCCTCCATATAAATATAATTATTATTCCTTGAGATAAGCCTTATCTTTTTAGGATTGTTCTGCCTGTATTTTCTACTGAGCTGTA
>DAIOEN010000557.1:0-1829 GCA_036746235.1 Vulcanimicrobiota bacterium | reverse complement strand
AGGCGATTCGTCAGAGATTGAATCCAGAAAAACCAGCTCCTGGCACAGAAAAAACTGCAAAAAATAAAAAAACCTCTGCATAGAGAGTTTTATTCTTCTTCCGATTTTGGTTCAGTCAACTTAACGCCAAACACTTTTGAAGTGGCAATAGAAAACCATTTGCCATCAGAAAGCTGATAACTTACTACTTCAGGAACAGGAACTTCCTCTTTAACAACAGGCTCAGCACCGCCGGCCACTATAACACCTTTTGAAAGAAGAGGAATAAGAGGTTTTGCGGTATCCATAATCACTTTGACATCATCTTTAACCTGAAGAGCTGCACCATCTTCAGCCTGTTTCTTTGTACCGGCATGATTGGTCCGCGTAATGGGGCCCAGTTTTATAATCCAGTCCGGATCTCCTATAGTCATAGCGATAACCTCCCTTTAAAAATATTCAATTATATTTTTATTCAACCAGCTGCAGAAAAAAACCTGCAAAAACAGGCAGAAAAATGAAATCCGACCGGAACAAATTTTCCAGATTTATTAATATACCAATGAAACCTTGCAAAAGTTGAATATTCATATAAATACCCAAATAGACAGGATTTTTTTATTTTTCGTTGAAAAATACATGAAAAATACATGGTAAAAACAGGATAAATTCTTATATAATCTCGTGTTTTTTATATGTGAAAGATGGAGTAGAAAAATACATGGAAAATACATGGAAAATACATGAAAAAACATGTTTTACTATTGAAGAAATAGTCAAATTAACAGGAAGAAGTTCAACTTCAATTTACAGATATATAAAAAATGGTAAATTAAAAGCAAATAAAGTAAAAGGCGATGGGAAACCTTCTTATGTAATATCAGTAGATGATGTTGAACAATGCTTTAATATTGACTGGAAAAAACATGAAAAAAACATGGTTAATGCTGAAAAAAACATGAAAAAAACATGGGAAAATAATGAAAATGAAAAACCACTGACTCAAGAAACCCTTATGGAAACTATGGAGAAATTCTTTTCCTCTAAACAATCAGAACTTGTTAAACCGATGGAACAACAAGCACTCTACAAACTAGGAAAAGTAGAACAAGAGAACCAATTTTTAAGAGAGAAAATGGAAACTATATTGGAAGAGAATAATCAGCTACGGGAACAAATAAAAGCTCTTCCCGGCCCAGTTGAATCCATTCAGCAAATCTTAGTGGAAAATACCGAAAACGTGACTATGCTTCATAAGGAAAAGGAAAAACTACTCAACAGATTAGAAGAAAGGGAAAAAGAACTGGAAAATTATATCTCCCTATCTTTACAATTAGAATCCACCTCACAAAAACTCCATGAGAAAGAAGATGAAATAAAATCTATAAAAACTATGGTAAAGAGAGAAAAAGATGAAATAGAAATCAAATTAGTAAAAGAGAAAGAGGAAGCCCTAACTGAAGCAGAAGAAGCAAAAAAGCGAAAAGAAGAGCTGGAAGAAATATTAAAACAAGAATCAGAAGAGAAATCCAGGGCAAAAGCTGAAACAGAAAAAGCTCTAAAGCAATTAAAAGAATTACCAGCTCCTGTAGAATCCATACAACAAATATTACTCGATAATGCCAATAATATAAAAGAATTAACTAAAGAAAGAGATAATTTTCAGTCAGTGCTAAAAGAAAATGAAGCAACTATAAAGGAAAAAGAAAGGGCGCTGAAAGAACTGGATGAACTTCGCCGGCAGGAGTTAGAAGATCTAAAGAAACAGACCGATGAAGAGAAGGCCCGACTCAAGTCAGAGGCAGAAGAAAGAGAAAAGCAGATCGCCGAAGCCTGGAAGAAAGAACTGG
>DAIOEN010000556.1:0-1830 GCA_036746235.1 Vulcanimicrobiota bacterium | reverse complement strand
CCCGATACCGTCACCGGGCATTGTTACTACTGTTCTCATCGTGATGTACCTCCTAATTGTTGGCTGTCAGGGGTTGTAAAAAATAACCTTATCGTAGTTATAATCGTGACGCGTAACGCGTGACGTGAGGACAAGAACCATAATTTGCCAGAGTTATTTTCTTACAGTCCCTTAGCTATGCAAATTGTTTATGTTGGACACTTTATAATTATATAAGATCTGTCAGGTGAATTCAATCAGTATTTTTTAGTGAGTCGTGAGTCGCGAGTCGTGAGTTGTGAATGGTGGGTAGTGAAAAGTGAGAAGTGAAACCACCTGTTACGCGTCACGCATCACCCGTTCCATTTTGCTTCCCTGTTTCATCCTGTTTCACTTCCGGCAAAGGTTCTTCTTTTTTTATATCCTTCTCTTTCTCATCTTCCGCCTTTTCACCGGCACTTTCTTTTGAAGTCTCTGTTTTTTCTTCCTGTTTATAGCTTTTATACCATCTGTCAAATAGAACCTTCAATACACAGGTAGATGGTATGGCCAGAAGCATTCCCCAGAAATTGTAAAGATGACCTCCTATTAAAATGGCGAGCATAATGAGAAGAGGGTTTAATTCCAGAGATTCTCCGAGGATTTTTGGGGAAAGGAAGGAATTTTCCAGAAATGATATGGCTGAAGAAAGAACAATGACAAGTATTATCGAGATTACGGGGTTTTCCGTAAAAAGAGCCATTAATATGGCAGTAGATACGGTAACAATTCCTCCCAGATAGGGAACTACGTTGCTTATACCTGCCAGGAGACCTATGAGGAGCGAAAATTTTATTCCTATGAAAAACAGGCCTGTACCGGTAAGAATACCAACTATACTGGCTATGAGAAGCTGGCCTCTTAAAAAATTGGCAAGTGCTATATTTATGTCATGACAGATTGAAATAACAATGTCTCTGTTCTTTGCCGGTACAAGATCAAATGCAAAATTCCTTATATTGTTCATTTCTTTAAGCATATAAAAAGTAAGAACAGGAATGATGATAAGACTCAAAAGACTCAATACGAACTGAAGTATACCGGAAAAAGCACCGGTCAGGAATGACCATGTTTTATTTGCTACCATGGGAATACTTTCTTCTACCTTTTTTATGAGGCTTTGAGTCAGATTCTGAAGTTCGGGAGGGACTTCATATTCCGCTATCTTCTGTATCCATCTGAACTGTTCCGGCACATTTGCACCTTTCAGGTTTTTAAGCATATTGAAAATTTCTATTATTTTTGCCTGAATCTGAGGTATCTGACTGATAAAACCGGTGATTTCCTGTGCCAGAGCGGGGATTACAAAGAGGAGCAGAATAATAAATCCCAGAAGCAGTGAAGCTATGAGAAGCAAAGCTCCTTTCGATCTTGACCAACCTTTTTTCTCCAGAAATGTTACTACAGGGTCAAATATATAAGCCAGGATAAGTGCTATCGCAAAAGGCACAAGTATTGTAGTTATGAGAGAAACAAACCATGCCGTATATAAAAATATTATGGCACCTATAAGTACTTTTATCGTTCTGTTTTCTTCTTTAAAGGGAATTAATATGGTAATCAGTATTACTGTGAGAACAGTGGGAGATAGTATTTCTTTTATGCCAATGGTGAGCCATACGAAGAGGGTAAGGACAAATAAAATCGCTATAATGGCAGGGATTAATTTTAACAATCTGGAAAAATGTTTGTCTTCCAAAATATTGACTCCTTATTTACGAATCACGACTCAATTAATATCTAGAATCTCCGTCAACATCTACTATGGCATCTCCTTCTTCCGGGTAAATTTCAAACCAGTCATCCAGTTTT
>DAIOEN010000555.1:0-1833 GCA_036746235.1 Vulcanimicrobiota bacterium | reverse complement strand
ATATTTATATGAAAATGATGTAGTTTTATGCTTCACTGTATATTCATTTTCATATCTGGTTGTGACCGCTCCGGTCATACCTGTTAGTTGTCAGCTTTTTATTACCAGGACACCAACAATTATATCATTATAGTCAAGAAAAAGAAAGTAATACAAGGATTCTTTCGCTGTTTATGGAATAAATAGATTATGAAAGAATCCGGTGCGCCAGAGAAAAATCTTTATTCTATAATAACACCTGAAATAGCCTGGGGTGAGAGTACAGGGAAAGATGTTAAAATAGCCATAGTTGACAGCGGTATAGACTCATATCACCCGGTTCTGAAAGATTCTGTTAAAGGCGGTGTGGAAATATCCATTGACAGAGAGAAAAAAATACATATTATCACACCTGATATAATAACAGACTCTTTCGGTCATGGCACTGCCTGTGCCGGTATAATAAACAGGCTGGCGCCGAAAGCGGAACTTTACAGCATAAAGGTCACTGCATCGGGAAGAGGAAAAGGGGAAGTATTTCTTGCAGGGTTGAAATGGGCCATAGATAATAATATGGATGTAATAAATCTGAGTCTTGGCACAACAAGCAGTATTTATACGGGACGATTCTTTAAACTCCTTGAAGATGCCTATTATAAAGGCAATATAATAGTTACTGCTGCAAACAATCTTCCCTCTCCCAGTCTCCCTTCAGTATTTTCTTCTGTCATAGCAGTTTCTTATGATGATTTTAAAGATGATTTCTCTTTTGTATACCACCCCAATAATAAAATAGAATTCGATGCTCCGGGAATATATGTAAAAACCACCTGGCCGGGAGGGGGGTACAGGAAAATGACAGGCACAAGCTTTGCCGCTCCTCATATATCGGGGTTGACAGCATTGATTTTATCGAAATATCCGGGGCTTATGGCCTTTCAGGTAAAAGCTATATTGAGTTTTATGGGGAAACAGAAGAGCTAAATTATTCTTTCAGATTGAATTTTACGTCCTACCGTGATAAGATAATAATGAGAAGGGATTGATACATATCAATGTATTATATATATAACAGGAGATAGATTAATGAAATCCGATGATATAAAGATTACTCATGCCAATTATGATATAGTTTTTAAATCTCTCACAGGTTTATTTAAAGACCAGACACTGGAATTCTACGGACTTAAAACTGCTCCTATCGTAAGAGCAGAGCCGGCAGAACTCCCTCAGATACAGATAGACGAAAGACGTATGGATTTTGTTTTTTATCTGTCAGATGATACTTTTATGCACCTTGAATTCCAGACAACTGTAAAAGAAGATGATCTGTTAAGATTTAAACTCTATGATACACTTCTTTACGAACAGAAAAGAAAACCTGTCAGAACTGCCGTTATTTATGGAGCAGGTATAAACAGTGCTCCCGTATTTCTGGATCACGGTTCTATAAAATATATCGTAGAGCCGGTCTTTATGGGGAATTATGACGGGGATAAAACATATAATGAACTTTTAGATAAAATTAATGCAGGTTTTACATTAACAATACAGGATAAACTAAATCTCATATTTCTTCCTCTTATGAGGAACTCTGTAGATAAATCTCAAAGGGCTATAGAAGCTATAGAATTAGCTCAGAAAGTGGAAGATAAAAATGAACAGCTCTTTTTAATTGGATGTCTGGTTGGTATATCAGATAAGTTTATTGATGAAGAATATGTAAGAAAAATGATGGAGGTGTTACGTATGACAAGGGTTATGCAGGCTTTATATAAAGAATTCAAAGAGGAAGGAATAGAAGAAGGTATAGAAAAAGGTATAGAAAAAGGTATAGAAAAAGGTATAGAAAAA
>DAIOEN010000554.1:0-1837 GCA_036746235.1 Vulcanimicrobiota bacterium | reverse complement strand
TCCTGAGTTTGACAGTTGTAGTCATATAAAGCCAGTAATTAAAAGGGAAAGCGAAAAACGCATCTACGTTATTTTCACAACATCATAAAGAAAACTAGAATTCATCAGGTGTAGACATACTTTTTGGTATTCTAATATTAAATATTTTAAGTAATTGATAAGCTAATCCTTCCACAGGAGCTCTAAGATAAAAAGTCTTATTCTCAATAGATATTTCAGAAAACTCCAGACTATTAAGAGCCTGTCTGATTTTATCAGCAGAATATTCTATACTGTTCTGTCTTAATTTAAACTCTAAAGTTCGTTCAAATAAGAAAGACAGAAAACATAAAACCATATGTCCGTTAATTCGTGAAGAATTCCAGTGAAACATAGGTCGTGTTTCTAAATGAGATTTAAAGAGTCTAAAAGATTCTTCCACTTTCCATAATTGATGATAATACTCTAAAAGTTTTTCCTGATCATTAATTTTAGAGTTAGTCTGGATGGCAAAATAACCATCCCATTGTTCATCTCGTTGGATCTTCTCATTATTTATCTGAGCAGTTGTCTGGGACGAAATATCTATATACTTGCCAGCACCACGTGATGTGATTAACTTATTTATTCCCCCTTTCAGTAGTTTTTCAGCCTTTAACAGTAATCTTGCTCTATCTTTTCTATCTTTATTAGCTCTTTTCTTAGACCAACTACAGATTATTTTATCTTCTCCTATTTCTATCTCTTTATATTTAAAAATTTCTTCATTTTCTTTACTTACAGTTATATAATTTTCAGCATTTAAAACCTGTTCTTTTATTTTTTTAGATTTACTTCTTATCCGGGAGCCTATAATATATTCAAATTCATTATCTTTTATAACAGTCAGGTTATCTTTTGATAACATACCCTGGTCGGCTATGAAAATTATTTTGTTGATTTTAAATTTATTTTTTACTTTCTCTATAATGTCTATTAGAGTTTTTCCTTCAAATTTTTTACCTTCATATAGTTCAAATCCTATTGGTATTCCTTCACGATCCACAAGTAAACTCAATACTACCTGGACTTCATTAAATTTACAATCTTTACTGTAACCAAAATTTCGTAGCTCATCACTATGATTACTTTCAAAATACAATGTCGTGACATCATATAATACAACATCAACTGATAAATTAAAGAGTTTTTTACTTTGTTCAAATAAATGTATCTCTATTTCTTCCTTATGTTTATATAAAAAATCCAGGGCTCTATATAAGTGGTGAAGTTCCACGTCTTCTACTTCGTAATATCTTTTTTGCTCCTCATAGCTTTTTAATTTACTTTTTGGGTCAAGTAATCTATCTATTAGCATTAAAAATATTGTATTACAAACATCAAATTCTATTTTACTATCGTTTGATAGATGATTAATTAAACCTGACAAATCATACATTTTCCATATTTTCTGTAATAATCTTACCGCTCCCCAGTTTTTGCGACTTTTCTCTTCGATTGTATTCACATCCATAAGAACCTGAGAATTACAATATTTTATCAATGAACTTCCTAATTTCTTTAATTGTTCCTTATTTAATTTGTCTATACAACCAAAAGATATTACAGATTTATGTTTGACTTTTCCGCCTTCTCGGTAACCTTGAATAATATTTAGATAAGTTTTTCCTTTAGATTTTATTTCTCTTAAAAACATATATTTTCACAATAGATATTATATATTTATTTTTCATAAATGTAAATATATTTTGTTAGTTTTCACAACATTTTTTATGGCAAATACAGTAAACAAACGTAGTTCTGTTGTTTTTACTGGTTTTCTAACCCCAATATTCCTTGGCATGTGTCAAACTCAGGA
>DAIOEN010000553.1:0-1873 GCA_036746235.1 Vulcanimicrobiota bacterium | reverse complement strand
CATCAGATAAATCTTCTATCTTTTCTTCGAGATCCAGTAATTTTGATTCTATTTTCTGGAGATACTGAAGGATTTTCGCACTATCTTCCCTTGTAGGCATATTCATTTTTTCCAGATAATTTTTCATAAGATCATCATTTTTTTTCTTACCCTCGAGACCTGCTTCTACTCCTTTACTTATATTTGCCAGAAATGACGGATTGTGTATAAGTTTATTCATTTTTTCTATAAAGGTTTTTTCCATCTGCTCATAAAACTGTTTCCCGAACTGTGTGGGATCCATGAATTGTTTCCCGAACTGTGACGGATCCATAAACATAATAGTGACTGCCTCCTTATAAATAATTATAAATCGAAAATTTTACCGGGATTTAATATATTATTTGGATCAAAAGATTTCTTTATATCCTTCATAAGTTTTAACAGTGTGTTGTCTGTAAATATATTCATATATTCTTTTTTTACGACACCTATGCCATGTTCGCCTGAAATTTTTCCTCCTCTGCTTATGGCATCATCATGGATTTTTCTTCTTATTTTTTCATATTTTTCTTCCCAGTCAGGGATAAGCTCTCCTTTAAGATTTACTTTTGCCATGTGGGTGTGGAGGTTGCCGTCTGCGGCGTGTCCGAAGGTGGGAAGCCACATGTCTTCTTCTTTTTCTATTTCTTCCACCCGTTTCAGGTGAGATTCTATCTGGTTTCTCGGTAGTACTATATCAAGAGCTTCTATTGTTACGGATTTCAGCGCTTCATAGACCAGGCTTCGAATCTCCAGAATTTCTTCCTGTTTTTCCCTTTCTTCTGCAACAAAAACATCCAGTGCTTCATAATTCATACATATATCTGAAATTTTAAGACTGGATTTTTCAACTTCTTCCATATCTTCTCCTTCTAAAATGATAAGAAGATAAACGTCGCCGGTTTTTACAGGCCACGATTTATTCAGATAATCTTTCGACATATTGATGAGTCTGCTGCTTATAAATTCTATCGAAAGAGGGAGTATACCTTTACAGAGTATTTCCGGTACACTTTTAAGGGCTTTAGATACACTGTCAAATGGTATAACAAGGGTAAGAGATGCTGCCGGAAGAGGCATAACACTGAAGGTTGTCTCAGTTACAATACCGAGAGTACCTTCTGAGCCGATCATAAGATGGAGGAGATTATATCCGGAACTGTCTTTAAGTAGTTTCCCTCCAAGTCTGACAATCTGTCCGTCAGGGAGAACTACTTCCAGGGCTCTTACGAAATGTCTTACTGTGCCGTATTTAACAGCCCTTGCCCCTCCTGCGTTTGTACATACTATTCCTCCTGTTGTGGCACTTTCTTCTCCGGGATGGGGCGGGAAAAACATGTTTTTTTCCTTTAATTTTTCTTTTAATTCTCTGAGTGTAAAGCCTGCTTCCATGGTAGCCATAAGATTTTCTTCATCAAGTTCCAGAAATTTATTCATTTTTTCAAGGCTTATTACAATACCGCCGAAAAGCGGAATAGCTCCTCCTGCAAGCCCCGTACCTCCTCCTCTTGCCAGAACAGGTATATTATACTTATTTGCTATTTTTAAAATTTCTGAAATCTCTTCTGAAGTCTCCGGCTTCATTACCACTTCAGGATAGTGTTTTAAATGGGGCAGTACTGTTTCATCATGGGAATAATCTTCCATTTTATCTTTTTCCGTAATGATATTTTTTACGCCTGAAATAAGTTCAAGTTCATTAATTATGGTGGAATTAATTATGTTATACATATAGCCTCCTTCAGTGAGTGGTGAGCACCATGTGAAGTATATATTTTCCACAGCACCTGCGGATTTTTTATATTACTTTTTGGAATTACTCTGTATTATGGTTTATAATTTAATCACTTCA
>DAIOEN010000552.1:0-1879 GCA_036746235.1 Vulcanimicrobiota bacterium | reverse complement strand
CTGCAAGAAAGCAGATGGAAGAAATACTCGGTAAAAAAGAAAAGCAACTCATAGATATTACAGACAATATCCCCGGCGTTGTTTACCAGTTTTATGCCAGTTCTGATGGCACTATGGGACTTTCGTATGTTAATGAACGGTCGGAAGAATTATTTGGTTTGAACCCTGTACCAATGGATGACTATTTCCAGCGATTTACTGCCTGTGTGGAACCTGAATGGAAGGAGCCTTTTCTTTCCTCTATAAAAAAAGCGATTACAGATAAATGTAGATGGGAGTTTGAAGGAAAATTTCGTAAACCTGGAGGAGAATGTCTGTGGTTCAGGGGTGTTTCACAACCGAAACAGACAGACGAACAGATTATTTTTAATGGTCTGATTACTGATGTTACAGAGCAAAAATATAAAGATGAACTCCTGAGAATGAATGATGTCCGTGTATCGGCTCTTCTTGAAATGTCCAGAATAACCGGTAAGGAAGAACAGGTTCTTGTTGATTTTGCTCTTGAAAAGGCTATAGAGTTAACAGGAAGTAAAATCGGATACATTGCTTTTATGAATGAAGAAGAAACGGTTCTTTCCATATGTTCCTGGTCCAGACATGTTATGAACCAGTGTTTTATTGCAGATAAACCTCTGGAATATCCTGTAGAAAATACCGGTTTATGGGGGGAATGTGTCAGACAGAGGAAAGCTGTCATAACCAATGATTATACGGCAGAAAATTCATTGAAAAAAGGTTGTCCCGAAGGACATGTTTTTATAACCCGTCATATGAATATACCACTTTTTGACGGACATAAAATAGTTATTGTTGCAGGAGTAGGAAACAAGGAAGAACCTTATGATGAAGAAGATGTACGGCAGTTGACTTTTATGATTGACGGCATGTGGAAGATTCTTAAAGCCAGCAGAGCGGAAAAATCTTTACGGGAAAGTGAAGAAAGATATCGTTTCCTTGTGCAGAATTCCAGTGATATATTGTCTGTATTTGATGAAAATGGAACAGTCATTTATGTGAGTCCATCCATAGAAGTCATAGCAGGATATAAAATCGTGGAAATTGAGGGTAAAGATTGTCTGTGGCCTGTCCACCCGGATGATAGCCAGAAACTCATGGGAGTATTTACCAGCAGTATGAGGCAATATGGTATTCCAATCAGTGTTAAATATAGATTCAGGCATGCTTCCGGTCGGTGGCTTGACTTTGAATCTACTGCTATTAACCTCCTTGATAATTCCGGTATAAGAGGAATTCTTGTAAATACACGTGATATAACCCGGAGAAGAAAGGCAGAAAGAGAAACGGAAGAATGGAAGAACCGTTATGAACTTCTGGCTCTTTCGGCAGGGAATGTTGTATATGATTACGATTTATTAACTGATACTGTTGTCTGCGGCGGAAGTTTGAAAAGTACTCTTGGCTATGAACTGGAGGAAAATACTGTAGGATTGGAATACTGGAAAGAATGCATTCACTGTGATGATAGAGAGAGAGTTTTCAATCACTGGATATCTGCAATAGAAACAGGTTCGGTATTTAACGCCGAATATCGTTTCCGACATAAAGACGGACATTATATCCTGTTACAGGATAAAGGTTACCCTCTTTTTGATGACAATGGAAGAGTAATAAAATATATAGGGGTTCTCATAGATATGACAGAAGAGGGGCAATTAAAAGAAGAAAGAGAAAACCTGGAAGAACAGCTCAGGCAGGCTCAAAAGATGGAATCTATAGGGCGTCTGGCAGGAGGTGTGGCACATGATTTTAACAATCTTCTCACACCAATACTCTGTTACGCAGAGTTACTCAGATACAGTATTCATCCGAATGATGAACGGTCAGGACAGCTTAAACAGATTATAGATGCGGCAAA
>DAIOEN010000551.1:0-1885 GCA_036746235.1 Vulcanimicrobiota bacterium | reverse complement strand
CCTTCTTCTCTGCAGTATTCCTGGGCAAGTATGGCAGCACCTATAGCACCTGTTACATCAAAATTCGGCGGTATACTTATAGGTTTACCGAGAACACTCTCAAAAGCTGCCTTTACACCCTGATTGTTTGCCACGGCTCCCTGGAAATATATCTTATTTCCAATCTTACGTTCTCCCACTACCCTGTTAAGGTAATTCTGTGCTATTGAATAGGAAAGGCCTGCTACTATATCGGCTTTTTCAACACCTAACTGCTGGTTATGAACCACATCTGATTCCATAAAAACAGTGCATCTTTCACCGAGACATGACGGACATTCGGAAGAGAGGGCAACTTCACTGAATTCTCCCTTTATATTTACATCCAGTCTTTCTGCCTGTTCTTCAAGGAATGAGCCTGTTCCTGCGGCACAGACCTTGTTCATCTCAAAATCAACGATAGCTCCGTTTGAAAGGCTTATATATTTTGAATCCTGGCCGCCTATTTCAAATATTGTATCTACATCAGGATCATAATGAGCTGTAGCAGTGGCCTGAGCAGTAATTTCATTTCTTACTGCATCGGCACCTATGAGATCTCCTATCATATATCTTCCTGAACCGGTAGTTCCCACACCTGAGACTATAACATGATCTTTTATTTCTGAGCCCACTTCTCTGATGCCCTGTCTTACCGCTTCAATAGGTCTTCCTGCAGTTCTCAGATAGCTTCTTGCCACAACCTTCCTGTCTTCACTTATGGCAACAACATTTGTACTTATAGAACCAATATCTATACCGAGATAAACCTTTAATTTCTTATCGGAAGAAAGAGGCTTTTCTTTACGAAGCAATTTGGAAACATCTACGGCACTTTCCCTTGAAAGGGGAACCATAGATTTTCTTTCTTTTCCTCTGTTACTTTCAAGATATGCTTCAAGTTCCGAAAGACTCCATGTTATTTTCTGTATATCCGAAACGGTCATACGAAGTAAAGCCACGCCTATGGCAGGCATGGACGGGAAATGATCGGGTACTATTAATTCACCGTCTGTAAGACCGAGCACTTCTCTGAAAGCTCTTATCATACCTTTATTTGCCGCCACACCGCCCTGAAACACTACAGGTTTTATAAAATCTTTCCCTTTACCTATACTGCTTCTGAAATTTCTGGCCATAGCAAAACAGAGGCCTGATATAATATCATAAACAGGTGTTGCTTCCTGCTGCAGGTGAATCATATCGGTTTTAGCAAAAACACTGCAGCGGCCGGCAATTCTCGGAGGGGTTTTGGATTTGAGGGATTCTTCGCCGAACTGTTCAATGGTGAATCCCAGTCTTGTTGCCTGCTGATCCAGGAAAGAACCTGTTCCTGCAGCACAGATGGTATTCATGGCAAAATCTTTCACCATCATAGTTTCCGAATGTTTATCATATTCTACAAGGATAAGCTTTGAATCTTCTCCGCCTATTTCAATAATCGTTCTTGCCTGAGGATGGAAAAGTTCTACTGCTTTAGCCTGTGCAACGACTTCATTTACAAAGGTACCTTTAATTTTGTCAACGATAAGTTTTCCCCCTGAACCTGTAACACCTATATCCCATATATTCTCTACGGGAAATTTCGCTTCCACATCTTTAAGTGCGTCAAGGGCAGTCTTTACAGGCTGTCCCATATGTCTTATATATTCTTCTTTCAATATCTCCTTTTTTTCATTTAAAATTACAAGATTTACGCTTACGGAACCAATATCAATACCTAAAAACAATTTTTCACTCATGTTCTTAAAAAGTCAACTCCTTAATTTTACAGCCAGACATGGCTAAATTGCATAAAGACTATAATAATTTCTAAACTGTCTGTTGTCAAGGTGAGAAATTACATAAAACTATGTTTTTATTTTAA
>DAIOEN010000550.1:0-1896 GCA_036746235.1 Vulcanimicrobiota bacterium | reverse complement strand
CACTGGTGGCAGGAATTGCCCATGAACTGAACAATCCTTTAACGATTATTATGGGTTACTGTTATATGCTTTTAAATGACCCGTCTCTGGGAAATGAGTTTAAAGAGAGACTTAAAAAAGTCCAGGAACAATCCAACAGGGCAAAGAAAATAATTTATAATCTTTCTGTCTTTGGAAGAAGCCATAAATTAGAAAAGAGAAATGTAGATCTTCTGGAGTTAATAGAAAAGACTCTGGAATTGAGAAATTATGATCTGGAAAGAAAAGATATAGAAATTATAAGAAATTTTGAGGAAAATCTCCCATTTGTCTATGTCGATGAAAATCAGATACAACAGGTGATTTTAAATATAATAAACAATGCCGTAGATGCTATTTTGAGTTTTAAAGATGAAGGTACTATAGAAATAAACGTTACCAGAGACAATGATAAAATAAATTTAATCTTTTCAGATGACGGCGCCGGTATTGCTCCAGGACACATAAGTAAAATCTTTGATCCTTTTTATACAACTAAAGAAGTCGGTAAAGGTACAGGCCTGGGTTTGAGCATATCCTATGGTATTATTAAAGAACATAACGGAGATATAAGTGTAAAAAGTGAGTGCGGGAAAGGCACTAACTTTACGATCACTTTGCCTGTCTCCAGATTAACGGAGATAGAAGAAAAAGAAGATGTAATATCAGAGTTAAAAGGAAACTCTCCCTCAGGGTCTATACTTGTAGTAGATGATGAAGCATTGATAGTAGATGTAATAATTTCTTCTCTCAAAAAACATGGCTATACGGTAAAAGGTGCTTTAGACGGGAAAAAGGCTATAGAACTGATTAAAGAAATGGATTTTGATGTAGTTATATCTGATTACAGGATGCCAAATCTGAGCGGAGAAAAACTCTACAGCACATTACTCGAAATTAAACCATCACTTTTAAAGAAATTAATCTATATTACAGGTGAAATTGTAGATGAGACAAACCTGGCTTTTATAAAGGAAAACGAACTACCTGTATTACAGAAACCTTTTGATATAAATAAATTAATTGAAATAGTCAGTGATTTAATTCCTGATGTTCAGGACGTGATGCGTAATGCGTGATGCGTAATGCGTATTTCAGGGCGTTTAATAAAACTCCCCTGATCATTTTTCACTGTTCACCCTTCTCATATAAATCCAATCTGCCTATCGTAGCGTCCACGAAATTTCATAATCCCTGTCATAATTTTTCAAATAAAAAACAGGATTCCCCATTGTTTTTACCGAAATTAAGAAGTCAAGATCCGGTAATCAGATAAATTAAATTGCTTCCTCCCGTGACGCGTCACGATAACAAACAGAACAGGCGGTAAGATATTGACGGAATTTTCACAGAACAAACCTCTGGCAGATGGAACAATACTGGAAAATAGATATAAAATCATATCACTTATAAAATCCGGTGGTATGGGAGCAGTTTATAGAGCTTCAGATGAAAAGCTGGACTGTATCTGTGCAATAAAAGAGCTTATCCCACCTTTTGGCGCCGGTAAAATCCAGGAGCAATCTGCTTTATGGTTTCAGAGGGAAGCAAAATTGCTTGCCAGACTCGACCATCCCAATCTTCCGAAAGTATTTGATTATTTTTTGAACAGTGACCGTTATTATCTTGTAATGACCTTTATTGACGGTGAAGATCTGGAAAACAAATTAAAAATGGAAGGTAATCCGGGATTTCCTGAAGAGAAAGTCATAGAATGGTCTACAGAAATTCTTAATTTACTCTGTTATCTTCACAATCAAAATCCTCCTGTCATATACAGGGATATAAAACCGGCAAATATTATGCTTCATAATGACGGAAGAATAATGCTCATAGATTTCGGCATAGCAAGGGTAATTTCTCAGAATGATACAGGGA
>DAIOEN010000549.1:0-1899 GCA_036746235.1 Vulcanimicrobiota bacterium | reverse complement strand
TGTCAGGCAGAAGCTGATAAAATGGTTACGAACTTATTTGGAGCGGTACTTAGTAGAGAAAAGGATTGTATTATCAAGTGAGCAATAAAAATAAAAAAACCAGTTTCATATGTCAGGTATGCGGATACAGTACGGTAAAGTGGCTCGGACGGTGTCCCGATTGCGGAGGTTGGAGTACTTTTCAGGAAGAGATTATTAAGAAATCTACTTCTCAATCTTCACCCGATATGTCTAAATTATTACCGATAGGTAATATAGAAGTTAAAGAAGAAAGCAGATTTTCAACAGGAATTGCCGAACTTGACAGGGTTCTCGGAGGAGGAATTGTAGATGGTTCTCTGATTATTGTGGGCGGAGAGCCGGGAATAGGAAAATCTACATTACTCCTTCAGGCTGCCAATACCTGCGGCAACGATGCCGGAACAGTTCTTTATGTATCGGGCGAAGAATCCAGAGAACAGATAAGGCTGAGGGCAAACAGGCTCGGTTCTCTTTCCCCCCGTCTTTATGTTATGGCTGAAACAGACCTTAATATTATTATAGAATGTGTAAATAAGCTTTCTCCCAGGGTTTTGATAGTGGATTCAATACAGACGATTTATC
Organism: Vulcanimicrobiota bacterium; assembly: GCA_036746235.1. Taxonomy (GTDB): domain Bacteria; phylum Vulcanimicrobiota; class SpSt-956; order SpSt-956; family JAKJGF01; genus CALARM01. The sequence continues at coordinate 1,296 of DAIOEN010000549.1, read as the reverse complement.
ACCCTGATCTCACATCTCCTCCGGGAACTGTAAGTCAGATAAGAGATTGTACCTATGAATTAATGAAAATAGCCAAGTCTACCGGTCTTGTAATATTCCTTGTCGGCCATGTTACGAAACAGGGTATTATTGCAGGCCCTAAATTGCTTGAACATATGGTGGACACTGTTTTATATTTTGAAGAGAATTCACAGCAGCCATATCGTATACTGAGATCAGTTAAAAATCGTTTCGGATCTACAAATGAACTCGGTATTTTTGAAATGACCTCCGAAGGGCTGAAAGAAGTTCCAAATCCGTCTGAGGTTTTCCTTTCTGAACGGACGTCAGATTTTCCCGGCACAGTTGTATTCCCTACGATAGAAGGCACAAGACCATTACTTGTAGAGATTCAGGCTCTTACAGGTTATTCCACCTATGCTCAGCCGAGAAGATCCGGAAATGGTATAGATCTTAACCGTATGTTCCTTGTACTGGCAGTTTTAGAAAAGCGTATTGGCCTTAGATTCGGAAATATTGATGTCTATATAAATGTAGTCGGCGGAATAAGGGTGGATGAACCTGCTGCAGATCTGGCTATAGCATGTGCTATATGTTCGAGTTTCTGGGATAGACCTGTTCCGTCTCAATCTGTTATTTTTGGAGAAATTGGTCTTACAGGTGAAATAAGAAATGTTCTCCATTCTGACAGGAGGCTGTCAGAGGTATATAAAATGGGTTTTCATAGATGTGTCTTACCTGAAAAAAACTACGTGAATACAGTAAAAGAAAATTATGATAATATGGTGTTATCAGGTGTCAGAAGTGTGGAAGAAACTCTCAGGGTTATTCTTGGAGTAGAAAAAGTGGATTCGTGACGGGTAACTTGCTTTTCTCTATATGTTAGCCTATAATAGTGAAAAGTGAGCATTGAGTAGAGTTTATAGGTTAAAGTTTATAGTTGACGGTTAGCTGATTTTTAACTCTCAACCCTCAACGTTCAAATTTCAACATTAAAGGAGGTGAAAAAGTTGAATAGATTTATTAAAATAATCTTTACTATTATTATGGTTACCCTCAGTGCATTAATTGGTTATTTAATATCTTTAGGGGTTAATCATTATTTTCAATTTGAAGTCTATACATTTATATTTATTATTGCAGGATGTGTATTACTGTTCGGAATTATTGGTTTCTGGATTTCTCCTTATTTAATAAGATTTTTTAATTATTCTGTCGAATTTGTGAGAAATTATATTCAGAAATATACTCCTCAGGAATTAATAGCAGGTGCTATTGGATTAATACTTGGACTTA
>DAIOEN010000548.1:0-1901 GCA_036746235.1 Vulcanimicrobiota bacterium | reverse complement strand
TGAGCATGTAATAAATTGTTTCCTCCCGTCACTCGTTAAATGTTACGCATCACGAAAAGTAAATATGCATTATTTATGCTCACCCAGGTAATAATTTACTGTTTCAGGTTTTTCATAAAGTATTTCTCCGGCACCAGCCCGGAAACCTTATATTTATACCTGTTCAAATTCTTCCGGGAAACCATTCCTCTGTGCTGTAAAACTCCCACTATAATCCCGCTGTTAATATTCAGTTCTCTCTCACAATCTGAAATAAGCCTGTGAGACTTATAAGTATAAGGTCTGCAATATCGAATAATTTCTTTTTCCTTTATAACCTGAAGGGCAAATTCATCTGCCTCTATTTCCTGCTGTCTCTGCCTGTCGTCCTGTTCGGCATCAATATCAATAAAAAAATCCTCCGGCCCTTTGAGGTGTTTCAGGATATGGGCTATCTCATGGGATACGATAAACCAGAAGTTATCTATTCTATCAAGTCTTTTTGTATATACAATAACAGGATTTTCATTATGAAAGAATGATGCGCCGTCTATATAAGTTTCAGGAAGATGGTCAAGGATAAAGAACTTGACGCCTGAATCATTAAGAGCTTCAATGAACTTTTCAACACCTTCAGGAATTACTGTATATCTATAAAGTTCTCCTGCAAGTTTTTCCAGATTCTCACTTTTATAATTATTGACTTTATAATATTCGGCACAGTTCTTTGCCATCTGAAACCATGCGAAAGCATGGTATTCATTATATTTATTATAAGCTTCCGATTTTCTGAAAGCAGGAAGGCATATCTGCTCAAAGATAGAAAAATCCAGATTATCCATCCTGAAAAACTTTTTTATTTCATTTTCCAGAGCACTTACAGGTTTTATAGATTTTATCCAGCCTTTTCTATATAATTCATTTACCGGCATATAGCTATAAATAAGCGCTCTCTGTTCCACATCTGTCTCTTCACCCGTCTTTTCAAGTTTATGAAGTAAATAATTATTCTGCAGATTAATCCAGTAATCGGGAGACTGCCCGAAAGCCTTACCGAGAAGTCTTGCCGTTTCTATAGTAATTGCCTGTTTATTATTTATCAGTTTGCTTACAGTCTTTGGAGAAACTCCAAGAACCTGGGACAGGTCATATTGATCCCAGTTTCTTTCTTCCATTTCCTCCTTTATAAATTCACCGGGTGGTATAATCATAAAAGGTTTATATTTTTTAATCATTTTTCTCACCTCCCGTAATGTGATGAAAGTTCCACAATATAAACAGTTCCTTCCGTCTGTTCTTCATTTTCCCATTCGATTTCAATTTCAAGCCTCCATTTGTCCTGTAACCTCAGAGAATATCTGTTCTTAAATCCATGTAATCTTTCAAAATTGAGAGAAGGTTTTTTCCACAGGTCATGAATATCTTTAGCAGCTTCCAGTTCCTGAATTCTCATAAAGAATTTCCTGAGAATATTTGGCTGAAGTTTATATTTTTTATTCCTGCCTGTTTCATACAGTTCAACAAGATTATTATTTCTGAAATCCACATCCATCTGTATATTCTATACTCCCTGATTTCAACTCCTATTATTGAAAGTCATACAATCTCTCAATAATATTATATAGGAATTAAGAAAAATTTGCAACTGCTAAATTACCTTTAAGGTAATATTTTATAAGAAGATTTTAAATTAACAGCCAACAAACTGCTTCCAATCAATATTTTTCTCTATTATGCCCATTCTTTATCAGTTCTTTATATATGATATTTTAGGCGACAGAATCCTGTATTCCTTATTTTCTTCTGTATCCATCCATACCACAATATAGCTTACTTCTGCTTTATCTACATGATAATCTTTTTCCAGTATATGCTTATGCCTTCCTTCAAAGGATTTTGAGTATTTTATCGATATGTTCTTA
>DAIOEN010000547.1:0-1903 GCA_036746235.1 Vulcanimicrobiota bacterium | reverse complement strand
TTATTCACCAGTTTAATAAGAGTCTCAGGTTTCAGTGGTTTTTCATAAATACCTTTGATATTAGAAAATTTTTCATCTGAAGCATAACTTTCAAGTAAATTATCAGGTTTTCTTATACCTGTCATCATAATAACAGGTATATCTGCAGTCAATTTCTCATTTTTTAATTTAACCGCTCCGTCAAGTCCGTCACTGTCATGAGTCATCATAACATCAAGCAAAATGAGAGAAGGCTGTTCTTTTTTTGCCATCTCAAAGCCCTCGGCACTGGAAGGAGCCGATAAAAATTCATAACCTTTGGCTTCAAGCAGTATTTTTACAGATTCAACCAGTTCATCATCATCATCGATCATGAGAATTTTCTTTGACATAAAAATTACCTCCTTTAATTTCTCGTGACGCGTGACGCGTGACGCGTGACGCGTGGAAGGATTCTAATACCATTTATTCACATTAAACGTACACCTCTGATTGATTGCAGTCATAATCAGTAAAGAGAACCTCTTCTCCCGCCACACGTAACGAGTGACGCGTCATGATTCTCATATATATTCTCACGATGGTATAATTAACCATTTACCAGTGCATCAAATTCATCTCTGAATTTAAGAATCATTGCCTCGACAGGCATGGAAAAAGCATCACCTGTGGGACAGATGGTACGGCCTTTAATATTACGGCACAGTTTTAATACAAGTTCAATATCTTCCCCTGTTCCATTCTTATGAAGAATCTTTTTAAGCAGTTCTTTTATAGTATGAGAGCCTTCACGGCATGGCACACACTGCCCGCAGGACTCATGAGCGTAAAAACCTATCGTTCGCAAAGTCAATTCAGGTATTGGTACAGTGTCATTTATTACCATAATACCACCGGAACCGAGCATGGTTCCCGCTTTAAGACATGAATCATAATCCATTTTCAATCCTTTGATTTCATCTGCCCTGAGTATTGGAACGGAAAGACCTCCTACTATAACACCTTTCAGTTTACCCTTTACCCCTCCTGCCGCATCAAGGATCTTTTCCAGAGGAGTTCCAAGAGGAAACTCGTACATACCGGGTCTGTTTACATGGCCGCTCACACCGTAGAGCTTGGGACCAAAATTACCTGTAGTGCCTATTTTTCTGAATTCTTCCGCACCATGTTCTATAATAAAAGGTACTGTTGCAAGTGTTTCCACATTATTAATAATTGTAGGGCAATCATAAAGGCCTTTATTTGCAGGGAAAGGCGGTTTTTTCCTGGGATACCCCCTTTTACCTTCCAGACTTTCCATTAAAGCCGTTTCATCACCGCATACATAGGAACCGGCTCCTTTATGAACCACAATATCCGTATAGTTAAGACATCCTTCTTCTTTTGCTTCTTTTACTGCTTTTTCAAGGATTTCCGCAATCCAGCGAAATTCTCCTCTGATATATATAAAAGCTTTTTTTGCACCTATGGCATAGGCACTTATGGAAATTCCTTCGATAAGCAGATGGGGGTCATATTCCATAATCTGTCTGTCCTTGAAGGTTCCCGGCTCACCTTCGTCTGCATTACAGATAAGATATACGGGACGGTCATCATTTTTCGGAAGAAATCCCCATTTCAATCCTGCAGGAAAACCGGCGCCTCCTCTTCCTCTGAGCATGGCTTCTTTAACAGCGGCAATAATATCAGAAGGTTTCATGGACAGAGATTTCTCCAAAGTTTTATATCCGCCGTTTGATTTATAAGTTTTTATACTCCTGGAATTTTCTTTCCCCCGGTTTTTGAGGAGTATATTACATTCAGTACCATAACAAGAGGTCTTATCAGGTTCGGGCATAACACCTTTACGAAGACTATCGATTAGCATGTCCGTTTTCTCTAAAGTCATATTTTCATAATAAATATCATTTACCTGAATGACAGG
>DAIOEN010000546.1:0-1913 GCA_036746235.1 Vulcanimicrobiota bacterium | reverse complement strand
TTTATTGCAAGATACAGGAAAGAAGTAACAGGTAATTTAAATGAAGAAGAACTCAGACATATTGAAGAAAGAATTGCTTATTTAAGAAACCTTCAGGAAAGAAAAGAACATATAATAAAATCTATAGAAGAACAGGGGAAAATGACTGAAGAGCTGAAGGCAAAGATTGTAAAAACCGTAAAATTACAGGAACTGGAAGATCTCTATCTGCCCTACAAACAGAAGAAAAACACCAGGGCCAGTATAGCGAAAGAAAAAGGTCTCACACCTGTGGCAGATTTACTTGTTGATGAAAAGAGTAAAAAAGAAGATATAGACAGAGAATCTGTAAAATATATAAATCCTGAAAAACAGGTAAATACACCTGAAGATGTTATTAACGGTGCAAAAGACATAGTAGCCGAAAGAATCTCAGAAAATATAAAGGTACGTAATTTCCTCAGAGATACAGTGGCGAAAGAAGGCAGAGTAACTTCTACTGCATCAGATAAAGAGGCAAAAACCAATTATGAAATATATTATAACTATAACGAATCTTTTTCTTCTTTACCTCCCCACAGGGTTCTTGCCATAAACAGAGGAAATAAGGAAAAACATCTGAAAGTATCAATAGATATAGATGAAGAGAAAACCCTTATGAAATTAAAAAATGTTTTCGGCTACAGGGGTGATGTAGAATATTTCACAGAAGCTCTTCAGGACGGATTTAAAAGATTGCTCTGGCCTTCCATAGAAAGGGAAATGAGAAAACAGAAGACAGAAGAAGCAGAAAAACAGGCGATAGAAGTATTTTCAAAAAATCTGAAAAGCCTCCTTCTGCTGCCGCCTGTGAAAGGGCACAGGGTTCTCGGAATAGACCCGGGATTTCGGACAGGCTGTAAGATTGCCGCAGTGGATGAAACGGGGAAACTCCTGGGAACCGCTACAATATATCCCCATCCTCCTCAATCTAAAAAAGAAGATGCTAAAAAAATAGTTGTAGAATTTATAAAGGTAAATAACATCAAATTCATAGCTGTAGGCAATGGAACTGCCTGCCGTGAAACAGAAGCATTCCTTGCGGAAACAATGGATTTATTCCCTCCCGGCACGGCATTTACCATAGTAAGTGAAGCAGGTGCTTCTGTATATTCCGCATCACCTCTTGCGAAAGATGAATTTCCTGATATGGATGTAAGTATAAGAGGAGCAGTATCTATTGCAAGAAGACTTCAGGATCCGCTGGCTGAACTTGTAAAAATAGAACCGAAAGCGATAGGTGTAGGCATGTACCAGCATGATGTGGATCAGAAAGAACTGACAAGGGTTCTCGGTAATGTGGTAGAGTCTGTCGTAAATGAAGTGGGAGTAAATTTAAATACTGCATCTCCGTCACTTCTGGAATATGTATCAGGCATGAATTCAAAGCTTGCAAAAAACATAGTTCTTTACAGACAGAAAAAAGGTGAGTTTAAAAACAGAGAGGAACTACTCGAAGTATCGGGGCTGGGAGAAAAAACTTTCACTCAGTGCTCGGGATTTATGAGAATACTTGACGGAGAAAACCCCCTTGATAATACTCCCGTCCACCCGGAATCTTACGGAGCAGTAAAAGCTTTATTTCACAAGCTCGGCCTTGATATTCTGGATTTAAAAACAAAATCAAAATGGAAGGATATAAGAAGTTCTATTGAAAAATTATCGGTAAAAGAACTGATAAAAGAATTGAACATAGGAGAACTTACCCTTCAGGACATACTGGAAGCATTGAAAAAACCGGGAAGAGACGTAAGAGAAGATATACCAAAACCTATATTCAGGACAGATATTCTCACAATGGAACAGTTAAAACCCGGCATGACACTGAAAGGAACCGTGAGGAATGTCATAGATTTCGGAGCATTTGTGGATCTTGGCGTAAAAAGAGACGGACT
>DAIOEN010000545.1:0-1922 GCA_036746235.1 Vulcanimicrobiota bacterium | reverse complement strand
TTATCTGCTGTTCCATCGGTGAACCCTGTTTGAATTCAGAAAGTTTTGCCTGGTCGAAGAATTGAGATAATGGCACTCCCTGTTTTTTATCCATATTCTCTGCTGCTGCTTCCAGTTCTTCTTTCCTGTCTCCGAGCTGTTCCTTTTTACCTGTCTCTTTTACCTTCTCACCTTTTACTTCTTTTTTGTCACCCAGTAATTCTGTTCCTGTGAGATGATCGTTTTTGTCATTATCATAACGCAATTTTTTTGCAAGCTGATTTAAGAAATTGTTCACTTCTGTTTTAGAATGAGTTGTACTCAGTTTGCCTAATTGCTGTTGATCAAGCTGGGCGAAAGTAATTCCTCTCTGTGCCATAAGTTTCTGTAAATCTTTCAGTCCTACTTCTCCCTGATTTGCAATTTGATTGCCTCTGGCAGCATGCTTCATATCAGGTGTATTTACAGGATTTTTCATCACAGGCATATTATTTGCCATCTGCTGACCGGAAGCAAGATTACTTGAGCTTATGAGAATGTTCTGTCTCTCCATGAATTTTTCATTTTCTCTTTTATTTACTTCACTCTGCGATTCTGTTCTTTCTATTTCCAGCTCTGCCATTTCTTTTTTTTCTTTTTTATCTGTCTGTGTCTCTTTTTCAGCAAGAGCATCGCCAAAACTGTAATCAGTATTTTCTTCTTTTTGTTCCACTTGCTGTAAAGACCCTGCAAGAGAAGCATCAAATCTCTGTCCTATTTCCCTGTTTATCACTTTTATGTCCCCCCTTTTTAAGGTTACTTAATCTATCAGTGTAATTTTAACAGTCCTTTGTTACAAAACCTTTAACGAAATGTTAACTTTTATAAAAAAATCAGGCAATTTTATTAGCCACCTGAACGATAGCTTGAATAATTACCGAGAACTTTGACTACATAATTCTGTGTTTCCTCTATAGGAGGAATGCCGCCATATTTCTGAACATTACCGGGTCCTGCGTTATAAGCGGCTACTGCTTTCTTCAGATCACCGCCGAACATATCCAGCATTTTACGGATATATTTTGCTCCTCCGTCAATATTCTGGGCAGGATTGAAAGCATCCTGTACACCGAGTTCTCTTGCAGTTTCAGGCATAAGCTGCATAAGTCCCTGGGCGCCACAGCAGGATACTGCATTTTGATTGAAGCACGATTCCTGTTTTATAATACCTTTTATAAGGTTCGGATCCACTCCGTATTTCTGGGCAGCAGCATTGATATACTGGTCATATTGATTTTCACTGCCATTGGCACTTGTAGTGGCAGCCATAGAAGGATTAAATCCCATCTGCATCTGGTTATAATTAACCTGTGTTCCTCCTGTCTGCGTCATAGACTGATAGACCTGAGAAAAGGATTGCTGACCCTGTAATTCCTGGCCTGTAGATACAGTCTTCTGTTTTGTTGCTTCAGGATTAAAACGGGCTTCTATGGAATTAAACCTGCTCTCAATATTCTGTATTCTATCCATGAACGACATAACTCTTACCGTTGATTTATTTTTATGTAAATTCAGGTGATATCACGTAAACCTACATAAAAACAACGTTAACCAAAAAGGTTCTTATCCGATCTCATTATTATGTAAACATTACATAAATCATGATCGCTTTTGATTACGTTATTTCAACTTTCTCCTTTCTTTATTGATATTTGTAAACTCTTGATTACCTTACCAGTAAAATTCGGTCTTTACTATCAATCATTTACTTATCTAAGAATTTACCTTATTTAACCCGGCTTTAGCCATCAGTTGAAAATTTAGTTTTCTTAGATTATTTATATAATTTTTCCTGAAACTTTTTTAACTGTTAAAAGCCTCCTTTTAAAAAAATTTATCTTTTATTGTTATTTTATCAGTCCTTTGTTACAAAACCTTTAACGAAATGTTAACTTTTTGTAATA
>DAIOEN010000544.1:0-1925 GCA_036746235.1 Vulcanimicrobiota bacterium | reverse complement strand
CCTGTCAGGCAGAGGCTGATAAAATGGTTACTAATTTACCTGGAGCGGTACTAAGTGCTGAGTGGTAAGGAGAATTTCAATTATTACTCACTGAAAACCGGGACAGGATTCACGAATTGTATTTATATAAAATTATAACGGAACATCCTATTGTAATATTTCTATGTTTTTATATTCTTTTTACTATTATCTCGTGGTTAGTAATAAAAAACAAAAATATTGAGTCTTTAATAAAATATCTGATAAAATTCTCAATATTTTTTTCTTTTCTTTCTATTTTAAACTATATACTCTTTATAATTTTATATATTTTTTATGAAAACTTCTGTGATCATGTAGAACCTGTTGTGGCTTCGCTGGCCTGGTTATTTCATACGGGGAAACCTGTTTATAACAGTGCCGGTTCAGGAGAACTTTATTCTCTGGTCTACGGACCTGTATTATATATAATAAACGGATTTTTTCTGACAGTTCTGGGGCCTTCGATTATATCGGCTAAAGCAGGCGGTATAATTGTTGCATTAATTTCTATAGTATTTAATTATGGGACTATTAAAAAAATTTCAAATCACAGAACTGCTTTTATAATGTCCGGCTATATTACAGCAGGGTATTTAATATTCGGCCATTGCAGTTTCTGGAACAGAAGTGACTCTTTTATTATATTTTTTGTAAGTTTAACTCTGTATGCTATGGCAAAAAATAATCCTCTCTGTGCTATGATTATAATGTCTCTGTCTCTCGGCCTGTCAGTAAATATGAAGATTCACAGCTTTCTGTATTTTATCCCTCTTATTATATTATTTCATGAAAAATTTAAAACAAAAATGACTGTTTACTCACTGACTCTGTCTGCAATTACGGCAGCTCTGCCTTTTCTTATATTTTCAAATATAAATTTCTTTGATTATATGTCATGGCTTCAAAAAGGTACAAAAACAGAATTCAGTAAAACAGTATTCTTAAAAAACATGGAATTTATCTTTCTATTCTTCATACCTGTAATAATATACGAAAAAAATAAAAAATATTCACTATCACTTCTAATAAGTATTTTTTTTACATCCATAATAGCTTCAAGCACAGGTGCAGGAAGATATCATCTTCTTCCTTTCATACCGGTTTTATCTTATTTTTTCACAGTAATCCTTACCGATTTAAAAGAAAAAATCTCTCTGAAAATTATAAGTGCTTCTATGTTAGCCATTATGTTGATGTATATCTTTACCCCCTATTCGTCTATAAATTACATGGGTAATAATAAATTCAAAAGGACTATTCAGAAAGATCTTATCAATATAATGAATAGTTATCCCGGTAAAACAATTCATATGGGTTATGGAGACATAAATAATTACTCTTTTACCTATGTAAGGCCACTTCTCATATACAGAGGCAACCCCTGTATAATAGAGGGGCCTGCACTGTTTGGCAGGGATATACCGGCACAAATACTGAACAAATTAAAATCGGGCTATATAAATATATGGCTCATTCCACGGGGGAGTGAGCCATTTGAGATAAGAAACTGGGATAATAATAAACCACTATTCAACAAAGAATTTAAAAAAATTTTCTACGAACATTACGAATGTAAAAATCAGACAGAATATTTCTCTATCTGGATAAAAAAATCGTGACCCGTGACGGGTGACGCGAAATAGTAAGGCCCTATTCGATCATACGATCAAACAGGGTATCACACGGGTAAAAGTCTCTATGCATAAAAGGAGTGTTGAGTATATCGTCCATATCGACGAGATACCTGTCCTGTTGTTTAAAAGGATCTATATGGAGTTCGTCAGATCCCTTTTTCCTGTCTTTACTTATATGGGAATCCGCTAAAGGTTTGATAACCTGATCCAGAGGGGGTTCAGTTTGAACACAGTAATGTTTCAATATGTGCATAACAGCACCTCCCTTCC
>DAIOEN010000543.1:0-1931 GCA_036746235.1 Vulcanimicrobiota bacterium | reverse complement strand
AAGGTAAACCTGACAGGAAGACCGGCAGATATTACCATATCACAGACTTTATGAACCCTTTCTTTATCTATATTAAATATATCATCCCATATATGAAACTGTTTCATGCCGAATTTGTCATAGAGTGTTTTTATTTCGGAAAAAGTTTTTTCAGGACTCTGAAAACGCACTTTTTTACCGAAGATATTATGACAGAAATTACATGAAAAAGGACATCCACGCGAGGTAAAGATAGATGCAATTTCCCGTCTTACATTGAAATAAATCGGAGAATGAGGGTTATGCATGAAATCGAAATAGGTTTCTCTGTCAATGAGTTCCCATGCAGGTAAAGGTATATCGTCTAAATTTTCCACAAATGCTCTCGGAGGATTTATGCGGGCAGCACCTTTATCTCTGTATATGATACCATCAAGGTCTCTGTAATCACTGTTATATTCAAGCCTTTCTACAAGGAGAGGAAACGTTATATCTCCCTCTCCGTAAACAGCTGCTTCTATATATTCGTCTGAAAGAATTTTTTCTTTACATGCCGTTACATGAGGTCCCCCTGCTATGATATGAGTACCGGGACATAATGACTTTATCTCTTTTATAAGGTTTCTGACAAATAGCATTGCTCTGGAGACAATACGTATACCTGTTATAAAAGGATTGAATTTTTTTATAAGGTCAGGTAAAGCAGAATAATCTTTTTTTAATAACCTTGTATCCACGATCTTTATATTTCTGTTCCGGTCTTTTTCTCTCAGAATTGCTGCAAGAGTCATAAGACCTAAAGGGTGAACGATGTCAAGGGGAGTATTTTTTTCAATTCCCGGTATGACAAGTTCCCTGTATTCATCTGCTTCAATCAAAAGAATATTATGCATAATCAAGAAAATCTTCCATAAGATCCAGATGCTTGATTAAAGCAAATTGAATTTGCTTTTTTATATTTCTATCTTCTATAATTCCATATTGCTTATCAAGTCTAGATCTTGATATTGTGCGTATTTGATGGACAAGAGCAATTGACTCGACAGGTAATCCTCCATGACCTTCTGCCAGCAATACTTCATTAGAATAAATTTTCCTGTTTACTTTTCTGGATGTTACAGGAATAACTGTTACTAAAGGCATATTTTTATTATATGCATCGGCACTTATAACTATCACAGGTCTTACACCTGCCTGTTCGGAATCATATACCGGATCAAGAGAAGCTTTATAGATGCCCCATCTCATTACTTTATATACCTCAAACTTTCCGAATCAAGCTTTGCAAAATCACAGGTTACTTCTTCTATATCCTGCAAAAACAACGGATCTTTTGCCGCTTCTTTCATCTCTTCATCATATATACGCATCTGCTCTGAATAAATAGCTTTTTTTATAGCCTGTTCTATAAAACTATTCAATGATTTATAATTTTGTTTTGCTATCTCTCTTGCTTCTTCCAGCAATATAGATTCAATATTGAATGTAGCTTTTCTCTTTGGCATTTTAACACCTCCACAGAAACTATTACCATAAAAAAGACAGGTATTTTATGGAAGCTATTTTTCTATTTCTCTTAATTCCAGGAGTAACCTTTCTCCAAGGGTAATATTTTTTTTCACCTTATCTCTTATAAGGGCAGAAAATTTTTCCATATAAGAAATAAACTTACTCTGCATCATATGGTCACACATATATACAAAATTCCCGTCAGATTTAATATGGTCTCCCCTCTCAGATATAAGACCTTTCTTTATGGCCATATCCCAGAAAACAGTTCCAGGAAGAGGTAACAGAGGGATAACGGCACAGTTTAACATTTTATCTGCATTTTTATCTATAAAGCCATATGTTCTGTCCATATCTTCCGCTGTTTCTACAGGTGCTCCTGTTATAAATGAGGCGGTAACATCTATGGAATATTTCCGGCACAGATCTAAAACCCTCTGATT
>DAIOEN010000542.1:0-1951 GCA_036746235.1 Vulcanimicrobiota bacterium | reverse complement strand
ATCTGTTGAGTAAACACAGCATTTAAACATATAGGAATAAACTTCATCTACAAAAGGTCCCCACCGTCTGCATAAGAGAGGGCGGTATTTATAGATTGTACATCCTCCGTTTTTTAAATCACAGAAAGGGCAGATAATATTGTTATTTGTCTCATAAAGAATTTCTTCAAAGGTTTTTTTACCTTTAAAGACATGTTCATATATATATTTCACTTCAACTGATGTGAAAACATCTCCTTTTATATTGAGGCAGCATATACAGCAGTCGTTGCAATTTCTTGATGAAGGAATTAAAATTTCATCCAGTTTTTCATATATATGGTCAAGGATATTAAAATAATTTTTCAGCTTCATGTTTTATCTGAAAGCCCTTTCACTGAGCATTGCCCGTTCGGCTTCTTCTCCTCTTTTCTGCAGACAATAAAGTTTATTTGCTCCTTCTATAATAAGATTTATTCCTCCGTTCACATTTATATGTCTGCCTTTTGCAGAAGCTTCCTTCAGAATATTCAGGCCTTTTAATATAATTTCTGTTCCCATATCCGGCATAGTTTCTGTTATTACTTTCTCTGCAGAAATAAGAGATATGAAATGTTCAACTTCTTTTATGAAATCATCAGAATTTTTTTTGCCTTTCTGAAATTTTTCCGTTTCTCTTATTATTGCTCTTATATTGCCTGTCAACACAGAACATGGACTGTTATATTCCTCTTCTTCCATAAAAGACCTGTTAACAGGATTTACATATTCGGCACATCTCTGCATGGGAGACTGACATGATTTACAGTATTTCCTCTCAGGTTTATTCCCGTAACCACAGGTAATACAGTGATTATAATATAAAATATGTTCTGTTTCCTTCAGTCGAATTACAGAGACAACTATATTATTTGAAATTTCTGCCAGAGAATCAAGATATTTTTCTAACGGCATTTCCATCGATTGTTCCATTTCTGTAAGACACTTTTTATACATACCGAGGAAACTGCTGATATTATCCCTTTCCTTTATCATTGTTACAGAATCAGGACTTTCAGCCAATATGCGAAAATGTCTTTCTGTTTTATCTGTGAATTTGATTAAGAATGTTATTTTTTCTTTGATTTCGGCAAAAGATTTTTTGCCCTTCAAGCATGAAATAAGATCTTTTAATAATGGAAATTCGCCGGGAGTTAAAGGATGACTCTCTGAAAATCCCAGAAATTCCTTGAGAATAACAATTGAATAGCCGGTAGTGCCGGTATATGCATGTTCCTGCCTTTCTTCTGCTACTTTCATTACTGCTTTCATGGCAGTACCGCATGTCCTGCTTCCTGCTTTCCCACCTGTTATTCCCTGGGGGGAGCCAAGTATCTTTTTTGCATATTTTCCTTCTGTAATAAGTATTTCTCTACTATCTATCATGATAACGACCATGACCTGTTCGGTCACAACGAAGTATGAGAATTTGTTACTCCCGTCACGCGTTACGCGTTACGCGTTACGATTCTCATATAAATCTATTTTACATAATATCATAACAGGTTAAAGGTGTCTATTGTAGTTTATATGAGAATTGTGAAGAGAAGATAGTTCTTATTTTTGTTGTAACCACCCGGTCATGGTTGTTAGTTTTAAGTGAAATTTTTTGCCGGAATCGAAATTATGTACAGTGAAATATACAAGGATTTTTAATTTGTTATGGCGAATGAAATTATAGTATATATTTATATGGTTTTGCCATGTGTTAGAATTTTTATAAAAAGGAGGTATTACGTTTTGAAAAGGACTTTTCTGTTCAGTTTTATTTTAATTTTATGTCTTTCTATCTACGGGGTACTGACATTTTCCGGGTGTGGCGCCCTTGTGGCTCTCGTTTCATCCATATTCGGCTCCCAGGGAGGATTTGTATTTATTCCCTTCCTTTCTGAAGATAAAATTTCCTCTCAGGAAACATTAACAGGTACAGGAA
>DAIOEN010000541.1:0-1957 GCA_036746235.1 Vulcanimicrobiota bacterium | reverse complement strand
GGAGGAAGACGAACTCGTTATAGAAGAACCGCCGGAAGAACCTCCCCGGGAGGAAGACGAACTCGTTATAGAAGAACCGCCGGAGGAGGAAGAAAAAGAGGAAAAAATCAAGCCAGGTAAACTATCAACAAAGAAATTATCTCTCTCAGAGCTTGGAATTTTCGATGAAGATGAAGAGAAAAAACTGGAGAAAGAAGTTGTAAAACCACAGGAAGAGAAAAAATCGGAGAAAGAAATTGTATCAGGAGAAAATGTCAGACCATCAAGGAAGCTTTCAACAAAAAAATTATCATTAGAGGAGTTAGGGATTTCGGATGATGAACCGGTAAAAGCAAAAGTTCCGATACCAGAACAGAATCAGGGAGAAGTAGATAAACTTCTGAATACTCTGAATAACGGTTCCTCTCTTGAAGAGAGAAAAGATGCCATCACAAGCCTTTCTCTTATGTCAGACAAACGTATTTCCCCTGCAGTCAGCAGAATTCTCATTGAAGACCCTGTTGCAGAGATGAGAATTCTCGCTGCAGAAACGCTTGTAGCCATAAAAGCCAGAGATGCTGCAGACTGGCTTTTACGTTCAATAAAAGAAGAAAAAAACCCTGAGGTACGTAAAAAATCTGCATGGGCATATAGCAAAATAAAATATAGCAAGTGAGTTTATGATATGAACATAGATAAGATAAAAAAGATAAGATTTGAAAACAGAAAGATGACAATTTATGAATCTCTCCAGAAAGAGGGAATGCCGGTTAATTATGGAGATATACCTGTTTTAAGAGAAAAGGTAATCAAGTTTATAACGTCTTTTGTAAATTTATATAGTTCTTATTTTTGCAACTATTGTTCTCAGTGCGGTAATTGCTGCAGAAGAGAGAATATACTTGTAACAGGGAATGACCTCTTTCAGCTTTCCACTGCATCAGGTATGACGGAAAAAGAATTTTATAATAAATACCTTGTTCCTGCAGGAACCTGGTCTGACTATGATGGTCTTATCAAACTGGAAGATGGTAAATGTCCTTTTCTGGAACAAAAACCTGCCGGACGATATAAATGTAACATCTACAATGATCGCCCTCAATCCTGCCGTTTATTTCTGTCCACATCTCCTCTCTGTATAAAGGATAGTAATGATTTAATAGAAGAGATTACATATCTGGACATAGTAAATGAAAACATCTTCTTTCAGCTAAAGTCAGGACAATTTTATAGAGATATTCCGATTATTGAGGAACTGAAGACAGATTTTTCCGCTCTCATATCAACAATAGCTTCCATAAAGGATGAAGAAGCAAATAAAGTAAAGTCTGCTCTTGGGAAATTAAAAGAGATAATTCAGGATGTAGAAGAAGGAAAAATTTCTTACGATTATTTTATGAAAAATGTCCATACCCTGAAAGAAATGCTTACTAATATATGGAATCAGAGAATATCTTATTCAGGTGAGTTGGAAGAACTGTGGACCAGAATTTCAAGAATAGAACTGGAAAATTTTAATAGAAATGAGACTTTATCCGACGGTCAGGAAGAAGCCGAAGCTTCATCAGAGAGACATGATTTATTCTCTGTTGATAAGTTTTCTCTCAAATCCATTATGTTCTGCCCCATGACAATGAATTTAACCTATACAGTAGATGAAACAGAATATAATTACTCTATAAACTATTCTTCAGATAAATCGCTTGGAGAACATATAACGGATTTTACAAGAAGATTATATTTAGTTACAAGAAAACATTTTCCCAGAATAATGGATAATTTCATCCCCAGATGTTATATGTGTGGTGATTGTTGCACCATATTTATTGTTGAGATAGAACCTTCTGACGTAAGAAGGCTGGCAGATGAGCTGAAAATGACGGAAACAGAATTCAGAGAAACCTGTACAGGTCCTCCCCGCTTTAGCTGGAATCCCGGCAGTGTTACTATGAAAAAATCTCTGGATGAAGAAACTAAT
>DAIOEN010000540.1:0-1963 GCA_036746235.1 Vulcanimicrobiota bacterium | reverse complement strand
ATATATTCACGGCAACGACCACAGGGAGGTAAGATTTTTCCGTCCCAGTTAACAGCAATCATTTTAACTACCCTGTTTTCTCCTGCTGTTACCATAGCAGCTGCTGCTGCATGTTCTGCACAGAGGCCCATAGAACACGCTGTATCAATACATACGCCGGTATATACCGTTTCACTTTCAGAAAGAATAGCAGCACCGACACCGCCGGCTTCTGCAAATTCAGAGAGTTTTCTTGGATTAATTACAGATTTAGCTTTCTCATAAAGCTCATCAAATTTCATATAATTACTTCCTATTACCTTTATTAAGTTCTTTACGATTCTCTTTACGCATTGTTAACCTCCATAAAACCTGGCTGAAATACCTTTATATTTACCAGAACTTCCACCATGGCCTTTCAAGTTCTTCTATTTTCTTCTTCCATGCTTCAACTATTTCTATCTTCTCTTTTTCTGCTGAATCACTCATTAATTTAAGTTTTTTCTCATGTTCCTGCTTCAATTTCTCCAACTCCTGCCGGCGAAGTTCATCCAGTTCTTTCAGTGCCTTTTCCTTTTCCTTTATGGTTGCTTCATTTTCTTTTAGCACTGACTGAAAATTATCTTTTTCTTTAGCCAGTGCCTTTATGTTATTAGCATTATCAAGTAATATCTGTTGTATAGATTCTACAGGAGCTGGTAATTCTTTTAATTGCTTCAGAGCTTCTTCTGCTTCAGCTTTTGCCATGGCTTTTTCTTCAGCTTCTTGTTTGATTTTTGCTTCCAACTTTTCTTTTTGCTTCTTTGCTTCTTCTTTTTCAGCTTTTATCCTGGCTTCTGCCTCTGCTTTCTCCTGTAGCAGTCTTACTTCAATATCTTCCTTCTCTTTCTGAAGGTCTGGAAGTGCTTTCATTTTGTCTTGTAATTCCTTGTATTCATTTAATACTGTCTCAAGTCTTTCCTTTAAGAACTGATTTTCTTTACTTAGAGATCCTGCCAGATATAAAGCTTGCTGTTCCATGGGTTTTAAAATTTCAGCCTGTTTCCTATCAAAGAACTCTTCCATAACCTGTAAGACTTTCTCAGATATTTCCATGTGATTACTGCTCTGATTATCACTGATTACTGCGTGAATATCACTCTGATTATCACTGATTACTGACTGATTACTGCTATTAGGTAAAATCCTTGCTAAATCTTCTCTTTTAATAGTTATCACTTGTTTGCCATTGATTTCTACCTTGGAAGATGTAAGTTTTCCTGATTTTATAAGTCTGTAGAGTGAACTTATACTTTTTCCTGATATTTTTACTGCTTCACCTATGGTTATATAATTATTGTTATAATAAGGTTTTTCCATATATTTTCACTTTCTATAGTTTTGATTACTACTCGGTAATCAGTGATTACTGCTATGATTACTGAATGATAATCAGTGATTACTGTGAATGAGAAACTCAGAAGACGAAACAAGGCATCTTCTGAGTTTCTCATGTATTTTCGTGATTATCAGTAAAAATCCTGCATAAATATTTGTAATGTATTTAATAAATGATGGAACGGGGAAATAAACTACTGCTTGATGAAGAAATCCGACAACATGCCGTAGCTACTCCGTATTGCTTGGATTTTGGTATTACTACAATTTCAGTGAGCTCCTTTGAGCACAATTTCCGTTATACAGGTGTCTGTGTAAAGACTACCGGGATAAATTTCAGTTATGGTAAGACGTATAACATCACCGGGTTCTACAGAGTAGTAGTCGGGAAACTTGACCTGCTGGTCAAACATAGAATCTGCAAGATTGATATAACAGATGGCTTTACTGTTAATATCCATTCTGAACTGTTTTACTCTTGAATTTTTTTCCCATATATTCTTACTTTTAAGATAACCGTTGGCAATATTAATACCTTTAAAAGAAGTCTCTCCGGCATTTTTACCGGGATGATTTTTAAGGTGAAATTCTATCCATTCGCCTATGC
>DAIOEN010000539.1:0-1978 GCA_036746235.1 Vulcanimicrobiota bacterium | reverse complement strand
TGTGATGTCCTCAATTATCTTCATACCAGAAACCCTGTTGTTATTTACAGAGATATAAAACCTTCGAATATTATGTTAAGAAAATTTGATAATAAAGCTATGCTCATAGATTTCGGCATAGCCAGAACAGTGGCTCCCAGGGAAGAAGAAGGTCTTACAAAGACGGCAATAGGAACCATAGGCTATATGGCTCCCGAACAGTACAGAGGTAAAGCTGACGTCAGAAGTGATATATATTCCCTTGGCGCTACAATGCATCATCTTCTTTCCGGTAAAATGCCTTTACCTTTTACTCTGGAACCTTTAAAGAATATAAGACCTGATGTCTCGTCCCATGTGAATGCAGTGGTTATGACAGCACTGAGATTGAATTTAAATGAAAGATTTCAGTCAGCTCTTGAAATGAAAAAAGCTATTACGGGAACTATAAAAGTAGAACTTCCTGTTACAGAGGAAATAGGCAAAGTAGATCTTCTTTTGAATCAACTCGATTCAAACGATCCGGAACTGAGATATATAGTAGTTAAATCTCTCTCTTCCCACAGGGATGAAAGAAAGATGCTCCAGCCGCTCATGACACTGGTTTTAAAAGAACCTGATCTGATAGTAAGAAGAGAAGCTTTAAAAGTACTCGCTTCTATGAATAACAAAATGATACTTGAGATTTTTAATACTTCTGTTACAGATAAAGACCTGGAAATAAGGCAGACTTCCATTGAAGTATTAAAAAGATTTAAAGATAAGAGCTCTACAGACTCTTTAATAAAAGCCCTTTTCTGTAAAGACACAGATCTGGAAGCTGCTGTGTGTCTTATGGAAATGAAAGAAAAAAGAGCCCTTGAAACACTTTTTATGACATTAAAAAAGGAGACTTCTCCCGAAAGACAGGAACGATTTGAGCATGTCATTAATACTATAGACAGTAATTATCTTTCTGAATGGAGAAAAGAAAAGTTAAAAGAAGAAAGCGGCAGAACAAAGAAAAAAGAGATAAAAATATATCTTTTTCTTATCATATTTGTAATTATATTATCTGTGGCAGGAAAGATATATATTGACAGTTCCAGGAAAGGACAGGTAAAAAAACTTGTATCTCAGGGAGAACATTACCTTGAACAATTTGATTATAATTCTGCCATGGATTGTTTGACTGAAGCTGTAAATATAGCACCTGCTTCTCCTGAAGCACTTTATCTGCTCGGCAGAACCTGTGTGATTTCTGACAGGATTAAAGCTAAATTTTATCTGGATAAAGCTCTCGAAATAAAAAAAGACTATCCTGAAGCTCTTATGGAAAAAGGTAAATTATCTCTTTTAGAAGGTAATTTAAAAGATGCTATAAATTACCTTCTAAAGGCTGTTAAATTAAATGGTGATTTGCATTTAGCCACTTTATATCTCGGAGAGGCTTACTATAAATCCGGAAATAAAACAAAGGCAGAAGAGCTTTTTAATCACCCTTTTAAAGGAGAATATGCAGAGACTCAGGCTAAAAGATGGCTCAGAAAACTAAAGGGTGAAAAAATTGAACCTTCTATGAAACAGAAGATTGATATGTTGCTGGAAAAAGGTCGGAACTCTGTAGATAGTCTTGATTTTAACGGTGCTGTCAGTGCCAGTCAGGAAGTAATCAGCATAAACCCTGATGATGCAAGAGGTTATGCCGGTATGGCATATGCTCATTTACTTAAACGAAACACCGATATGTCATTAAAATATTTTAACAGTGCCATAGAATGTGATCCTCAATATATTGATGCCTATTATAATATTGCTTCCATTTATATGGGAAAAGACGATTACAATCAGGCTATTAAATATCTGAATATGGCTATGGATTTTGCTCCTTCAGAACCTAAACTCCATTATATGGCAGGTCTTGTCTGTTATAAAGAAGAAAAAAAGGAAGAAGCCCTCAGGGAATTTAAAATTTATATGACTCTTGCCCCTTACGGAGAACATGGAGGGGAAGTAAAAA
>DAIOEN010000538.1:0-1985 GCA_036746235.1 Vulcanimicrobiota bacterium | reverse complement strand
GAAGTATCCTTATGATAGGTTAACTAATTTCTACTCCATAGTTTTTTATTTTATAAGCCTGGAATTACCCCATACAGCCCAATCCCATCCACCTCCGTCTCCTCCCTCTGTTACAACAAGGTCTATCTGTGTAGCTCCATCTACCGGTATAGAAATATTTTTTGTATCATTCCAGTGCATAATACCACTATCAAATTTCTTAACGCCATCCAGAAAAACCTGAAAAACTACGCTCCCTTTTTTCCCTGCAACATCATTAGTTATTCCACGAGCAGGATTCCCGGAATCCCATAGTCCTATATAACTTTCAAAAGTAGCATATTTGTCTTTTAATAAATAGGTTATTCTGGCAGGTGCATGGGTATGTAAACCTTTCTTATACTCAATTCCCCCCAGCTTAATAGGATATTTTCCTATAAAAATATCTTCTTCAAGTGTAAACCTTCCGCTACATATATTCCAGGTAACCGGAGAAGAAGGAGTCAAATCACTCAGGTAAACTATACCGGCGATAGAGACAGACTCTGGAACTTTTTTAGTCTCATATACCAGTTCACGATGAAGCCCCTGCATGGAAGTATCGTAAGCAATACATGTCGAATAACCCGGTATTGATACATCTTTATCAATTTGAGGAGTATATCCCTTTTTCCATACTATTACATCATATGTGCCGGCCGGAAGATTTGCAACATAATTACCTTTACTGTCAGTAAGAACTTTTTCCAGAACAATCTCTCCTTTTACAATATCGGTTCCGGAAGGTTTGCAGTCCAGCCATATATCTCGACCAATTATAACAATGGCATTTTTCAGGGTATATTCCTTTCCTTTTTTCCATTCAGTTATTTTGTTAGTCTGAGCTTCGGCAATCAAGGTTAAATATACAAATAAAACAACTATAATAAATATTTTTTAAAAAAACATTAACAAATCCTCCTCTTTATAAATTAGTAGCTTCATATAAAATATGCCACTATTTTTAATAGCAATAGCAAGCATAGGACACCCTTATTCCAGAGTAATTACAAAATAGAAGATTATTTTATTTTTTTTATTTCTTCCAGAGTTAATCCTGTTACCTCTGATATTTCTTCTACAGTATAGTTTTTGGATAACATTTTTTTTACAGTATCAAGCTTACCTTCAAGTTTACCTTCAAGTTTACCTTCCTCTTTAGCCTCCTGAATACTATTTTTGATAGCTGTGGCAAGCATAGGACTCCCTCCTTCCACATCAATATTAAATGGTATATTATGTTTTTTAAGATAGGTACCAAGCCATATCTTTATAAAACGTCCCAGTTCACTTTTAAAATCCACCATTTCTATTAATATCTTTTCCGCTTCTATAATTTCTTCTGTTCTAACTTTTGTTACCAGATTAAAGAATGCCGCTAATATGTTATCCAGTCTATATAAATTACTTAACTGTTCTTCTTTTAATCCATGTAAGTCCAGCATATGATAGGTAAAACCTGGAATATACTTTCTCAATCTTTTATAAGGCTGTTCTATTAGTTCCTCTATATTTAAAGGAGCATTGCATTTCTGCTCACCTGTATATATTACCAGCGGAAATACCGGAGGTAATTTATCTTTAACCTGCCCGGTAGATATCAAATCTTCATAAAATAAAAGCATATAACTGAGAACTCTTAAAGCAATGTATTTATCGGGACTGCTCTGAAACTCAATGAGAGCAAATAAATAAGCTGTCTCACCTTTCAAATCCAGTTTAAGTATTAAATCAGTCTCACGTTCCTTAAACGTATCTGATACATAAGAATTACCCAGCTTCTGTATTTTATCAAAATCCACATCCTTAACAAAATCTTCTTCTATAAAGCCTGTGAGTAAATCTTTTATTATTTTCGGATGGGAGAATAATAGTTTATATGTTTTATCGTGATAATGGTGAATTTCTTCCATAAGAATATAATAGCATAAATAGAGTGATTATAAAATAGTCATTTCAGAACAACA
>DAIOEN010000537.1:0-2037 GCA_036746235.1 Vulcanimicrobiota bacterium | reverse complement strand
CTACAGGAGTAATTCCCAATAACGGGTCAGTTACTACAATAGATCCGACTGCCACCCCGGGAACACTCGTTGAAGTCCCCGGTAACCCTACTGCGACACCCGGTTCTACAATACCTTCAAATTTACCGACAGGTACCTTTAAAGTAGAGGTACAATTCCCCGGCTCAGGTTCCGGCGTCAGAGCGAAAGATCTTGCAGGGTCAGATCTCCCCTATAACTCCCATACACTGAGAGTTACAATCACCGGTGAATCAATAGCTACTTCAATAGTGGGAGAAAGAAACGACCTTGACCCCACAGGGGCAGGAACTTATACATTAACAGTTTCAAATGTGCCGGTCGGATTAAATACTGCAACTATTGAAGTCCTTGACCCGTCAGGAAACCTTCTCTGTCAGAGAAAACATGGTTTCTATATGACCCCCGGAGCAACAGAAGGCCCGGGACTTATTCTTTTAGGCGTTGCAATACAGAGTGACGGTTCCTATGTGCCTCAAAATATTGATATTCCTCAGGGAAGCAGCATTTCTTTTCAAAATCATGATTACACAAATGACAGAACTGCCAGTATGAACAGCGGAGCAGTAACTGTAGGCCCAATAGATCATGCCACTCATATTACACAGCCTGTTACTGCAGAGGTTTTTCCTGCTGTAAATCAAATATTTAATACACAGGGACAGTTCAATTATGACGGCCAGACCGGAAGGGTTCTTGTTTACGGACTTCCTACACTGACTTCAGTGACTCCTGATAAGGATTCTACAAATGGAACTACTTCAGTGAGTTTTACACTTGCAGGCACCAATTTCGGAACTTCTCAGGCTTCTGTTAACGGTGCGGTGAATTTCATTCAGGTTAATGAAAATGATCCCAACAATCCATGGGGAACTGTTTATAATCCGACATCTTTTACTTCATGGGGCAATACTTCCATAGCAGGTTCCGTAAATCTTCCTGCAGGGAAATATCGTATTGAAGTATCAGTAAGAGGAGAGAATACTATTGAGGAAATTTTCTTCTATAAAGGAACCGGAACGTATGAAGTGATTGTCGGAGAGCCTGTTGACATGGTTTTGATACCTAAGGGTACCTATACATTATCTCAATTTAACACTCCACAGATTACCTTCACACATGACTATTCTATAGGGAAGTATGAAATAACTAATTCACAATACAGAGAGTGGGCCGATGCTCAGTCTCATCATGGTAATACATCAGAATTAAATAACACTACATATGACAGTTATCCGGTTCGTTTTGTAAACTGGATGGATGCGGTTCAGTATTGTAACTGGTTAAGTAATCAGAAAGGATTAACACCCTGTTATAGCTGGACAAATATAAATGATCATAATACTTATACAGTTAATCTTACAGCAAATGGTTACAGATTACCAACAGAGGCAGAGTGGGAATATGCGTGCAGAGGTGGTACGACTACTAATTATTACTGGGGAGATACACTTGATGCAACTATAGGATTAAACAAGTGTTGGTATGGATATAATGATGGAGGAACATGTACAAGCGGACTTCCTGCTCCTGTAGGTTATGGAGGCAGTCATCCCTGGGGGGTATATGATATGAGCGGGAATGTATTTGAATGGTGTCATAATATATCTGATGCAAATCCACCTGCCGGTGGTATTGATCCTGTTGGTCCAACTTCTGGTTCGAACCGTGTCCGGCGCGGTGGCAGTTGGAGTAGCAGTGATAGCTACTGCCAGTCAGGCTACCGTTTCTACAATTCGCCCGATAGCCGCATTAACGGCTCCCTCGGTTTCCGTATCGTCAGGACAAAATAGTCTGAACCACGATTATCAGGATTTAAGGATTACCGGGATTTGAAATAAGTTACAAAAATCCTGGTAATCTTTATAATCCTATAAATCCCGGTCTGTCTCCCTGTCAAGTTTATCCAGTAACTGAAGCAGTTTTTCCTTACCGACTTTATTTAAAAGAGCTTTTGTTACTTTATCTTCTCCTATTTTATTAATAATCTCATTTTCATCGAGTTTACCAATAATTTCA
>DAIOEN010000536.1:0-2045 GCA_036746235.1 Vulcanimicrobiota bacterium | reverse complement strand
TGGAAGAACGAATGGAAGAGCGAATGGAAGAGCGAATGGAAGAGCGAATGGAAGAACGAATGGAAGAAAGGATGGAAATCCTCCAGGAAGACCGGCATGGTATTATCATAGAGGACTCCAGACCGGAATAACACAAATGACGACTTCTGTAAAGAAAGAGCCGGTGTCGTTTACACCGGCTCTTTTACTGACCTGACTATAAGAGGTCTCCTTCACGTTACGCGTCAAGCGTTACACGTCATGTACCCAAACACCTATACCTTTCAATTTCTCCCAGAATTCAGGGAAAGATTTACTCACACAGAGAGGGTTTTTTATTTTTATTCCTGGTATCCTGAGCCCCATAAGAGCAAAACTCATAGCCATTCTGTGATCATCGGATGTATCAATTTCCGCTCCTTTATGAGATCCTCCTTTTATAACCAGACCGTCTTCCCTTTCCTTCACAGATATACCGGTTCTGCTTAATTCTACAGCAAGGGCTTTCAGTCTGTCAGTTTCTTTTATTCTCAAATTGGAAACATTTTTTATAACTGTTTCCCCTTCTGCAAAACTCGCTACAACAGCAAAGGTCTGGACAGTATCAGGCATAGTATTCATATCAATTTCAATACCTTTCAAAGCTCTTCCTGTAAGGGAAATATCTCTATCTTTTCTGATTACGGAACATCCCATGGTTTCAAGTACATCTACAAATTTTATATCACCCTGAAGTGAATAAGGATTTATATTTTTTATAACTATCGTACCGCCTGTTATGGCTGCAGCAGCAAAAAAATATGATGCAGAAGATGCATCACTTTCAACTGTATATTCCCGTGAAGTATATCTCTGTCCTGATTTTATAAAAAATTCTCTGTAATTATCATTCTCAACATTAACACCGAAATACTTCATAATATCAATCGTAATATCAATATAAGATTTTGATGTAAGTTCACCTGACACTTTAATCACAGTATCTGACATGGCAAAAGGAGCAATCATCATTATGGATGAAAAATACTGGCTCGAAATGGAACCTTTCATTTCACAGATGCCTCCCTTTAACGTGCCTCCATATACCTCTACAGGGGGACATCCCGTTAAGGAATGGCTCTGCACATTTAGCTGTTTTAAGCCATTCAACAATTCAACAATCGGTCTTTCTTTCATTCTGTTGTTACCGGTAAGGACACTTCTGCCGCGACAGAGAGAAGAAAAACCTGTTAAAAATCTTGTGGCAGTACCGGAATTTCCGAGGAATATTTCCTTATGAGGAACCTGTAATTTTCCGTCCGTACCGTAAACAGTAAAACAATTCCCTTCTTCTATTATGTTAATGCCAAATTCCCTTAACCCGTGAGCCATATATCTTGAATCATCACAGAGCAGCACATTTCTAAGTACAGTCTTACCTGCCGCAAGAGCAGCTATAAGAAGTGCTCTTGCAGTATAACTTTTTGATCCGGGAATTTCTACGGAACCATCAATATTTTCTACAGGTATTATTTCAATCATATCCATAATCTAAACACTTCTATCAAGAGCAAGAGCTATCTTCTTTATCTCTTCCATCAAGACATGAAATTTTTCAAAGGTAAGAGTCTGATAACCATCGGAAAGAGCATTTTTCGGATCAGGATGAACTTCTACAATAAGACCGTCTGCTCCGGCAGCAACAGCAGCCCGTGACATAGGTATTACCAGTTCATGATCGCCTGTGCCGTGACTGGGGTCTACGAAAACAGGAAGATGGGTAAGTTTTTTAAGCAATGGCACAGCATTTAAATCAAGAGTAAACCTGGTGCTGTCTTCAAAGGTTCTTATGCCTCTTTCACAGAGAATTACCTGTTCATTTCCTTCGGAAAGAATATATTCGGCACACATGAGCAATTCTTTTATAGTTCCAGAAAAACCTCTCTTTAATAAAACAGGTGTTCTCTTACTTCCTACTGCTTTAAGGAGTTTATAATTTTGAAAATTTCTTGCGCCAATCTGGAATATATCAGCATATTTCTCTATAAGCTCTATTTCATTTGTATCCATAACCTCTGTTATAATCA
>DAIOEN010000535.1:0-2046 GCA_036746235.1 Vulcanimicrobiota bacterium | reverse complement strand
TTTCCCTCATTATATACTGTTACCTCTTCTTGTTATAATCTATCTTGTCTTATTTTTTCGTCTATGGGTAGTTCTGACAGAAAAACAGATTTCCAGTAAATGGAAGAAATCTTTAATTATACTTTATACATTGCCATTGATAGTTATACTTTCTGATGTTTTCTTCTTTCATTTCCTTACAGAAAGTATTATTGTTCATTACGGTAGTGCAAGTATTGGAATGGCGAGAATAGGCCATTTTTTTTACATTACATGGATTTTTATAATAATACTTCTTTTATTGATGGCCATAATACGTTTATGTAAGAAATGGCTGGAGACAAAATATCCTTTAGCCTATAATTATTTAACATCAATTATCTATATATTTCTATGGACTTTATCTTTATATTTTTTCTTTTATCAAAGTTTTATTTTTGCCAGTTTATTTATCTTTGTCGTCACTGTGATAATAACAATAAGACAGTTCAGAGAAAAAGGAAGATTGAAGAATTATCCTGTCATAAATACTGTAAACATGGCACTTCTTTCGGTTTTATGGTTTTTTTCCTCTATTGTTTTACTTATACTCCTTCAGGGTGGTTCTCTTTTTTTATGGTATGACAGTGGTTATACAAGATGTGGATATGATAATTTAATGAATATAGCAACAGCAATTGAACAATATTATACAGATAAGGGAAAATATCCTGATTCTCTTCAGGAACTGGAAGGTAAATATTTAGAAAAAGTACCTGTCTGTACCAATCTTCCCGGAGAGGAACCATTCAGTTCAAAATATTTCTGGGAGAAATTTTACGATATTAAATACTCTGTTTCCACTTATAAATACAGTCACAGTGCAGATAATTATACTGTGTGGTGTACAAAGGGGCATCCGAAATGGTGGACCAAACCCGGATATCCTCAGTACAGTCCCTCAAAAGGTCTTAATATGTCAGAGGGGCGCTATTAACGCAGTCAGGGTTTTACTGTAGTCAGGATGGAAGAATAATACTGTTATGAAAATCTCTCAATTTTTAATATTTATAATTACTTTTATACTTGCTTCCGGCCTTATCTATTGTTCTTACCTTTATTCAGTCCATGAATTTCCCGGCCGTTTTACTGAGGAAAAGATATATATTACTATTTCGGCAAGGAATATGTCGGTAGAAGGCATCTACACATATGAAAATGGAGGAAAATCCATCTGGATACCGGAGCTTTTTTATCCTTTCCCGGAAGTAACAGTTATTTCCTGGAAAGTCATGGAAGAGGGCGGAGAGAAAACACCATGGATTAAAGTTGTTCCTGTCTTTACAGGGAAGGAACTCAGATACAATCTTTCCCCTTATTCTCCCGGGGAAAAAAGAAAAGCTCTGGTTTCATACTGTCAGGAAGTATGTGATAACAGAGGAGTATATATTACAGAGACAACAAGAACATGGAAAAGGCCGGTAAAGAAAGCGCAGTTTTATATCAATCTACCCTGTAAGTGGCCTCTGAAAGATTGTACCTATAAGATAACCAAGAGTTATATAGAAAAGGACAGAAAAATCTATTTTATTGAAATAAATGATTTTTATCCTGAAGAAGATCTTGTTTTTAGCTGGAATGAACATACTGATAATTTTTAAAATTTTTATTGCACTCTTAATGTTTATAATGCCGTTATTAATTCCGGTTTTGATAATATATATAGACAATAAATCCGGACCTGCTTATCTGGCTTTTACTTTATTTATTTTCATGATATAATTTCATTGGAAACTATAATTTTGCAAGGAGAAAGGCAGAAAAAAATGCTGAGTAAACCTATGATAGAATTAAGAAATAATTCTCTTATAATAACTTTACCGGAAAATGTGAACACAACAGTATTTAACGAAATAATTGACTTTGTTGATTCTAAACTGAACAAAAGTAAAGAAATGCTGTCTTTAATAGAAGAATATCATCATATAGAGCCTGATTTCAGGTTCAACAGAGAAGAAGCCTACGATGAAAGATTACGATCTCCGGGGAAAGCCCACGGACTTTAGCCGTGGGATAGTGTAATGGGCA
>DAIOEN010000534.1:0-2082 GCA_036746235.1 Vulcanimicrobiota bacterium | reverse complement strand
AAAATTATCTGTATTTTGGGAGGATTTTTGCATGGTAATGTTAAAT
Organism: Vulcanimicrobiota bacterium; assembly: GCA_036746235.1. Classification (GTDB taxonomy): domain Bacteria; phylum Vulcanimicrobiota; class SpSt-956; order SpSt-956; family JAKJGF01; genus CALARM01. The sequence goes on along the minus strand of DAIOEN010000534.1, from coordinate 2,036 downwards.
ACAGACATACAGAAAATAATTATTATAATATAATTTTATAGATAGAAAAAAACACTATCTAATATTGCTTTTAGTAATCGTTCTTTGTTATAATAGTTTCTATTGGACAGACTTATGATAGAACTCCTGAAATTCGTTGAGAGTGGATCATTAGTTATAGTTAGAAAGGAGGAATTGGTTTTAATCTGCTTTATTTAAGCAGAGAAATACCTTCCCGGTATGATTTAAAACCAAGTTTAAATGTCTAGAAAATTGATAGAATTAATGAGAGTTTTTAGTAATAATGTTTCATCTGCGGCAGCAAAAACTACTGCAGGAACTGAAAGTATATCCGGAACAATTGAAGAAGAACTCAGACTTATAAAGAGTGAGAATGCAGATCTTATGAGTGCCTATGAAATGACCCAGCAGGAACTGGATGATATAAAGGGAAGAGCCGGTAATTTAGAAATAGAGACTCAGCATAAAGCTATAATAGATCTATTTAAGCAGATGAATTCACCGGAATATGGTAATTTACTTGATAATGTAGCTCAGACTGAGAAACAGATTAAAGATCTTAAAGCAAAAGGATGGGAACCTCCACCTGAAGCAGAAAATTCTACGATGACTATAAGGATGTATCATAATTTCCTGAAGAAGTGTGGTATTACTCCAATGGTAGATATTGGCTGTGAATTACAGATTAATCTGGCTCAGTCGGAAAATTATGACTATGAAGGATCTGAATTTAAAGATGGAAAAGAGATAAAGAAGGTTAAGGTGTACGCTCCGGGATGGACATATAGGAAAGATATTATCTCCAGACCAAAGGTTCGGGAAAGCTTTTAGATGTTGTTATATGAAAAATTTCTTATAAGATTTTTTTAGAGTGTGTTGAAAAGGAGCAAAATTATGGCTGTTAGTAAGAAGAATTTTTATCTGGGAATTGATTTGGGAACTACTAATTCTTTAATGAGCTGGGGAAAGGTAGATTTGAAAACCAAACAGGTTGAAGCCAAATTGGTTCCTATTACGATGACCTCTATTGGAAGCGGTATCGTTAAAAAGGAAATTTTGCCTTCTTTTGTTTACTTCCGAGAAAATGAAGTACCTATAGTAGGTGAATATGCCAAAGCTATGCTGGTAAGGCAGTCAAGTAGAGTCGTAAAATCAGTCAAAAATTATATGGGTACAACTAAAACGTTTAATTTTGATGGAAGAGAATGGAAACCTGAAGAGATTGCATCTCTCGTACTGCGTCAGATTAAAATTTCTGCCAAAGATTTTTTTGGATTTGAGCCTGATGATGTTGTAATAACAGTTCCAGCTTCTTTTGACACAGATATGAGAGCTGCTACACTCAGAGCAGCTCAGCTGGCAGGTTTTAAGTGTACCGAAGATGACGGTTCTTCAAGAGATATCCTTCTTGACGAACCAAGAGCAGCTTTGTATGATTTTATCAATCGTCAGAACAGAGAAGAAATTCCATCTTCTCTTATAGATTTTAATGAACCCAGAAATGTTCTTGTTTTTGATCTTGGCGGCGGAACCCTTGATGTATCGTTCCATACAGCATTTTTTAACCATGAGAAAAACAGGGTTGATGTAGATGATATTGCTATTTCTCGTTATACCAGAATCGGAGGAGATGACTTTGATAATCTTCTCGCTGACAGGTTTATCGAGAAATTCAGAAAGAAAGTAGATATAGATTCTCTGAATGAGATAGAAAAAGAAATGCTCAGAGCTAAATTTGTATCTTTTGCCGAGCAGATTAAAGTGGAACTTACAAGTGAAATTGAAAATAAGAGATTTTTTGGAAAGCCTGTAGAAAATGTTACTGTAAATCTCCTGAGAGGTAATGTATGGGATAACAGAACATTTGAATATGATCTTTCCAAGAGAGAATATGATGAAATTATATCACCTTTACTCGGAGAAAATTTCACTCTTGCAGATGTGGATAAATTCGGTCATATAGATTACTCCAAGGCTGAAAATGTTATATATCCTATTCTGGATGTATTGCATAAAGCAAAAAGAAAAATGGGTGG
>DAIOEN010000533.1:0-2097 GCA_036746235.1 Vulcanimicrobiota bacterium | reverse complement strand
TTTTCAGAAAATATTATTATTTATTGACAATAAATAAATTTCATGTTACGATAAAAAAAACTTGCTATAACATGAAAAACTTACATGCACTATGGATGCCGATGCTGCAGGTTCGAATCCTGCCTCCCCGACATCTCCGGGGAGTAGCTCAATGGTAGAGCGCGAAAAATAAGTTTTTCAGACTCGCAAGTTTTTTCATTTTAATAGAAAAACATAAAAAAAACTGCTATCACCTTTTTTGAAACAGGTGTATCGAAATAAAGAAGAGTTCTGTTAGAACTATCAAGGACATAATTATTTCTGATATAAGCCCTCACGGAATAAGAAGAATTGAGAAGTGTTCCGTCATTATTAATGTATCCCAGAGAAGAATAAGAAGAATTTAATATTCTTCCGTCAGATTGAATATATCCCAGAGAGGAATAAGAAGAATTAAGTATGGAGCCATCGGAATTTATATAACCCATGATTGAATTGGAACCGTTCAGAACCGTTCCGTCCGGTTCTATATAAGCTATCACACTGTAAGAACTGTCCTGAATATAAATCCTTTTACCTGTAACAGAATTTTTCGCAGGTACAGCTGACGTTAAACAAATGAGAAATAATAAGAAAAAAATTTTTAATTTATTCATATAAGCCTCCTCATCAGGTTTATCCTTCATAAGATTCATCCTGTTCTATTGTAGAAAGAATCCAGTCAAAATTGCCTGACGTTATCTTACTTCCGCAGTAATCGCATATACCTGCCATGTTTATATGTAAATCTCCTCCGCAGTTGGGACAGGCATCTTCTTTCTTTTTCTTCGTATCTCCTGCAAAACCTGCTCTTCTTATAAAGGTCCAGTATTCGGAAAAACGTCTGGCCTGTCTCCTGTCTCCGTCAATTACCTTTCCATGCTTATCCAGAGTATAATCTTTCATAACCGCTTTAATTCTTACTGTAATACTCTCATAAAAAGCATCACGTTCAATCTTTACCGTAGTAATTGTCATTATGGTTATATCTTCAAGGCAGTTCCTTATACCTTCTGCCTTATACCTGTCCATCCAGTATTTATGCATTGAAAATAAACAATCTGTTTCAAGAGGCCTTGCTTCTTCCCAGTTACATGTAGACCAGGCATGCTGGAGTTTTATAAAGGTACTTCTTACTTTAGAAGCAAAATCTCCAGGGACAAAATTCGGATACCGCATGAGAAATGCTCTTTTTTCTGCCTGAAGATTTCCATCAACTACATCAGGTAAATCCGTACCTTCTTCAATGCCGTCTCCTCCTGTTTCAACAGGTGGTCTCAGGCATTTCTCAAGGGATGTAATATTTGATACGAGCCAGTGAAAATCTCCTTTTGTAACTAACTGCTCACAATAGGAACATGTGCCGTCTTTCCTGAGTTCTACAGGACTTCCGCAGGAGGGGCAGTGGAGTGAAGATATATCTTCAGGACCTTTCGATAAGACTCCCTTTTTTCTCTGGAAAATCCATCTCTCTTTTGTATAATATATCTGTGAAGGTGTACCTACAATGCCATTTTTATGTTCACTATAATTCGCTTCGAATCGAACTGTTATTTTATCTTCATCAAACAGACTCTCTATAGACATGATATCGATTGCACCGATTATAACATCTTCTACCCTATCAGGAAGGACTCTTAAAGAATTAATCACTCCATTACTTACATATGGACTGAGTCCCTTCCAGGATTTATCACCTCTTGCAATCTGAAACTTTGTATAAAGAACCTGTACAAAATCAAGGAAAAGAGGTCGCGAAAAATTTGGATCTTTCAGTTTATAAATTTTTATCTGATGGGAAACAGGGGTTCCTCTGCCGGGATTATAAGGTTTAAGAGGGGTAAATGGCTGATATGGCATATAAGGTTTCTGAGGAGTATATGCTTCAGGAGAAGAATAACCTGTATTATAAAAAGAAAAGGTTGATTGACTGTTATCTGTTATATATTTAAATATACCTATAACAGCAGCTATCAATATAATAATAAAAATATACTTTCCACTATCAGGATCGTAGCTACCTCCGGAAGATGCCTGATAGGAAGAACTTTTGTATTGAGTACGACCTCCGCTGAATTT
>DAIOEN010000532.1:0-2099 GCA_036746235.1 Vulcanimicrobiota bacterium | reverse complement strand
GTTTATTTGATTTAATATAAGGTAAAAAATCTTTAAAATATTTCATGTCAACTATGTTATCTACATGAACGACGATGAATTCCGGATATTTTTCAGTAAGATATGAAAATTCTTCAAGTGCTCTGCCGGGATGTTTGCTTCTGAAATGAATATCCTGTCCGTAACCGCAGAAAGTGCATCTTTTTTTTTCACCCCACCAGCAGCCGCGGGATGTCTCAAAATGTATGACAGGTCTGTAGTATTTATTGTTTATTATATCGGGATTTTTAGAGAGAGAACTATTGTTCCACTGTTCGAAAAAATCATCGTAATCAGGGCAGGGGAGACTGTCCATATCTGTCACAGGTAATGTATTGACATAATTAATCTTTTTTATATTGTCTTTTGTATAAACCCCATGAATGTCCGATATGGATTTACCTGAAAGCACTCTTTGCACTATCTCTGAAAATACAGGCTCTCCCTCTCCCGATACGACGGCATCTACAGAAGGAAAATTTTTTATGATTTCTGCTCCCATAACACCTTCACAGTTACATCCTCCGAATAATATAAATATTTCAGGCGACTGTTTTTTTATTTTTTCCGCAAGACAGAGAGATGATAACTGCTGTCCGTAATTACTGCTGAAACCAGCTACGGAAGGTTTACTGTCAAGGATCTCCATGACACAATATTCAAGAAAATCATTCACCATGTTTTTTACAGAGACTATTTCATCGATAATATCTCCGGCAACACTGATATTTTTATATTCCCTGAGCCCTCCCTGTAATACATTTTTTATATAAGTGCCACCGGCTGAACTGCAGGATGAAAAAATCCATTCTCCGACCTGACACATGGCCGAGGGGTAATTGTTGGCTATCATATTATTCAGCCGTGGAGAACAGAATTTCTCTGCAAAATCGAGAGAAAAATATCTGATATTACATGATACCTTCCCTTTGAGAGATGCCTTTAAGAGGCTGAGTCCTATGGAAGGCCACGAAAAATAGTCAAAGGGCATATTTATTAACATTGCATCATATAGTTTTTTTTTCATAAATAAATCCTTTTTTCTGACTGATAATTCTCCTCTTATTGAAACTTCCCTTTTATGTGATATACTATGTTCTGGTGAGTTGTGAGTCATGAGTAGTGAAAAGTGAGTGTATACGCATTACGCATCACGAACCACCCGTAACGCGTCAAGATTATAACGCGTTACGATGTTTGATAAGGAGTTAAAATCATGTTTTTACAAAAATTAAATGAGAGAGAAAAGAAAAATTTCCTTTATCTGGCTCAAAAACTTATAAAAATCGATAATAAGATAAAGGTTGTAGAAGTATCTCTTTTAAAGAAGTTAACGGAAGAAATGGGTCTTCACATGAATGATGCCGTTAAAGTAGAAGAGATAAATAAAGCATGGCAGATATTCACGTCGAGGGAAGCAAGGATAATACTGCTTGTTGAACTTATAGCAATCGGCTATGTAGATGATGATTTCTGTGCCAGTGAAAATGAGTTGATAAAAGAAATATGCAGTGCTTTTTCAATATCAGATACAAAGCTTCAACTCATAGAACAATGGGTTATAGATGAAAGATCTCTCTCTGCTTCAATAGAAAAACTCTCTGCAAAAGAAGATATATCAGAGGGAGAGAAAAAAGATCTTGAGAATCTGAAGATAAGATATGAGGAACTTATTGAAAAAGTCATGGATTTTTAGTGAACCTTCGAGCAATACCGAACTGTGGTAAAAAGCTTCTGCCTGGCAGGCTCTTACGAAGAAAAATAATTTGCCTTATATAATTTGTTTTACAGACAATAAATTAACCCTTATTTAATTTTTAATTCTATATAAAAGACTAATTTTTCTTCTCCAGATCCTGCCAGGCAGAAGCTTTTTATGGATACCCTTTTACCTGTTACGGTACTAAGAGCCTATCCGAAAAGTAATATTTATTTACACCCCGAAAGGCATTTGATGACTTTCCGGATAGGCTCTTAGTAAATTCAGTGAATAATAGTAGTGAAAAGTGAATAATGTCCTATTCTTTTCACTTTTCACTAAATAAAAAATTGCCTCACCTTGAAATCCCGTAATTTATATA
>DAIOEN010000531.1:0-2118 GCA_036746235.1 Vulcanimicrobiota bacterium | reverse complement strand
CCCGTATATGGGTCAGGCGCATAGGATCTGTGAATGCTTCTTGTGGCACATCGAAGACCTCCGGGCATATCAATTCCCCATGAACCTCCTCTTGTTACTTTATGGGTAAATTCATAATAATTATCTCCTGCATAATAGGGATAGCCCGGATAGACACCGTACCAATCAGCACACCATTCTGCTACATTGCCGGACATATCCATTACACCGTAAGGACTTGCCCCTTCGGGAAATGTTCCTCCAGGCAAAGGCCCTCTGCCGTCATAAATATCGGGCATACGTTTAAGGAGGTTTTTCTTTTTCATTTTCCAGTTATTACATTTGTCTTTATCCCATGAATTTCCCCATGGCCAGAACCAGCCTTTTGTGCCTCTCGCAGCTTTTTCCCATTCCGCTTCTGTAGGAAGGCGTTTGCCTGCCCATTTTGCATAGGCCTTTGCTCCGTACCACGAAACCAGGATAACAGGATAATTTTCATAACCTTTTTTCGGTCTGAAAGTTCCTTTTTGATCCTGATATAAAAGACAGTTACTGGATGTTATTTTAATATAATAAACACCTTTTTCTTCTTCCTGGTTGCCTGCTTTATTTAAAAATTCACAGTAATCTTTATTTGTCACTTCATATTTATCAATATAATAGGACGGAAGATTTACTCTGTGTTTCGGGTATTCCAGTATATACCATTCTTCACAGCCTCCCAGAAGTTCTATAGTGTTTTTTATCTGCTCCAGGTCTGTTCCCATGATAAACTCACCTTCCGGGATAAGAAGCATTTCTCCACGGTTATCTATGGAAGATGGGATTTCCTGACCTGACACATTTAAAGACAGTAAAAGAAAAAATATGATTAAAAAATATTTCATATGTCACTCCTGATAAACAAATTGTTCTTTCCGGGGTTTTACTCTTCCTGCAAACAGGAGAGCACCACAGATGCAGAAAACTCCCCCTATGAGTATAGTATACCGGGCGCCTATATTCTGTGCAAGAGAACCTGCAAGAATACTGCCTAAAGGCATTGTGCCGGAAAAAGACATTGTATAAAGGCTCATTACTCTGCCGCACATGTCTTTTTCTACAGTGGTCTGTATAAGAGTATTGCTGGATGTGAAAAATACAATCATACCGTAGCCTGTTAAAAAGATTAATACCATAGATAAATAAAGATTGGATGAAAAAGCGGCACCTGTAAGACCAAGGCCGCATATACATGCCCCTGCGGGGATAAGTCTTTCAAACCCTCTGCTTGTTTCTTTTGATGCAATGGTAAGAGCTCCCATGAGAGCACCGAGCCCTGAGGCAGACATCAGGAAACCCAGTGTATGAGGGCCTCCATGGAAAATATCTTTTGCGAAAACAGGCATAAGGACACCGTAAGACATACCCATCAAACTGACCAGAGCCGTAAGAAACAGTGCCATTTTAATGGGAACGGAATTGAAGGCACCGATAAATCCCTCTTTCATGCCCTGGAAAAATTCGGTTTTTTTCTTTTCTTCGCCGTTAATTTTCATGAAGAGAAGTGCAATTATAATAGCAATAAAACTTATGCTGTTAATAAGAAAACATATGCCTTCTCCTGCAGCTCCTATGATCAGTCCTGCTATTGTAGGGCCTACCAGTCTGGCCATATTGAACAGAGAAGAATTCAGCGCTATTGCATTACCAAGATGTTCTTTGTTCTCAACCAGGTCATTTACAAATGAATGCCTTACAGTCATATCAAAACCGTTTATAATACCTGCAACAAGGCTTAATAATATTAAATGCCATATGGTTATACGGTTGTATATGACAAGCATGGCAAGTGTAAAGGACTGAATCATATAAAGTATCTGTGTTATGAGCAGAATATTTTTTCTGCTCATTCTGTCTGCTATAACGCCTGCAAAAGGTGCTATGAGAAAAGCAGGGAATTGAGACGTAAAACCTGTGGCTCCGAGCAGAAAAGCCGAATTCGTCAGACGATATATGAGCCAGCTCATTGCTGTAATCTGGCACCATGTGCCTATGAGGGAGAGTCCCTGTCCTATAAAGAATAACAGATAATTCCTTGAACCAAGGGAACGAAATACCAGTTTTACAGTACTATGCTGATTGGCCATAGTGTATCAT
>DAIOEN010000530.1:0-2119 GCA_036746235.1 Vulcanimicrobiota bacterium | reverse complement strand
GGCAGACGCAATTGGAGCAGGTGGAATGGGTTCTGGTGCCCAGCAAATGTCAATGGTTGGTTCTCAGCAGTCAGATCAGCAGGCTGTGCAGACACAGATGCAGACTATTCAGCATGAAAGACAGAAACAGGAAATGGACAGGTTAAAGAATAAGGAAAGTTTGAGAGATCATCTTTCCAAGCAGGCCTCAAAGATACATGAAGGCAGAGGTAAAGTTGCTCAGGATCAGATCAGAGTCGGTGAAAGTTTGACAAGAGCAGGCTAGTACCACCCTATAAAATAAAGAGTCCGCTTTCGCGGACTCTTTATTTTTTTATACACTTTTTTCTCATGAATATTTTGTATATGCCAGTCAATGTGACCTCTTATTACCACAACAGATAATAAATTCTTAAAAATATCTTTTTTTCTGTAATTTTCTGAAAAAATTTTTCTCCGGTACTTGACATTTTTTAAATTCAAGTGATATATTATTAATTGAAATCGTTGTTATTGAAACTGTATCAAGAAGGAGGAACGTAAAATGGCAGATGCAATTGGAGCAGGCGGAATGGGTTCTGGTGCCCAGCAAATGTCAATGATTGGTTCTCAGCAGTCAGATCAGCAGGCCGTGCAGACACAGATGCAGACTATTCAGCATGAAAGACAGAAACAGGAAATGGACAGGTTAAAGAATAAGGAAAGTTTGAGAGATCATCTTTCCAAGCAGGCCTCAAAGATACACGAAGGCAGAGGGAAGGTTGCTCAGAATCAGATCAGAGTAGGTGAAGCACTGACACGAGCAGGCTAATGTTATTTCGATAAAAAAAAGAGCCCTCAGGCTCTTTTTTTTATCTTTTTTATCGGGAAATATCAGTAAAATATCATTTATTTTTCGAAGTAAACAATTCCTTTCCCTGCTTCTTTTTTTGCCTCCAGTATCATGCCCAGAAAATCCAGTATAATTCTTCCTGCCAGCTGGGCAGTCACTTCAGAATGATCATATTGAGGATTTACTTCTACCAGATCAAAACCAACAATATTTCCTTTCTTCGGGAGAGATTTTAACATTTTTTTCAGTTGATGATAGTTAAAACCACCCGGTTCATAAAGGCCTGTGCCGGGAGCTACTGAAGGGTCCATAACATCAATATCTATTGTTACATAAATGTTTTTACCGGAAGGTATCTGGCTTACTGTCCATTCCGGGCCGTTTTCTATAGCTTCTTCTGCAGTAATTATATTAAGACCGTATTTTTTTGCATCTTCATAAACAGTGAAGCCATTCTGCAGTCCTCTTATACCTATTTGAGTAATTTTATTTATATTCTTTAATTCTGAAATTCTTCTTATAGGGCTTGCATGAGAATAGATAATTTCTTCTTCTTTTACTGCATCTTTAAAATCCAGATGTGTATCGAAATGGATTATATCAAGGGGTATATCGCCGAAAGCTTTGACTATGGGAAACGTAATGGAATGATCTCCGCCTATGGTTACAGGGAATACATTTCCTTTTATAATTTCCTTAAAACCATCATGGATGATATCCATATTTTCTTCTACTGTACCCGGGCCGGGAAGAATATCACCGTAATCAATAATTTTAATCCCTTCAAGTAAGAATTTTTTTGTCTCTACATCAAAGATTCTTTCGTTAAACATATAGGCAGTACCATAGGTGCGGGAAGCTGCCCTTATTGATCTTGTACCATAGGATGCGCCTGAACAAGTTACCTGATCCATAGGAACACCTACAACTACCACATCTACTCCTGTTAAATCTCTTGTATGAGGAAGTTTGCAGAATGTCGAAACACCTAAAAACCTTATTTCGTAATCCTTCATTATTTTTTCTCCTTTATTTTATGAAAATACTGCGATACTGGCTTAAGCATTAATATTTAATAAAATCTCTTCACCCTTTACGATTTTAAAATTAATTATTTATGCTCACTTCAGTAGTGATGTGTTCATGTAATTATATGTTAATGGTAACAGAACGTCAAGGAAAGAGGATTTTTTTTATGACCATAGAATTTAATTTCAGACATTTTTATAATTTGACAGTTGAATATGTCGTTTTAGAAAATGAAAGGTTTGTTGTTATGGAAATATCCAGAATAATTTATGATCAGAT
>DAIOEN010000529.1:0-2123 GCA_036746235.1 Vulcanimicrobiota bacterium | reverse complement strand
AACCTCTGTATTTAAGTATACTATTCTGCCCGTCTATAAAGGTAATCGAGCTTTTGCATGTAGCAGTATTTAACAGAGCAGGGTCGTAACTCAAAAGGCCAAAATCACCATCGTTTATTTTAATTTTCCTGAGATCAATGGCATTTACGGCACTGTTTTGTACCAGAGGCAGTTCATATGTTTTTCCAGTCCTGTTATCAGTAACAGTAAGAGTTTCTCTCATTTTAAATACCTCCCTTATAATAAAAAATTTTCTCAAAAATATTATAACATAATATGATTAATACTATGGCAATAAAAAGGTTTATTGCTCTTTCTATAATCAGTTTTTCTCTCTGGGAAATGGGCATATTGCAAGAGCTTTATGCTAAATGGCTCTATTCTTCTCATAATTACTCTATTTTCAGTTTTAAACGAGTCAGTCAGGCTCTCAGGAAAGTTGTAGTACAGAGTATTTTTCAAAAGTTCCATATTCAAGTCAACTTTCAAAATTCTATTCCTGTTCCGGAACAAATTATTAGATTGATTGTTTATTTCTTTAGATTCTTTGATTGTTAACATAGTTGTTATAATATATTTTAAGATAAATTTTTATTTAAAAAATATGAAAGTATAGTATGATAAAATTTTCATTACGTATTGCCGGTTTTATACAAAGTCTTAACGTCTAAAGGAAGATTTTCTATATAAATACTCCTGGACGGAAAGGCAACTTCTATATCAAGTTCTTCTAAAATCTTCATAATTTTGAGATTTATGTCTTGCTGAACATCTAAATATTCTTTCCATAAAGTGGTATTTGTAAAGAAATAAAGAAATAAATTGTAAGAGCTATCGGCAAATTCCGTAAAATAGACATAGATTATTTCTTTATTTATATCAGGGTGATTGCCCAGCATTTTCCTGAGCATTCTGCATAGTTCCTCAATCTGCCCTGCTTTACTGGAATAGGTAATTCCCAGCTTAAAAGTAATTAGCCTCTTTCTCATTATCGATCTGTTAACAATGGGTTTCGCTGCAAGAACAGAATTTGGAATGGTTACAAGTGCCTGCTCAAAGGTTCTTACTTTGGTACAGCGAAGCCATATATCTTCAACAGTTCCTTCCACATCGGGAGTGGATATCCAGTCTCCTACTGTAAAAGGTTTATCCATAAATATGGTAAAAAATCCGAATATATTGGCAACAAAATCCTTGCTGGCAAGAGCGAAAGCGAGACCACCTATTCCGAGACCTGCAATAATACTCGTTACATTATAACCAAGTTCCTGAAGTACCATAACAAGTCCTACTATCATCACAATGGTTTTCACCGTATTTCCGGCAAATACGACGAGATAATTATCCAGCTTTGTTTCCGTCTCTTCGGTTAATTTCTTCAGGAGGCATATGACAAGATTTAAAGATCTGTATATTCCCCAGGTAATTATAAATATGATAAAGATTCTCTCAATCCTGGTTACAGCATCAAAAACCTTTTCCAGTCCGAGAATATAGAAACCTATCCATACTGCCAGACCGATAAATAATACTTCCAGAGGAGTTTTCAGTTCTTTAATAATATCATCCATAGAAACAATCATTTTAACTGTTACTTTATTCAGTATTTTAATAAAAAATTTTCTAAAAATACCTCTGAGAAGCATAATAATTGTAAAAATCACTATAGCCAGAACCAGACGAAATAAATCAGTACCCATAAATTTATAAAATACAACACTGCCTAATTTTGCCAGTAGATTATTTAAAATAGCCATTTATTTCACCACTGAATATATTTAGTATTCATAGATATAGTTTTTATAAAAACTAATTTTATTATAACATATAAAGAGGAAAATATCAAATTCCATAATAGACTGGCTCCTATAAGCATTTTTTTTCATCCTTCTGCGAAGAAGGTTTTCCCTCGTGAAAAATCTTAAAGGAAGGAGGATTGTAGTTCTCAGGAAGATAACTGGCAGGAACAGTAGTCTGGTTGCCGTCTCTCATGGCTCTGTAATGAGGAGACATGATTTCCACTCCTCCTTGATTGAACTTATCCTGAATATTCTGATGAATCTCCGAGTAAATTCTGGCCATACTGTTAGGTTTATTTGTATAGGCATTCAACTGATAGCTTA
>DAIOEN010000528.1:0-2128 GCA_036746235.1 Vulcanimicrobiota bacterium | reverse complement strand
CCATGCAATCTATAATAAAATCAATACTTTATGACAGTGCTGAAGTAAAGAAAAAAGTGGCAGACAACCTTTCAGGGAAAATTGAAGAGATTGCCAATGTTATAATAAAATCTATCAGACAGGGAGGGAAAGTCGTTCTCTTCGGTAACGGAGGAAGTGCTGCAGATGCGCAGCATATTCAGGGAGAACTTACCCATCAACTGGATATAAAAAACAGAAAAGCCATACCGAGTATTGCCCTTAATACAAATTCTTCAGTCCTTACAGCCATAGGAAATGACTGGGGCTATGACAGAGTGTTCGAACGTCAGATAGAAGCTTTTGTTCAAAATAAAGATGTAGTTATTGCCTTTTCTACAAGCGGAAATTCAATAAACATAATAAAAGGTATCGTACAGGCAAAAAAAGAAGGAGCAATTACAGTGGCTTTTACAGGAAGAGACGGAGGAAAAATAAAAGACATAGCAGATATTTCATTTATTGTCCCTTCCGATAGTACCCAGAGAATACAGGAAGTGCATATTACGGTAGGACATATAATATGTAAGCTGGTAGAAGATGAGCTTTATTCAGTGACCAGTGACCAGTGACCAGTGAAAGGTGAGTAGGGGCGTTTAATTAAACGCCCTGGGATTAAACACACGTTACGCGTCACGCATTACGCATCACGCATTACGAAACCACCTGTTACACGTTACGAGTAACGATTTTTAGTAAAAGGACGAATAACATATGGAAACAGAAGAAATACTTGATAATTTTAAAAATAAAAATATTCTTGTCATAGGAGATATAATGTTAGACAAATATATATACGGAGAAGTAGACAGGATATCTCCCGAAGCACCTGTTCAGGTAGTAAATGTAAAGAAAGAAAAATATATACTTGGAGGTGCGGCAAATGTAGCAAACAATACGGCATCCCTGGGAGCCGGAACCAATATATGCGGAGTAACCGGCGAAGATGAAGCAGGTAATATTCTCCTGGCATGTCTTCAGGAAAAACATATAAATGGTGATATGGTATTCAGGGATAAAACTAAAAAAACCATACAGAAAATAAGAGTTGTAAGTCAGAGCCAGCAGTTAATCAGAATAGATTATGAAAATACTGTAGATATATCAAAAAATACAGAAGAAAAGATTATCTGCCAGCTAAAGAAAAAAATACATAATTATGATGTGATAGTACTATCTGATTATGCAAAAGGAACCATCACAAAAGAAATTGCCGAATTTGTAATTAAATATTCAAATAAAAAAGTTATAATAGATCCGAAACCAAAGCATAAAGAATTTTATAAAGGAGCCTATCTGATTACGCCAAACCTGAAGGAAGCAGTTGAAATGACAGGCATTTATGCGGAAAATGAAGATACAATATCTACAATAGGACATAAATTAATGGAAGAAATGAATTCTCATATATTGATTACCTGCGGAGCACAGGGAATGTATTTATTTAAAAAAGACGGTGACTTTTTCAAACTTCCTACAAAAGCAAGAGAAGTATACGATGTTACAGGCGCAGGAGATACGGTAATTGCCACTATCGCTACAGCAATTGCTTCAGGAGGAACAATGAAAGAAGCTTCATATATTGCCAATTATGCGGCAGGTATTGTTGTCGGCAAAGCAGGAACCGCCACTACTGCAGTAGAGGAAATAAAAAGAGAGATAAAATATGACAGGAGCAATATTTCTTGATAGAGACGGAACTATAAATATTGATAAAAACTATGTTCATAAAACAGAAGACTGGGAATTTTTACCCCATGCCATTGAAGGATTGCAGGTACTGTCCCTAAAAGGATATAAACTTGTAATAATAACAAATCAGTCAGGTATAGGCAGAGGTTATTACACCCGGTATGATATGGAAAAACTCCATAATTATGTCATATCTTTACTGAAAGAAAAAAATATCGACATTGCCGGTATCTATTACTGTCCCCATATACCATCAGATAATTGCAGTTGCAGGAAACCTGAAACAGAACTTTTAAAAAAAGCCGCAACAGATCTGAATATCAATATCGCAGAAAGTTATTTTATAGGTGACAAAACATGTGATATAAAAATGGGAAGAGACGGCGGATGTAAAACAATAATGGTTCAGACAGGGAAA
>DAIOEN010000527.1:0-2148 GCA_036746235.1 Vulcanimicrobiota bacterium | reverse complement strand
CCTGTCTTATGCTGGCCCATCAAATTGACGGGAAACATATTACTACAATCGAAGGATTATCTCAAAAGGGAGAACTTCATCCGCTCCAGGAAGCTTTTATTAAATACGGAGCAGTTCAGTGCGGGTTCTGCACTCCCGGCATGATCATGACAGCCCTGGATATACTGAAGAAAAATCCGAAACCTTCAAGAGAAGAAATAAGGAAAGGTATAAGCGGGAATCTTTGCAGATGTACAGGTTATCAAAAGATTGTAGATGCCATAGAAACAGTGAGCAGTTACCAGTTACCATTTACCAGCTACCAGTTACCAGTGAGTTGTGAAACCACCCGTCACGCGTCACGTATTTACCAGGAAAAAATCATAAAAAAAGTATTTATACCGGAAACGTTAGAGGAACTATGGAAAATCTTTGAAGAAGAACCATCATGGTTGATTTATGCAGGCGGGACTGATCTTTTAGTAAAAATAAGATCAGGATTCAGTGTAAACACCATGATTTCTATAGAAAAAATCAGTAAACTTAAAGGCATAAAAGACTGTGATGATAAAATATGGATTGGCCCTTCTACAACAATAAATCAGATTATCTGTAATCCTGTTATAAAAAAAGAGCTGCCTTTACTGGTAAAAGCACTGAATGAACTGGGAGGACATAATATAAGAAACATGGCGACTATAGGAGGAAATATCTGTACTGCCTCCCCTGCCGGAGACAGTCTTACCCCTCTTTATTTAT
Organism: Vulcanimicrobiota bacterium; assembly: GCA_036746235.1. Lineage (GTDB taxonomy): Bacteria > Vulcanimicrobiota > SpSt-956 > SpSt-956 > JAKJGF01 > CALARM01. The sequence goes on along the minus strand of DAIOEN010000527.1, from coordinate 1,410 downwards.
TTGATACGGAACTTAAAATAAGATCTGAACATTCAGTAAGGAACATAGCCATTGAAGATTTTATAAAAGGCCCCGGCACAACAGATTTAAAAGACGGAGAAATCCTTACAGGTATAGTCATAAAAAAACCTTCTGACTTTAATATTCACCATTTTGAGAAAGTGGGACAGAGGAAATCTCTTGCCATTTCAATAGCGAGTTTTTCAGCTCTCTTAAGAATCAACACTGACGGAATAATAGAAAAATCCAGATTTGCCTGGGGCAGTGTGGGCCCTACAATTATAAGGTCAAAGGAAATAGATAAAGTATTAACAGGTAAAAATCTGTCAATAGAAAATCTTAAAGCTGCATCGGAACTGGCAAAAAAAGCTGTCAGACCTGTAGACGATATAAGAGCAAGTGGAGAATACAGAAGAAATGTATCAGGTAATTTAATGCTCCGTCTTGCTATTTATAAATAATGAGGTGTAAAAACAATGAGGATAAATCATGATATTACTATAGAGCCCAATCAATCTTTTGAAATAGACCTGTTCAGACCTGAAGATGCAAAAGGAATTGCTCATCTCTTCTATGCTGTATACGGTTCAGCTTATCCGATAGAAACATATTATATGCCGGACAGGATCACAGAAGAAAATCAAAAAGGGAATATTTATTCCATTGTAGGCAGGACTGAAAAAGGAGATATTATAGCCCATGGAGCCATGTATCGAAGTTCTCCTCCCAACCGGGATCTTTATGAAGGAGGTCAATATCTGGTATTGCCCTCCTATAGAAAAACCTTTGCTATTTATAAAATTAACAGATATATTTTTGATATACTTATACCACGGTTAACCATTGACGGTATTTATGGAGAATCAGTATGTAACCATATTATTTCACAGAAAATTGCATCCCGGAGCGGGACAACTGATGTGGCAATTGAAATTGATGTCATGCCTCAGGAAGCTTATACAAAAGAACAGAGTGCTCCCGGAAGAGTATCATGTATCATACAACTCCACCCCTATAATAACAGTAAACAGGAAGTATTTATTCCTTCTGTTTATAGAGAAGAAATAGATTATATACTGAATGATCTGAATATTCAGAGAACCATTACATATTCAACAGAGCCAATCCCATGTGATATAAAAAGCAATATATCAGTTAATTTCTTCCCCTATGCCTCTGTGGGAAGGTTTAATGTTATCATGGGAGGCAGTGATTTTGATATGGTTTTAGAAGAGCTGGAACAAAAGGGAAGAAACAATAATACTCTTATATTTCAATTTTTTATTAATCTGGGAAAACCATGGGCAGGGAGAATAATAGAAAAACTCAGAAAAAAAGGTTATTTCCTGGGAGGTTATATACCGGCATGGTTTAAAAACGATGGTATTTTAATGCAAAAAACTCTTACCA
>DAIOEN010000526.1:0-2166 GCA_036746235.1 Vulcanimicrobiota bacterium | reverse complement strand
GCAGACGGTTATCTCGGAATAGTTGTAATTCGTCATGCTGTAAGGTAGAACAGATGAGGATTTCTTACTTTTCTCCTTTCATTATAGAGTAATCTGTAGAGATTAATCGGATTTCACATAAATATGAAAAAGAACACAGTGCTATACTTTCGCAGATTTTAAAAAAATCTGCGAAAGGGTCTTGATAAAATAAAAGAAAGAGTTATATAAGTTCTCAGACAACAAATCCTTATTTAAAAAAGGAGAGAACTTATGGAAACACTCTTTCCGGTAATCATTATAACATATGTAGAATGTTTTTCTACCTGTTTTCCTGCAAATAATTTTGAATATTTTCGTGGTTTCATCCTGGCCTTTATGTTGCTTGGAGAAACAAGAAAATGTGTAACAAATATAAGCCAGGTATGTTTCTTTATAGATAGACATATATCGAGCTGGGAGCGTTTTCTCTCCAGCCATCATTGGGATATGAATAAAATAATGGAAATAATGGTAAAGCTTATGAAGGAAAATTTGAAAGAAAGTCTTATGATATATGGTGCCTATCTTGCCTGTATAGATACAACTCTTATAAGCAAAGTCAGAGGTAAGATGATAGGTATACAGAAATGGCCGGTTGATAGTGGAAATCCAGACAAGGGTGAATATCTTGTCGGACATCACTGGGCCCTTCTTGGACTTATAGGAAAAGTCATTATAGGAGAAAAAAATCCCCATATGTGTTTTCCTTTGTTTGCCAATCTTATCTCCGGCCAGAAAAGTCCCCTTGGTTTTGTTGTAAATAAGCAGGGAATAACTTAGAATATGAATTTCTGGGATGGAGTTTGTCCTCTTGTTACCAAACTCAGAGATATACTTAAGGATAGCCCTGTCAGAGTTGTTGCAGATGCTTATTTTTCCAAAGCATCTTTTATCAATTGGATGCTCTCTATTTCTGTAAATGTAATTACCCGAATGAGAGTTGATGCGGTAGGATGGGATGACCCTGAACTGGAACCTGTTACGGGAAAAAAGAAAAGAGGACGAAAACCTACAACCTAAAAAGGGAAAACAATGGAAAATTTCTCATCTTCTTAAAGATTTTCCCCTGACTGAAGTTCAAGTCAATATCTATGGGAAAATGAATACTCTTGAGATTGTTTCCAGAAAACTCTGGATTAGAGATGTAGAAAAACAGCAAGTCAACGTAGTTGTTATAAAGACTAAAAAAGAACCTATAATTTTGCTTTCCACTGACCTGGAACTTTCTGTAGAAAAGATAATTGAAATCTATTCTATGAGATTTTCCATTGAAATCGCTATCAGAGATCTTAAACAGTCTTTCGGGATTGGCGATTATCAGTCTGTTAATACACTGGCAATAAAAAGGTTTGTCGCTCTTTCTATAATCAGTTTTTCTCTCTGGAGAATGGCCATATTGCAGGAGCTTTATGCTAAATGGCTCTATTCTTCTCATGGTTACTCTATTTTCAGTTTTAAGAGAATTAGCCAGGCTCTCAGGAAAGTTGTTATACAGAGTATTTTTCAAAAGTTCGCTATTCAAGCCAACTTTCAAAATTCTATTCCTGTTCCAGAACAACTTATTAGATTGATTATTTAATTCTTTAGGTTTTTTGATTGTTAACATAGTATGTTATAATATATTTTAAGATAAATTTTTATTTAAAAAATGCGAAAGTATAGAAATCTATTTAACTTGTGGATTTTCTCTTCTTACAGTATAATAAATTATAGAATAAATATTTTCCTGAAAGCTTTCAATCAGTAATATTATACAGAAAGGATTATACCTTATGAACTACAGAGACAGGATAAGTTCACATCCTGATATAATGCTTGGTAAACCTGTAATAACAGGAACAAGAATTACTGTGGAGTTGATTATAAGAAAACTTTCTGAAGGTATGACTTTAGATGAACTGTTAGAAGCTTATCCTCATTTAAAAAGAGAAGATATTCTTTCCTGCCTTGCTTATTCTGCAGATGTTATATCAAGAGAGGAATTGATTATTGCTACATAAAATTCTTGCCGATGAAAACCTGGATTTTCGAATTATAAGAAGATTGAGACAGGAAGGTTATGAAGTAATTTCCATCCTGGAAGATTATAGAAGTATAAGAATAAGTCCTCGAATCCATAAAACAACATATAAAAATATATAATTT
>DAIOEN010000525.1:0-2170 GCA_036746235.1 Vulcanimicrobiota bacterium | reverse complement strand
GTCTGCATAAACGGCAATCAGATTACTTTCGGTTCATACAGAGAAGAACTGAGAACTGCAAGTTAATTATCTAATGGGTTATCAGCGGTTAATATTATGCCAGTTAGGTATGATAAATCAATCGTGACGGGTGACGCGAGGGAAGAGACAATTATTTTATTTCTATTCCTTATTTTGCAAGTACTATCTTCCTGTAATATAGCATCGAGCTATTAACCATAAGGCTTTGCCTGCCTGGTGCTCTGGAGGAAAAATATCACGGCAGGACAGGGGTATTAAAATCGCATATAATGTAAAGTGGCATGATGTAAGCTCTAAAAAACATGGATCTTCCAGTTTAGATTTTTCCGGAAGAGCGCCAGACAGGCAAAGCCCGGGGATTGTATTTAGCGTGGTAGCACCACCTGGCAGGCAAGAGAGTCTTATCTGGAATATAGAAAGAAAAAATTAAAAACTCTTAATAATTTCTTAATATTCCTTTAATGTTTATGAGTTAAAATTAAAATAAAGAATTTGTATTAAGGAGGAGATAATTTTCATGAAAAGAAACATTTACTCAAAGATATTTCTTGTTATTTCACTGATAATTATTACAGGAGTAGTATTTTACGGAGGCCTTATATACGGCCAGGTAACAGCAAAGGAAAGCAGGCCTTTAGAGCCTCCGGCAAGTCTTCTGAGTCTGGAGCAGAGTTTTAAATCTGTTTCAAAAAAGGTCTCACCTGCCGTTGTAAATATAAATACTGAGAAGGTTATAAAAAGGGGTAATAATTATGCTCCTATGATGGATGAAGATTTTTTTAAAGGAACTCCCTTTGAGAATTTCTTCAGATTTTCTCAACCATTTAACCAGGAGCAAAAAATGACCAGTCTTGGTTCAGGCGTAATTGTAAGTCCTGACGGATATGTACTGACAAATGCCCATGTCATCATGGATGCAGATAAAGTAAATATTACAATGAACGACGGCACCCTTTATAGTAATGTAAAAATAATAGGTTACGATAAAGGCAGCGACATTGGAGTTTTAAAAATAGAAGGTAAAAAACCTCTGCCCTATGCCGTGACAGGCAATTCGGATGAACTGGAAGTAGGTTCATGGGTTCTGGCAATAGGCAATCCTTTCGGATTTAATTCCTCTGTTACTGCAGGGATTGTAAGTGCCAAGGGAAGAGATCTCCCTGTAGAACAGGGTAATAATTACGGAGATTTTTCCAATCTTATTCAGACAGATGCTTCAATTAATCCTGGCAACAGCGGAGGAGCTCTTGTAAATCTTTACGGAGAAGTGGTCGGCATAAATACTGCCATAATAAGTCCTAACGGAGGCGGTTCTGTAGGGCTTGGATTTTCCATACCGATAAATAATGCAAACTATATAATGGAACAGATCATAAAACATGGGAAAGTCATTCATGGCTGGCTTGGTATAGGTATGCAGAAATTGACTCCCGAACTTGCAGGAAAATTCGGAGTTGATAAAGGTATAATAGTAAGTGATGTATATCAGGACAGCCCTGCCTTTAAGACAGGCATTAAACCGGGAGATATAATTGTCTCTATAGATAAAAAAGACATAACGGCACCGTCAGATATACAGAAGATTGTTTCTTACAAAAAGCCGGGAGATAAAATTGAGATTAATATCATAAGGGATAAAAAACCTCTTTCACTGAATGTTACCATAGAAGCCCGTCCCGGAGATAATACGGTAAGTTCTGTCTCTGCCGGTCAGAAGGGAGATAAAGAGACAACAGGTGCAACGTGGAAAGGCATCAGTGTAAAAGAACTCACCCCTGATATACGTGACAGATACGGTATATCGGAAGAATACGGAGTTATAGTGGATCACGTTGACCAGGGAAGCAAAGCCTCTATGGCAGGTTTCCGTGGCGGAGAAGTAATAAAGAAAATCAACGATCATGTAATAAAAAATTATGATGATTACAAAGAGGCAATAAAGGAAGCCGGCGAAGAAGGCCAGGCTGTAATCCTTGTTAAATCGGGCCAGTACAGCATGTTTGTTGTTATATAGCATTATGAGAATCGTGACGGGATGATAAGAACCATAATTTGCCAGGGTTATTTTCTTACAGTTCCTCAGTACCGTAACAGGTAAAAGGGTATCCGTAAAAAGCTTCTGCCTGGCAGGCTCTGGAGAAGAAAAATT
>DAIOEN010000524.1:0-2172 GCA_036746235.1 Vulcanimicrobiota bacterium | reverse complement strand
GAATGTGATGGTTATAAAAAAACAAAGTCTATTTATAAACTGGATTAAGATTTATATATGAATAAATTATGAAAGTAAAACGAAGCAAACCAGTATTGCTTCGTTTTACTATTGGAATTTATTTTTCCACCCTCTTAAATACACCGCATCCATCCTTATTAAGCATATCTATAGTAATGCCTGTAGCTTCAGGTGTATAATCTGTCTGAAACGTAACAAAGCCCTGGATATTATCATCTGCTAATGATAAAGTAAAGGTCTCCCTGTCCCAGTGTTTCAGAAACATGTTCATTTTCTCCGGGCCTATTGTTATAATGAGTCCCTTATCTTTTTCGGAAACAGTAATTTCTCCGTATATATCATTACTGTATGTGCCTGTATAATTCTTAAGATCCATTGGAGGGGATGAATTTTTCGGAGTTACAGGAACGTTTGCAGGGTCTTCCTTTTTTTTCTCCTGTGCAAGATATTCACCGCTCCAGTCACGTTCAGGTTTATCAAAATACATATCAAAGAATCTGTATGCAAGAGAATCGGGAAGTTCTGTGTCTGCAAGATTGGAAAGGACTACAATTCCGATTTTTGCCTCAGGCACTATGGCTATCATTGTTTTAAATCCTGATGTCCCTCCATTATGCCATACTATATCACATGGTATATTTTCCCTGTAGATCCATCCCTGGCAATAGGATTGAATTGGTTGATTTTCCATAGGAGGTGCAAAGGTTTTAGGTGAATGTATAAAATTCATATTCCCTTCACTTATGATGGATTTACCCTGAAATGTTCCGTTGTTTACCTGAAAGGTAAGCCACTTTGCCATATCTGTGATGTCCGAGTTTATACCTCCTGCAGGGCCATAGATATAGGTCCAGTGCATATAAGGCCAGTCCATGGGAAGAGCAGTAACCTTGCCATTTATTTTTGCATGTATGAAAGCCGCTTTTTTACTTACTGTATAGGATTTCATATCTGTAGAGCTATTATTCATACCGAGGGGATTGAAAATTCTTTCTTTAATATTATCTTCCCAGCTTTTACCTGACAGTTTTTCTACAAGTTCTGCAGCTACAAGCCAGAGATTGTTCTGATAGGCAAAGTCACCGCGAAAACTTCCGACAGGTTTTATATTGCGAATATTATGAATTATATACTGACGGTTATAACCTAAGGATGCCAGAGCATCTGCAGCATATGGAGGCATGCCGCTGCGCTGTGCCATAAGGTCGGTAACAGTAAATTCCCTTGTAACCCATGGATCATACATCATAAAATCAGGAAGGTAATTTATAACTTTATCATCCCATTTGACTTTCCCTTCATCTACCATCATTGCCACAAGGGCTGACGTAAAAGCCTTTGACGTAGAACCTATCTGGAAAAGGGTATTTTCCGTTACAGGATCACTTTTCCCTGTTTCCCTGACTCCGAAGGTTTTTTTGTATATTATTTCATTACCTCTGACAATAGCTATGGCCATTCCTGGAACCTGCCAGTCAGTCATACCTGATTTTGCATAGGTTTCGAAATCGGAAAGAATTACTTTGAGTTTTTCACTGTCCGGGCCTTTTGTATAATCAGAGGCATAGATTGCTGATGAAATGAGGAGAAATACTGTGGAGAGAAGCATTACAAAAAATAATTTGTGTTTCATATGTACCAATCCTTTCTTTCTTATTTTACTATGTATGATATTATAACATGGATTAAATAATTATAAATTGTTTCCTGACATATTTTAAAAAAACTCTTGACGTGTCTATTACTTTATAGTTTATTATCAAGATCAGGCCGGCTGGAAATTAAATTATAAAGGAGATGTATATATGACAATATTTGAAGGCGGTATGAAGGAAATAAAAGATTTGCTGGATTATGCAGGTGTTTCTGAGGATTCGAGATGGAAATTGCATCATCGTCTTGAGAGCACAAAACCGGAAAAACATAAAGCCTTACTGGAACTGCTTGGATTAAAGGAAGATGAAATCAAGCATGTCAGGGAATGGGCTTTAAAAGCTAAATAAATCTATTGAAGGGCTCTATTTTCAGGGACTATTTAATCTAATAGGATTATTTTGAACAGACCCTTATTACCGTAACAGGTAAAATGGTATCCATAAAAAGCTTCTGCCTGGCAGGCTCTGGAGAAGAAAAATTAGTTTTTTATATAGT
>DAIOEN010000523.1:0-2187 GCA_036746235.1 Vulcanimicrobiota bacterium | reverse complement strand
AATTTTCCCATGCCTCGTTTACAGAAGTAATTATTCCATTTCTATCCAGAACGGCGACTCTGGCTTTCATAGAATTTATTACTGCCTTATTTAATTCTTCCTGTGATTTTTCAAGAGCCTGAAGCATTTCATTTATAGATTTTGCAAGGAATGTGAGTTCATCATGGTAACCGTTAATAAAAACCCTCTCGCTCAGATTACTTGTTCTGCCTATAAGAGTCATCTTACGGCTCAGATTGATCAACCGTGATAAAATGAGTTTATGGAGAAGCAATAACGTAATAAAACTCACAGTCAGGCCGGTAAACAGGAAATAAAAAAGAATGTATATTATACTCGTCTTCCCCTGCCTGTATATCTTTCTTTCTACATTTACTTTTAATAAAAGAGCAGGTTTTTCATATATATCTTTCAGGAGACTGTAAGCACATACTGTTTTTTCATCTACAGGCTGAACTATAGAAGATTTTTTCTCATATAACAGTTGCGTTGCTTCTCCGGGAATTACCGGATAGTTAAGAGGATATAAATCGAGAGATAAGTGAAGGTCATGTCCTATTTGTTTCATCACTCTCTCATTTAAATAGTGCCCCATAATCAGTGTACCCATTACGGGGCCTTCAAACCGACTTGTAATTACAGGACGTGAATCAATAATCACAGGGCCTTCTTTAAGAAGGATAATTCCTACAATCTTGCTGTCTTTATCTTTATGTTCCGTAAGGATTCTGTTATCGGAAAGAATATCTTTAAAGAAATTATCTTCAACATCTATAAATTTATTATGTTCCAGATCAAAATATTTTCCGTAGATAAAACGGCCGGAACTATCAGTATAAATCATAAGATTAATATTCTGTTCAAAAAAGACTTTCTCCAGAAGATTTGCCCTGATATAATGTTCATTTCTATCCTGAACAAACCTGTATGTGTCATCCCATGCCGACCAGTCAATATTCAATGTATCTATAACGGAATTTTCATGTTCTATAGCATTTAAAGCTCTCTCTAAATGTTGCTCTGTATATTCTCTTTCCAGGCTGGAAAAATTCTCCAGAAAAAGACGTTCACATATAACATATAAAATCCCCAGCAAGATCATAAAGGTTATGAATATGATAAAAAAGGATTTTTTATGTAAACTCATGATCTAAAACTTCCCTTCTCTCTTATTCAGTTTAATTTACTTAGTACCGCTCCAAATAAGTTCGTAACCATTTTATCAGCTTCTGCCTGACAGGCTCTTACGAAGAAAAATAATTTGCCTTATATCATTTGTTTTACAGACAATAAATTAACCCTTATTTAATTTTTAATTCTATATAAAAGACTAATTTTTCTTCTCCAGAGCCTGCCTGGCAGAAGCTTTTTACGGATACCCTTTTACCTGTTACGGTAATCAGCTTTTACAGGAATTACATAATAAATATTGTTAAATATTTTTCAGACTGATTTACACAGTCAGGCTTTGTAAGTTTTAGCTGATAGCTGATAGCTAACTGCTGAACGCTTACAATAATACACACATGCTCTCGTAACGCGTAACACGTGACGGGAGGAAAACGTTTATTACATACTTATACTCAGATCTCTCATAATATAAAGATCAAAAAGTATTAAACCTTACATATTCAGAATCTTCATTGTCAATCGTATCCAGTTCAAGTAATCTCGCCGGTTGCAGTTTTACAGGCTTCTTTTTACCATTACCGCCATCACTTCTGGACTTTTTTATAACATAAGACTGATCTGATGGTTTACCATGAGAATCCACTTTAAAAAAGGATATAATTTCCTGAAGTTGAGTGGCCTGGTGTGACAGTTCTTCTGCAGTAGAGGCCAGTTCTTCGGAAACCCCCGAATTTTGCTGTATTACCAGATCCAGTTGCTGAATAGCCCTGTTTATCTGTTCCGAACCGGTACTCTGTTCATTACTTGCACAGCTTATTTCCTGAACAAGTTCTGCAGTTTTCTGTATATCCGGAACCATCCTATCAAGCATTTCTCCGGCTTTTTCTGCAATCCCGACACTTGTTGTAGAAAGTTCACTGATTTCCTGAGCTGCCACCTGACTTCTTTCCGCAAGCTTTCTTACTTCTGCTGCAACAACAGCAAATCCTTTCCCATGTTCCCCTGCTCTTGCCGCTTCAATAGCCGCATTCAGTGCCAGCATATTGGTCTGCCTTG
>DAIOEN010000522.1:0-2189 GCA_036746235.1 Vulcanimicrobiota bacterium | reverse complement strand
TATAATGCACTTATTAAATATTTAAAATCTGTTAAATCTGAAATAAAAAGGGTCACATGGCCTTCTAAAAAAGAATTGTGGACTTCTACTATTATGGTTACCGGTACTCTTGTAGTAGTCTCGATTTTTGTTTATTTTACAGATCAGATTTTTGTAATAGTATTTAATGCTATACATAGTAATGTCCGCTGAGATATAGTATAAAATATTCTTAGGAGGTGTGGGACTTCTTTTAAGCAGGTCCCTTTATTTATGGTTGATGATATTACAGAATTAACAGAAAATAATGAAGTTCCTGAAACAGTTACTGAAGAGGAAGTAGAAGATAAAGATAAGCAGTGGTATGTAATTCATACCTATTCCGGATATGAAAATAAAGTAAGAGCCAATTTATTAAAAAGAATTGACTCTATGGGCATGAAAGATCATATATTTCAGGTTCTTATTCCTACTGAAGATGAAGTAGAAATAAAAGACGGTAAGAAAAAAGTTACGAAGAAGAAAATATACCCGGGATATCTGATGTTGCAGATGAAGCTTACAGATGATTCGTGGTATGTAGTAAGGAATACAACAGGTGTAACAGGTTTTGTCGGCTCAGGAACAGGTTCCAAGCCAATTCCTCTTGAAGAAAAAGAGGTTAAAAGTATACTGCGTCAGAGCCGAACGGAAGTGCCAAGATTTAAAGAATTATTCAGTAAAGATGATCCAGTCAAGGTTATTTCCGGACCTTTCGCTGATTTTACCGGTATAGTAGAAGAGGTTTATCCTGACAGAGCAAAATTGAAGGTTCTCATTACTATATTTGGTAGAGAAACACCGGTTGAAATAGAATATGGTCAGGTAGAAAAGATCTGAAATAACAGATCTGAAAGGAGTTAGAATATGGCTAAAAAGGTTTTGGCAATGGTTAAATTACAGATACCTGCAGGGAAAGCCAATCCTGCACCTCCCATTGGTCCTGCTCTGGGCCAGTATGGACTGAATATTATGGAGTTTTGTAAAGCTTATAATGCAAAAACTTCTGCCAATGAAGGTATGATAATACCGGCGGAAATAACTATTTACGCTGACAGAAGTTTTACTTTTATAACAAAAACTCCGCCGGCAGCAGATTTAATATGCAAAGAAACTGGTATAGAAAAAGGTTCCGGTGTTCCTAATAAAGATAAAGTAGCAAATCTTACACAGGAACAGGTGAAGAAGATAGCTAAAACAAAACTTCCCGATCTGAATACCAGAAATCTGGAAGCTGCATGCCGCATTATTGAAGGTACTGCCAGAAGTATGGGAGTAACTATTACAAATTAAATTTTTCAACCTCAGGGGGTTGGAGAGGAGAGGTTTTATGGCCAGACATGGTAAAAGATACAGGGAAGCGTTGAAAAAAATAGACCGTAGCCGTTTGTATCCCACTGAAGAAGCTGTAGTCTTGTTAAAGCAGCTTTCCAGTGTAAAATTTGACGAAACAGTTGAGATTTCTGTCAGATTAGGTATAGACCCCAAAAGAAGTGAACAGGGTGTAAGAGGAACAGTAATACTGCCTCATGGTACAGGTAAAACACCGAGAGTAATCGCTTTTGCCAAAGGAGATAAAGCAAAAGAAGCAAAAGAAGCAGGAGCTGATTATGTAGGTGATGCAGACCTCATTGAAAAGGTAAAAGAAGGATGGTCTGACTTTGATGTGGTCGTTGCCACACCTGATATTATGGGTTTAATAGGTAAAAGTCTCGGAAGAGTTCTGGGACCACGTATGCCTAACCCTAAGGCAGGAACACTTTCTTTCGATATAGGTACTGTAATTAAAGAAATCAAATCTGGAAAAGTTCAATACAGAGCAGATAAATTCGCTATAGTCCATTCATCTATCGGAAAAATTTCTTTTCCACAGGATGCATTGCTTGAAAACCTGGTCGTGTTCATGGATGCTATTATGAGGGCCAAGCCTTCATCGGCAAAAGGACAATATTTAAAATCTGTCGCAATAAGCTCTACTATGAGCCCGGGAATAAAACTGGATTCAGCCAGTGTAAATACCCTGGTTACCGAGAGACAGAAAGTATCTGTTTAGTAATTAGCAGTTAGCAATCAGCTATTACCTTTATTTGGAAATTTCTGTGATCTGAGAAGTAGGTGTAATACACTTAATAGTCATATGACTGCCTGCGGAGGTCTTAAATAAAATATTT
>DAIOEN010000521.1:0-2190 GCA_036746235.1 Vulcanimicrobiota bacterium | reverse complement strand
TCTCGGCACTATATACCAGTATTTCAATGAACCTGATAAGGGACTTAAATATTTTATAGATGCAGTGTCTCAGTGGAAAGAAAGAGAAAGAATTCAGGCCTGTTCTGAAATGCATTTTTATTCGGGAAAGATATTTTTAAACGTCGGTCTTAAGGAAAAAGCCCTTGATTGCTTTAATATTTCTTTAAAATTACTTCAGAAACTTTCCAGTAAAAAGGGTATGCTTTCTTTACTTTTTCAGATAAGGCAGCTTCAGGAAGAAGATAGCTCTGAACCGGTACAGAGTTTTTTTGCAAGAAATTTAAAGGTTAAATCTGAAGAAGTGGAACTTGCCGATGAAGAATATCTCTTTGACACACTCTCACAGCATTACAGAGATATAGATTGTGCCGATAAGGGAACTGTATGTTTTACATCCGGTATCCCTTCTTTTATACAGAAATTGAATATAAATGTTCTGAAAGATTTTCCAAGAAAACATTTTACAGTAACTCATTCTCACCTGAGTATTGCTTTTACACAGATTTCTTCCATCTATTATGCAAAAGAAATGTACAGAACGGGACTTGCCTGTTCAATAGAACTGCTGCAAATTAAAAAGAAAATTTACAATCCTCTTGTAATAACCCAGCTTGTAGAAGGATTGAGAGAGCTTTCCCCCGGTGACCATGAAGTAAACTATAATTATTATATTCAGGAAATTATCCGTTTTGTAAAGAAATTCGCCAGCAAAGCCGATCAGGCTCTGATTTACTATGAAGTTGGAATGGCTTATTTTATCAGGGATGATTATGAAAAATCATATGAATTATTTTTAAATGCCCTCTCTTTATGCACTCATATTAATAACAGGATCCTTGAAGGCAGAATCTATCGCGCTTTAGTATGGGCCGAGTTTAACAGAGGAGAACTTCAGAAAAGTATAGCATATGCACTGAAAGCCCTTAAAATTGATGACTCTCTCAAATTAAATGAAGAATTTATCGATCTGTTACTGTTAGGACGTTTATACCTTACCGGGAAAGAGCTTATGAAATCTCTCGATTATCTGGATAGGGCCGGAAGTAAAGCAGATAAAATAGTCTGTTCGACCAATCCTTTGATTTTTATGAAGAATGTTCTTTTAGAGTCCAGATTGTATTATCATATCCAGATTTTTTATAACAGTCTGAAGGAAAGAAATTTTGATGATATTATGGTAGAGGAAAAAAATATATTTGACAGATTGCCTGGAGACCATCCGTCCGGGCCGGTTGAGAGGCACAAAATTATTTACAGTGAGACCATACCTTCAGATTTTTTTAAAGATTTCTTTGCCAGCCATTATAATGCCCTTATGAAATTATACAGAAGAAATACCTATGAAGCCACAGATTCCATACTGGAAGCACTTCTGAGTGTTCTCTCTCTTCCTTTAGAAAAAGAAGAAAAAATTACTCTTTTCAGACTCGGCATTCTTTATGAAACTATGGAAATGAGCACTGAAAGCAGATGGCAGTTACGTGCTGTAGATGAATATTTCAGAGATTTTATAGATGATTCAACTATAAATTCTCCTTTTGCTCAGAGAGCTGTTGCATTATTTAATCTTTCAGTTATCCTTTCTCTGAGAGGTCATTTTTCTGAAGCTCTTGCAGTGTTGATTGAAGCAGAAGATATAGAGCAGATAGAGAAAAAATATTTCAGACTTGCAAGGATTTATTATCAAAAGGCTATAATCAGAGAATATCAGGAGAATATACCAAGGGCAATAGCAAATTACCATAATGCCATGAAGATATTCCGTAATTTGTCCGATAATTCAGGTGTTGCCAGATGCCTGAATAAACTTGCCATACTGGAAAAAGGAAAAAGGACGGATCATTTGCTTGAAGCTCTTTCCCTTGTAGACGGAGAACAGGACCCTCTCCTTTACGGCCAGATAATTTTTAACTGGGCTGCAGTGTTGAGGGAACAGGGCGTTTTTCTATGGGAAAGTCTTGATGCCCTTAAAGAAGCCCTTAAATATTTCAGGAAAGCCGATTTCCCTCAATATACAGTGAGGGTTCTTCATGCTCTTTCAGGTCTCTCAGGTGAGCTGGGAGAGGAAGAGAAGGCTTCAATATTTCTGGAAGAGGCATGGATGTTACTTAAACGCAGAATGCCTGATTTAATATGGGAAAGAATCAGATGTTTTATACTTATGGGACA
>DAIOEN010000520.1:0-2198 GCA_036746235.1 Vulcanimicrobiota bacterium | reverse complement strand
CCTGTCAGGCAGAAGCTGATAAAATGGTTACTAATTTACCCGGTGCGGTAATAAGACCAGGAACCTTAATATGATTTAAATTTTTGATGTCAGGTGAAATAAATTGATATATTGTATTAACTGCAGTTATTCCAATAAAGAAGATGGTGTAAATTGCACAAAATGTTCTGCTTCTCTTCAGAACTGTCCCAGGGATAAGCTTACCCGTGTCATCATATTAAATGACAGATATAAATTAATAGCCCCTCTTAAGGCAGGCGGTATGGCAGGTATATATGTTGCAAAGGATATGAGGCTTAACAGTCTCTGTGCCGTAAAGGAATTGTTTTTGCATTTTTTTGGCGACGATCAGAAGAGATACAGTCTTGAACGTTTTAAGACAGAGGCGGAAATCCTTGCAAAACTCCGTCATCCGAATTTACCATGTGTTACAGATTATTTTTTTGAAGGTAAAAAATATTATCTTGTTATGGATTATATAGCAGGAGACGATCTTTACAGTATACTAAAAAAAGATGGGAATCCCGGCCTTCCTGAAGAAATGATTGTCAGGCTTGCTATAACAATATGTAAAGTCCTTGAGTATCTCCACAATCAGCAACCTCCTATTATATACAGGGATTTAAAACCTTCCAATATAATGATAAGAGCAAGGGATAAACATGTTATGCTTGTAGATTTCGGTGTGGCGAAGATGTTAGAAGAAGACGATACTCAAACAGGTGTGGGAACACAGGGCTATTCTCCCAGAGAACAATACAGAGGTAAAACAGAAACAAGAAGTGATATTTATTCCCTGGGGGCAACACTTCATCATCTTATTACCGGTGTGGCACCTGTTCCTTTTAAATTTAAACCTGTAAGAGAGATTAATCCGGCAATTTCAGATAAGTTAGAAGCAGTTTTAATGAGAGCTTTACAGGACAATCCTGAAGACAGATACTTTTCCGCTACGGAAATGAAACATGCCCTCAGACTTATAGAGAGGGAAGAGCCTGATAGTTTAATAGACAGAATAAAAAAACAGTTAGATGATTCTTCGGAAAATCTGCCTCAGAGACGAACACCGCTTATAAAGGTTTTTATTGTAGAAGATGATATTAAACTGAGACTTGCTTTCGGAAAAATGATAGAACACAGCCCTGATATGGAACTGGCAGGCACTGCATCAGGCGGTCATGAAGCAGTGACAAAATTTAAATCTATGGAAGTAAAACCTGACATAATATTAATGGATATAAGTATGCCCGGGATGGATGGTATTGAAGCTACTTCTGAAATTAAAAAGATAAGTTCTTCGGTAAAAGTGATAATACTTACAGCTCTGAGCCCTGACAGACAACTGGTGTTGAGTGCATTTAAAGCAGGTGCAACCGGTTATTTGATAAAAGGTATAAAACTCGCCGATATACTTGATGGTATAAGGAAAGCCTATGGTGGGGGCGCTCCTATTGAGCCGGTTGTTGCCACATTCCTCCTGGACCAATTTGCCCTTCAGCCACAGCCTCTTCAGAAACAGAATGATATGGATGAAAAGATAAAATTTAATCTGGAAGAAATTGATTTTGCAAAATTGCTTATAGATCTATGTTCAAAGAAAGTAAAAGGGAGGATAGAAATTCGTTCCTCTGAAGGTCAGGGAGAGATATTTTTAGATAAGGGCCAGATTATTCATTCTTCCTTTGGAGATATTAAAGGAGAAGATGCCTTTAACCATGCTTTTCACTGGCCTGCGGGGAAAGCAGTGTTTTCTCCTGATCTATCGCCTGAAACAAGAACAATATGGGCTGATACGGAAAAATTGCTTGCAGATTTCATCAAAAGGAAAAGTTATGTTGAAAAAATAAGAAAAGTAATTTCTTCATATGAAGACACTTTCAGACTCCATTTACCGGAAAATGCCGCTATTATTCAGCTTCATCCGGAGCAACTTTATATTTTAGCCTATCTGGACGGAAAAAATAATATAAATGATATTGTTAAAGAAACAGGTAAAAATCATTTTGAAATTTCTAAAGCTATTTATGAACTTTCATGCTCTGACCTTGTCAGGAAAGTGACTCATTAACGGGTTGTTTGGACCGTAACCCGTGACGGGATAATTTGCCAGGGGTTTATTCGATTGCCTTTAAAGGGGTAGAACCTGTGAAATATATTGACTCATATATGCTATTACTGTATGATAATAAAGATTTAAA
>DAIOEN010000519.1:0-2233 GCA_036746235.1 Vulcanimicrobiota bacterium | reverse complement strand
TCAGGACATTATTTCAGTTTACTAATAAAGAATTCTTTACATATAAGCTGAAATTCCACTATCTATCTATAGACAGCACTTCCCATTTTATCATGAGTTAATTTCTCTGTCAATAACAGGAGGAATTTTTTTATTTTAATCGTGGTACTTTTTGCCTGAACCCGGATAGGTCGGATTTTTCGGATGGATCGGATAAGGTATAACCATTTTTTACAGACATCTCCGAATCATCCGTTAATCCGATACATCCGTGGTCGCTTTTTATTCTACCTGTACACCTGTTTTCCTGTAGATAATTACAGGCAATCATGTTATAATTTAAACAGAAAAGAGCTTTCTTTACAGGAGGTCTTTTATATGAGAAAAATTCCATACGGGTTAACTGATTTTATCAGAATTAGAAGACAAAACTATTATTATGTCGATAAAACAAGATTTATAACAGATATTGAAAAGGCTCCGGCTTTTCTCTTCTTCATCAGACCGAGACGCTTCGGAAAATCCCTCTGGCTCTCTGTTCTACAATCATATTATGATTTAACATATAAAGACAGATTTGAAGACATTTTTAAAGGCACATCGATCTATGATAACCAGACAGAGGAGAGAAATTCCTATTTTATACTCAGATTTAATTTCTCGGAAGTCTGTCCCGATATTGATAAAGTGGAAAAATCTTTTAATGATATCGTATGGCTCAGAGCAATTAATTTTATTAATACCTATAAATCTTATCTTACAAACCAGGATAGTAAAATAATAGACACTATTGAAAAATCCAGAGAGGCTTCCACTATTTTATCTTATCTTTTCGAACTTATTAACAAATCAGGTAAATTATATATCCTTATTGATGAATATGATAATTTCACAAATACCATTTTATCCACCCAGGGGAAAGAACGTTATACAGCAATAACTCATGGAGAAGGTTTCTTCAGACACTTCTTTAATGTCCTGAAAGCAGGCACTACAGGCTCGGACGCTCCAATATCCAGACTCTTCATTACAGGTGTCAGCCCTGTTACTATGGATGATGTTACAAGCGGGTTTAATATTGGAAGTAATATTACTACAATACCGGCTTTTAATGAAATGGTGGGGTTTTCTGAAGATGAAGTCAGGGTTATGCTCAATTATTATATAAATGAAGGAGCTATAAGCGATAACTCCGATCATCTTATTACAGTTATGAAAGGCTGGTATGATAATTACCTTTTTTCTCAGGATTGTTCCGTAAGGATGTATAATTCCGATATGACTTTATATTTTATAAATGAATATACAGCCAGAAATAAAATACCTCAGGATATGTTAGATCATAATGTTAAGATTGATTATGGAAAACTCCGGTATCTAATACTTGCAGATATTGAAGGCTCAAGAAGAGCTAACGGCAATTTTGAAAAACTTAAAATGATACTGGAAAAAAAGGAAATCACTTCTGAACTGGTAACAGGCTTTCCTGTTAAGAGAATTATTGAGCCGGAGAATTTCATTTCTCTTTTATATTATACGGGACTACTTACTATTAAAGGACAGGAGATGGGACAGACTGTTTTTCAAATACCTAATGAAGTCATAAGAAAACTCTATTATGAATATATCAGAGAAGCATATCGTGATACGGGAGTATTTAATCTGAATTTCTATAATCTGGGACAGCTCTTTAAATTTATGGCCTATGACGGGAAATGGGAAGAACTTGTAGATTATCTCTCTGAAGAAATAAAAAAACAGACTGCAGTAAGGGACTACATTGACGGAGAAAAAGCCATTCAGACCTTTTTAAGGGTTTATCTCAGTTTCCCCAATAATTATATTACAAGGACTGAAGCTGAATTAAACCTGGGCTATTCGGATATTCTTATGCTTCCAAATCTACCTTCTTACCCTGATATGAAATTTTCTTATCTTATGGAGATTAAATATATAAAAGTTTCGGATTTTACTGAAGAATTACTTCAGAAAAAGATTAAAGAAGCAGAAGAAGGACTTACACAATACGGCAGAGATCATTTTTTATTTAAACAGATTGGAGACACTGAACTTATTAAGATTATACTCGTTTTCTCAGGGCCGGAGCTTAAATTCAAGAGGTGTCTGAACTCGAATGGAACGGATTTTTCGGATGGGGAGGATGCTGCTTTAAACTAAGTACCGCTCCAGGTAAATTAGTAACCATTTTATCAGCCTCTGCCTGACAGGCTCTTACGAAGAAAAATAATTTGCC
>DAIOEN010000518.1:0-2236 GCA_036746235.1 Vulcanimicrobiota bacterium | reverse complement strand
TTTCCTGAGCTTCTTTATATTTTTTATATTTTTCAGGCTCTTCTTTTTTTAACTTTTCTTCGAAGAGTTTTACTCTGTAAGAATCAGGTTCTGTATGATCATTTTTTATACCGAGAGCATATTGAAGAGACTGAGCTTTAGTTTCTGTTATTGTTTTCTGCGAATTCTCCTGATTTTTTATATAAGTTCTATATCTTTCAGGGTCGTCTTTCTGTAATTTTTCTTTGAACTCTTTAAGTTTTTCCTGATTGAGTAACTCATCTTTCTCACCTGTGTTACCTGTAATCCAGTTATAAGCAGAATTTAAAATGCCTTTTTCTTCCTGTTCTTCTCTGTCTGCCTTTAAAGTTTTGCTGGCTTTATCGGAAAGGTCAATTTTATCTTCATTTGTACTGTGAGAAGGTTGTTTGTCAGTGCCAGGAGACTGAGGAATAGATTTATCTTCCGTTAATGGTTTTTTCTCTGCAGTTTTTTGGGATTTATTTTGTTTTGAGGTTATATACTTATTTTCTGTATTTGAAGAGACTTTCAAATATTATGGCCTCCCTTAAGATAAATTTATCAGGTCAATCCATCTTATCTTTTCTTTAAAAATATATCGAAAAAATGTCTGTTGTTTTCATTAATACGTCTGCCGAGTAATCTGAAGAGATTTAAACTCAGGTAGTAGAAATTTTTTATCATGTATATAAAATCAGTCTTCGATATAAAGTATAATTCTGATTTATTCGAAGAAATCACTGCAGAAAATGTCCTGCTTTTATCTGTAATAACCCCCATTTCTCCGAAGAGATCTCCTTTTCCCATCTTAATAAAATCCCCTGTTTCATCATCTTTATAAAGGGTTATCTCTCCTGATTTAATTATATAAACCCCATCCGGTATATCTCCTTCATTAAATAATACAGTCCCTTTTTCGTATCTTCTCAATTTAGTTCTACGGGAAATCCTTTCTATCTCATCGGGAGAGCAGGAATCAAAAAGAGAAATTGAACCGATTATTTCTGATTTTCTTGTTGCTATGAGGAGTTTTTCCATGTCTTTACCATGAACATATTGTTTTATCAGACGACTGCAGGATTCTTCGGTTCTATTACAGAGGATTCTTGCCAGTTTAAGTCTTAATTCATAGTAGTTATGAAGGATATCCAGAAAATCGCTCCCGCATATTACATATAATTCGGCCCTGCCGGAGAATACAGTTGCCGACAATGTTCTCGGTTCGTCTGAAATAACGCCCATCTCACCGAACATATCTCCTCTGTCTAGTCCTGCAAGATTTATTAAATGACTGTTAAGCTTTTTATAAAGTTTTATCTCTCCTGTTTTAATGATATATATGTCCCGTGCAGTTTCTCCCTCATTGAATAAAACAGTATTTCTATCATATCTTCTGAGTTTAATCCTTGAAGAGATTTTTTCTATTTTTTCTCCGGACAATTCATTAAAATATGGAAGTAATTCCAGAATGTCGGATTTTTTCTTTGCCTGCTCGAGTTTTTCTATGAGAGATTCATCTTTTTTGAAAGCGCCTGTTACAGAAAGAGGAACTGAAGATGGGAGTAATTCTTCAGAAACCTCTTCGGCAGGATAGCAAAAACTTATGAGATGCCTCAGCGTTTTCTCCTGTTTTGCCAGAATGGAACCGGCATGTTCCAGATTTTTCAGTATTTCTCTATTCTGTAAATAAGGCTTTTTCTGAAATTCTTCAAGTGCTTTAACAGTAGATTTTTTTATCTTTTCCGTATCAGGCATGTAATTTAAAACTTCTCTGAACCAGGCCAGACCTTTACGTAAATCTTCAATATATTTTTCTCTGTTTTCTTCATTATTTCGGATGTCTTTAATAGTTTCATCTATATACCAGGTAGAATAGCATTTCTTCATTTTATAACACCTCCCGCTTCGCCCAGCATTTCAATAACTTTAATTTCTATAAGACCTCTGCGGGTTTGTAATAAACCTTTTTCTCCATCGGTAAAACTATTTTTTCGTAAAGATTTTTCTATTAATTCAAGTCCTTCCTCCAGATTATTCAATGCTTTTTTAAATAAAGTAGCAAAACCTGCGGCCTCCGTGGAAGCCTGAAGATTGAAAAGTTCTTCTTTTGTTTCTGATAATTGTGTAACTTCTTCTTCCTGTAATTCATAAATTATATCTCTCAGCCCGTCAAGATAATCCAGAACTTTATCTTCTTCTATGGTTCCCTTGAAATAACTGTTCAATACATGTTTCA
>DAIOEN010000517.1:0-2251 GCA_036746235.1 Vulcanimicrobiota bacterium | reverse complement strand
GAGCTGTAGCAAACTATATTAAAGACAGCACCCATGTATTTGATACAAGGAAATACCCCGGACATCAAAAATGGGGTTCAGATCATATGCCTGTAGTGGCTTCTTTTAAAACTGATGTAGATGTAGACGGCTAGAATAAAGGATTAACAGTAAACGGATAAAGGCGGATAAAGGATAAAATAAGATAAAATAATACGTGCTTTCAGGCACGTATTATTTTTCCCCGCCATGTAAGAGTAGTGCTTTAAATCCTGCCTGATGGAAGTGTTTATCTGCTGTCAGTGCTTCTGTCAATCCATATTTTTCCATAACAACAAATGATATACAGTCAGTAATTCCCCATTCTTTATCTATTCTCGTCTTATAAAATCGAAGCGACTTATTATATAAATCTTCTGTAACCGGGACAATTGTTATATTCGGGTCTGCTTCCATAGAATCAATTAAACGTATTGCTCCTTTCCTGTAACGCTCCTTTGGCAGAGCATTCAGTATTTCTATTATAACTGATCTGGTAGTGATGAACATACTCTTCATTTGCTTTATCTCGGCTGTTAACTCTTTAGCCCGCTCATGATACCGATCTGTTATAAAAGATAATGCTATAGCAAATGAAGTGTCGAGAAATATCTTATTTGCAGTTATCATTAGTTAATCCTCCGTATAAATACTCATCTACTTTTTCTGATAAATCTGCAGGACCTTCTAAATTCAGAGAACATGCAGTATCAAGAAATGAGACAGGTTTCCCGGATTCCGCTACAGGAAATTCAATTGTAATTTTCACTTTTGTATTGGGTATCAAATCCAGTGGAGTATCAGGATGCAGCACTTTTCCGTCAAAGATAGCATCCAATGTTTTTATCATACAATTCACCTCCTGATTTATTATAACATATTTTTCTTCATTTCCATAAGAGTAATACCAGGGTGCATCCATTACGAAGATATGGTATAATAATTTATGAAAGTAAGCATAATCAGGAAAGACTGCGAAAAAAAACAAATGGCTTATAACCTTATAGTAATAACAGGCCCCACCGCTTCAGGTAAAACATCTCTTGCGGTAAAACTTGCCTCTGTCCTTGACACGGAAATCATATCTGCAGATTCCCGCCAGGTCTACAGAGGCCTTGATATCGGAACAGGGAAAGATTTATGGGAATATAATATTGACGGAAGAACTATCCCTTATCATTTAATAGATATAGTGAAACCTCAGGAAAATTTTGATCTTTTCTGTTTTTACAAAAGTTTTTTCGCAATTTTTAAAGAATTTCTGAAGATAGGGAAAATCCCCATTCTTGCCGGAGGAACACCTCTCTATATCCATTCCGTCATAGCAAATTATAAACTCCTTGAAGTTCCTCTTAATAATAAATTAAGGGAAGAACTTTCGTCGTATGATATGAATGAACTTGAAGATTATCTGAAATCCATTCAGCCGACGATTCATAATATTACAGACCTTGAAGACAGGGAAAGACTTCTGAGGGCAATAGAAATTGCAGATTTTAAATTAAAAAACCGTGATGCAAAATCGGCAGGAGAAAATATAGAGATTAAACCGTTAATTATAGGAACTCTCTGGGAACGGAGTATTTTAAAGAAAAGAATTACCAGAAGACTCATGTACAGGCTCAATGAAGGTATGGTTGAAGAAGTAAAAAGTCTCAATAAAAACGGGATTTCATGGGAAAGACTGGAATATTTCGGTCTTGAGTATAAATATGTTTCTCTTTATCTTCAGGATAAAATATCTTATGATGAAATGGTTGAAACCCTGAATATCAGAATACACCAGTTTTCAAAAAAACAGTCAGGCTGGTTCAGGAAATTCGAGAAAGAAGGTTTCTCTATCAACTGGGTAGAAGAGGCTGATTTTCAAAAAGCATATAAAATTATATCAGAAAAAATAAAAATATAATGAATGTTCAACTGTCATTACAGACAACACACCCATAGGCATATAGAAAGACATTGGTAATAAGAGCCTATCCAAAAAGTGCTCCATACCTTTCCACAGCCAGGCTCTTCCGAAAAATATATAATCCTCCTGAAAGAAAACCTGTTTTTACAGACATTTACTATTTTGCCTCTATTTAGAGTAATTCTAATTTGTAATATTTAGAACAGGACTTTTTAGAATTACTCTAAATACTTCCTGAGCCATATCACATAAAACCGTAAAATGGCATCCGTAAAAAGCTTCTGCCTGGCAGGCTCTGGAGAAGAAAAATTAGTTTTTTAT
>DAIOEN010000516.1:0-2258 GCA_036746235.1 Vulcanimicrobiota bacterium | reverse complement strand
ACATTTATAAAACAATCTCTTGAGTCACTCAGAGAAGAACTGATTGTAGGAGGACTCCTTGCAATGCTTGTTGTGTTCCTCTTCCTTCACGATTTCAGAAGTACTGTTATAATAGCTTTTGCTCTTCCTACTTCAATGATGTCTACCTTTATTATACTTAATGCAGCAGGGCAGACTCTTAATATGATGAGTCTTATGGGCCTTGCACTCAGTACAGGTATATTAATCGATGACTCAATAGTAGTGCTTGAAAATATTCACAGACATCTTAAAATGGGTAAAACTCCGGCACAGGCTGCCCTTGACGGACGTTCCGAAATAGGACTTGCCGCTATAGCCATAACTCTTGTAGATGTAGTCGTATATCTGCCTATAGCCTTTATGAGAGGTATAGTGGGAAGGTTTTTCTTCTCTTTCGGTCTGACTGTTGCATCTGCGACACTGTTTTCTCTTCTTGTATCATTTACTCTTACTCCTATGCTTGCTTCTCTCTGGTTCAAGCAGGAGAAAAAGAAGAAAATACAGGAATTATGGTTTGAGCTTAAAGAAGAAATTTTAGGGAAATTAAAAGATATATTACCTCCTGATAAATTAAATTCCATAACATCACTTGTAGATGTAAAATTCCTTGATGAAGCCACTCTGCAGGCCAGACTGAAAGGTTTGCATTTTAATGATAAGGAAATTTTAATGCTTACCGATTATCTGAAGCAGGTTAAAGAGGTTGAATATGAAGACGAAAAAAGTGATGGTTTATTTTCCGATACAGGTAAGAAACTTGCCGGAGCTTTTGATAGTTTTTATGATGGCCTTGATAACATATACAGAGGCGTTCTTGGCAGAGTTTTGAAGATACGATGGCTTGTTGTGCTTATTGGTATGGGGTCTCTTGTTGTCGCAATAAAATTTATAGCTCCGTTCCTTGGTTTTGAATTTATGTCTTCTACAGATAAAGGTATAGTAACAGTTAAAATGGAACTGCCGTCAGATGCCAATGTAGATGAAACAGATAGATTTATAAAAGAGATAGAAAGTAGAATAAACAATAAAAAGGATTTTCCTGAACTGATTTCCATGTTTACCACAGTCGGTGCCGAAACAGGCAGTTTTGTTGGTGGTGGTGAACAGGGGCCTCAATACGCAACGGTTACTCTCGATTTCGGAGAAAAACATACGAGAAAAAGAGACACAAAAGAAATAGGAAAGATTATCGGTGATAAACTGCTGGACATACCATATAAGATTATCATAAGTTATCCAAGCTCCGTAGGCGGCAGTGGTACAGAAGCGCCGGTTCAGGTGGAAATTACAGGCAGTAAATTTCAGATGGATGCCATTATTGAACTTTCGGAAAAAGTGAAACATATTGTAGAAACAACAGAAGGAACTCAGTCTGTCGATACAAGCTGGAAAGATGGAAAGCCTGAAACAAGGGTTGTTATGGACAGAATGAAAATGTCTTCTCATGGAATTTCCGTAGGAACTATTGGCAGTATAATCAGAACCAGTATAGAAGGCAATACCGATATTAAATACAGAGAATTCGGAGAAGAATATGACATAAGATTAAGGCTCAAAGAAAAGGACAGAAAAGATCCTTCTCAGATTGCCGGCATTTACCTGGGACAGGTTGATGGTAAACCAATATCCATAAAAGATATAGGAACTCTTAAGACGTTACCTGCTCCGAATAAAATAGAACATTCAAATAAACAGAGAAAGATTGTAATCAGTGCAGAACTTGCCAAAGGCTATCCTCTCGGTAATGTGAAAAGAGCAATAGAAGAGAGACTGGCAAAAGAACTTACTGTTCCTTCCGGTATAACGGTAAAATTCGGCGGTGAAGGAGAACGTATGGTAGAATCGTTCCAGTATATGGTAGAAGCTCTCGTGCTTGCTATAGTTCTTGTTTATATGGTTATGGCAGCTCTCTTTGAAAGTTATCTGAATCCGTTTATTATTATGTTCGCTCTCCCGCAGGCCATGGTAGGAGGTCTTCTGGCACTGTTTATTACAGGCAGAACGCTTAATATTATGTCCATGATTGGTATTATTATGCTAGTAGGACTTGTAGGTAAAAATGCCATACTTCTTATTGATTATACCAATACCCTGAGAGAAAGAGGTATGAAGAGGGATGATGCCATAAAAGAAGCAGGGCCTACAAGATTAAGACCTATTCTTATGACTACCATAGCTATGATATTCGGTATGATTCCAATAGCCCTGGGGCTTGGTTCCGGTTCCGAGATGCGTGG
>DAIOEN010000515.1:0-2260 GCA_036746235.1 Vulcanimicrobiota bacterium | reverse complement strand
AATTCTTCCATAGCATTATATTGAATAAACTCATGGAGTGAATCTGAAGTTATGTACCAGCTTCTCGGAACTTTTATTTTCAATTCAGGATATTTATTGCTTGCAGATTCCAGAATTTTATAGGCCAGTAATATGCCGCTGCTTTTTCCTCCAAGCCTTCCTGCCCCCTGTGCAGGGCCAATAATATTCTTTACAAGCTCTGAAAAATCCCTTACAGTAATATACTTTCTGGCAATATTTATAAAAGACAGATTGAAAGTGAGAAATCTTCTGATAAGAGCAACCCTGATACCCATATATTCTTCAGGAGACATACATAATTCTTCTGCCGGTATATTGACAAATTTATTCAGTTCCGTAGTTATATTTACCAGAGGTATATTAAGATTCTGCACTGCATTGGAAAGAAATCTTCCTCTTTCCTGGCAGAGCCATATACTCAACTGATCGGCAATATCCTGATCCAGGATATGTTCGTTGGCAATTTCAAATACACATGTTACAAATCTCTGAAGCCGTCCGGCACAAAATTTCGGATGAGGCATATTTGTATAGATAGTATCCTCTTCAGGACTTTCTGAGAGACCTTCCAGTTCTTTAATAAGTTCATCTATCTGGCTGATATTTTTTGTAACAAGATAGTAAATCATCCTTTTTGTCAATCTATAAAGTAAAAGAGGATTTGTTTTTGTCAATAAATCAATAATTACTCTCCACTCTGGTTTGTTATAACTCATTTCAGACTTCTCCTTTGTTCAAATAAGCATGTATTATATCAAAAAATTCTTTTTATGTATATGTTAATCGTAATGCGTGATGCGTAATGCGTAATGCGTGATTATCAGTATCCATATAAACTATTGCAGTTATAGCCTGTTATGTGTATAATTATAATAAATCGTGACGCGTAACGGGTAACGCGTGACGGGAGCAGGTAAATTATGATACAATCAATAAGGAGGATGTCTTATGTTACGTCTTATTAAAAATATTTCCCTCATGGTTATCTATTCAATAGCCTATTATACAAAAAAGAGGAAGTTACATTATTTTCTGATACCTTTATTACTTGTTTTATGCTTTACAGGAGGCATTTTAACAGGCACACATGTTTCAAATGAAGAGAAAGAGTTTTCTCTCTATTCGATGGACAGGAATAGCCTGGAAAATATAGAACCTTCTTTTATAGGTCTGAATGTAAACTACCAGCCTTCTCTTAGTAAAGATGGAAGATATGTTGCCTTTTCTGCCATAAAACTTGAAGTGAATAAAATAAGCGATATAGAAATAAAACTTTATGATACAAAAGCGAGAAAATACGTAATTCTTCCCGGTATTAACAGTAAAGGATGGGATCTTGCACCTTCCATAACTGCCGACGGCCGTTATATAGCTTTCCAGTCAAACAGAGACGGAGTAACTCAATGGAATATATATCTTTATGATGTAGAAGGGAAAAAATTTGTTGACTTACCCAATTTAAACAGTCCTTTTCCTGATTTCAACCCTTCCATAAGTCCTGAAGGCAATTTTATTACCTTTAATTCCATGAGATCTGTCGTGCCTAAAGTATATCTTTACAGCATGGAAGAAAAAAAGATAAAACCCCTTATGGAAGATACAGTGGAATAATATATTTGTGACGTGTATTTGTTAGAGGTAGTGTAATGCAGGTTGTGGGAATATATTATAAAACAAGGTTTCAACGAATTTCATGCAAAATTTATCAGTCAAAACTTTTTAGGAGGAATTTAGATTTTATGTTAACCGGTTTTTTTCTAATAATAATTTTTCTATCTTTTACCTTAAAACCATGTTTTGCATCAGAAACAGAAGAAGAGGAAGAGGAAGATCCGGAACTGGAAGCAATTATGGACAAACTTTCCTCAGACGATCCTGATCTCAGGTCAGAAGTAATAGACTACCTGAGCTACTGCGGACATCCGAAAGCTTTTGAACTGTTAGTAGAAACCCTTAAAGACGAAGACTGGGCAGTAAGAAAAGATGCTGTTATAGCTCTCGGTAATATGGGAGATATAAAATCAGTCCCCCATATAGCATCACTGCTCGGTGACGAATACTGGCATGTCAGGAAAGAGGTTATTAGAATCCTGGGACTCCTTGGAGGGAAAGATGCCGTAGAACCTCTTATGACACTCCTTCGTTCTCCTGATGAGCTTATAAAATCCAGTGCCCAGAAAGCTCTGATTAAAGTTGGTAATAAAGCAATTGAAGGCATGTTGAGTAAAAAAATCAGCGA
>DAIOEN010000514.1:0-2281 GCA_036746235.1 Vulcanimicrobiota bacterium | reverse complement strand
CCCACACTGGCAGACAGAGAAAAAACATTGAAACAGGTCATAGAAGATACAGGAGCAGTATTTATTCACCCCTATAATAATATGAAAGTCATAGAAGGACAGGCCACAGCAGCACTTGAATTGTTAGAAGAAACCGGCAAACTGGATATTATTATGACTCCTGTAGGAGGAGGAGGTCTTTTAAGCGGCACTGCCTTATGCACTTATTATTTATCGCCTTCTACGATGGTAACGGGAACAGAACCTGCCCTCGCAGATGACGCTTTCCGATCATTTCGTGATTCAGTAATTTATCCTCCAAATCCCCCTCTGTCTGTTGCAGACGGTCTTCTTACATCCCTCGGAGAAAACACCTTCCGTATAATAAAACAATATGTCCATAATATAGTTACAGTCAGCGAAGAATCCATTATTTCATCAATGAAACTCATATGGGAAAGAATGAAAATCATTGTAGAGCCATCATCATCAGTACCTTTTGCCGCTATAACGGAGAAAAAGATGGATATTAAAGGTAAAAAAACAGGTATTATATTATCGGGAGGCAATGTAGATTTAAATCTTCTGCCATGGATGTGAATGGTTAAGAGTGAAGGCCTTCCTTCCATCAAAGAAATGGCGTACACTTAAAATAAAATTTTTCATTCTATTTAATCATGACAATTTCTATGTTATAATAATAATTGGCTTTTTCGGTGAGAGATAGGGAGAATGACTATGATAACTTAAAGAGGAGATTTTCACTTATGAAAGTTAAAGAAATAAGCAATCACCCTGTAGATAAAGTACTCTCACATGAAACAAAACAGATGTTATGGGAAAAAGCAATGAATGAATTTCCCGATGATCGGATGATGCAGGAGTATTTCTATTTACGTCTGATGCAAAAACATCTGGGACAGGAAACAAAAGACAGAAAATAGACTTAGTTATCAGATTCAGATTTCAGTTAACTAAATGTTCCGCCATAATAATATTTCACTTTTTATTACCGGTCATTTGTTAAATGTAATTTATCAAGAACATAAAATATGAGGCTTAATATCATACCCACGACTGTAGCAAGAGCCATACCGCTGAGACCTACTTCGCCAAGTTTAATGGTTATCCCGCTTATGCCTGCAATAAATACTATAGCAGTAAGAGTAAGATTTTTTGTTTTACTGTAATCTACCCTGGCTTCTACAAGCATTCTTATTCCTGATGCGGCAATGACTCCGAAAAGAAGTAAACTTACGCCTCCCATAACAGGTATGGGAATACTTAAGATTGCTCCGGAGAGTTTTCCAAAGAAAGCCATAATGATGGAAATAACTGCCGCTCCTCCTATGACCCATACACTGTAAACGCCTGTAATAGCCATAACACCCATATTTTCTCCATAGGTAGTAGTCGGCACAGAACCTGTAAATCCCGATAGAAAAGTGGATAATCCATCACTGAACATGGATCTGTGAAGTCCCGGATCTTTTATGAGATCCCTTCCGACAATATGACCTGTTACAAAAAGATGACCTATATGTTCAGACATGACGACAAGAGCTGCAGGAATTATTATCAATATGGAATTTAAATCAAATACAGGTAGAGTCATCTTCGGAATAAGGAACCAGCTTTTCTCTGTTATGACAGAATAATTAACAAAACCTGGATGATAGATATTCAATGCTGCCGAAAGGCCATAACCTGATAAAACAGCTATCAGAACAGGGATAATAGCCAGAAATCCTCTGAACAGAAGAGAACCGAAGATAATTATAGAAAGGGTAAACATTGATACCAGAATAGAATAATTATTATACATACCGATTTTATCAGGTAAAAGACCGGACATGTCTGCCGCCGTTCTTGCGAGATCAAGGCCTATAAGGGCGACAACTGGCCCCATAGCGGCAGGAGGAAGGAGTACATCTATCCATTTAGTCCCTGCAGTTCCAATTATGCCTGCAACTGCCATAAATATCAATCCCGACACGATGAAGCCTCCCAGGGCTTTTGCGAAATTCCCATGGTAATCGGGAGAGCTTAAAATCACTGCTGTAGCAGGCCCTATAAAGGCAAAACTGGAGCCAAGGAAAGCAGGTGCTTTACCTTTACATATAAAGAGATAAATTAATGTGCCTATACCATTCATAAGTAACACCAGGGCAGGGTCAATTATTACAAGGTTCGGATCGCCGGAGGCAGTTCTTGCTGCCTGGTTGAAAAGAAAAGGCACCAGTACTGAAGCACCGAACATGGCAAATAAATGTTGAAAACTTAAAGGTAATCCCTGTAAAAA
>DAIOEN010000513.1:0-2301 GCA_036746235.1 Vulcanimicrobiota bacterium | reverse complement strand
CCTGTCAGGCAGAAGCTGATAAAATGGTTACGAACTTATTTGGAGCGGTAATTAGGACTGACCGAAAAATAATTCCCGCAAAATAGTGTATAATAAGGAATGAAAATTAATTTTTATTCCTCAGAAATGTAAGATATTTTGTGTAAACTTCTATTGAAGCTTTATCAGGAACATTCTATTTTCTTTCTTCAAGCATTCTGATTATTTGATTTAACTTATCTTCTATTCTATTAAATCTTTCATTTATTTCAGATTTAGTAGTATTAAATTGTCCATCAACTTTGTTAAACTGTCCGTCAACCTTATTAAACTGGCTATCAATCTTATTTAATTGTTTATCGACTTCTACCTTAAATTCATCAAGTTTCTGTACTATTTTGCTTACTTCAAATTCCATATTAGAAAACCTCCTAAAAATTTTTTATATATAAATTCCCATCATAATATTAATATAATTCCAATTATTGGTCTGATCATTAATAGTTACTAAAATCTCTTCCCCCCTTTACTCTTCACCCTTAACTATTCACTAATAATATATTATATTTATATTTCCTTCCTCTCCTGCAAATACTACCTCAACTATATAAGTTTCTATTTCTTCCAGACTATTAAAACTCCGTGATAATTGTTCAAATTTATAGCCTGAAACATCCCTGTATATATCAAAATATTCATAATCATACATAGAACTTAATTCTACAGTAGCAACAATTTGCTTTTTTTCTGCAAGCATTTCGTCTGAGCACCATATAAATATCTCCCTGTGGGGTGCCGTTATATCAGTATTAAGAAAAACTCTTCCTTCACCTTCATATTTTCTGCAGACACTATGAGGTATAAAATTTTTTCTCATACTTTTATCTTCAGAAAAACGGTTAATCTTTTGTTTTATACCTTCTTTTCCAACAGGTTCTTCTCCTGATTCGATAAGTAAGAGAGGGGGGGCAGATGATTTTTCGGGAACAAATTTTTCAGAACACCTGTCAAGCTCTTCTCTCATAGCTCTGACATTTTCATACCGGTTTTCCGGGTATCTTTCTACTGCCCGGGCAACAATCCGCTCTATATCTTCAGATATATTCTTATTAATATTTCTCAGACGTTCGAAATAAAAAAAATTCACAGGCACTATTCCTGTGAGTAAACAGTGCATTGTTGCTCCGAGAGAATAAATATCTGTCCTTGGTTCAGGTTTACCGGCAAATAATTCTTCCGGGGCATACTGGGGTGTGCCTATAGCCGTCATTGTAAGGCCGGGAGTTATAACTCTCGCGAGACCCATATCTATAATTATTATTTTTTTATCAGAATCTCTGAGCATTACATTTTCAGGCTTTAAATCACGATATATTACAGGAGGAGATTGATTATGGAGATAATCCAGGGCATCTAATATCTGCTTTGCCCATTCGATTACAATTGTTTCAGGAATTCCCTTTCCCCGGTAATCTTCTGTCATTACCATATACAGATCCTTACCTTCAATATAATCCATAACAAGATAATAACGATTATGTTCAATAAAAGCATCTTTTGAAATAGCCAGATTGGAGTGAGACAGTTTATGAAAAATTTCTTTTTCTCTTTTAAATCTAATATCCAGATATTCCTGTTCTTCAGGGGTATCACAGGAACTGCAGAACATTTCTTTCACTGCACAGATGGTATTGTTTGTTCTGTCCAGTGATTCATATACAGAACCAAAACCACCTGTTTTAAGCAATCTTTTAATTTCATATCGATTATTTAAAATTACACCGGCTACCAATGAACCGTCTTTGTCAGTTGCAATAAGCTTTTCTCCGCAACCCTGACAGAATTTTGCCTGATTCATATTTTTATAATTACATTTATTACAGAAGATAAACATTAAAAAAATCTCCTATTTTTACATGAGAATCATAACGCGTAACGGGAGGAAAAGATTCTCATAATTCGTTTTAACCTGCCCGGTCATGGCCATTAGTAATGCATTCAATAACTGTTGCAAGATTAGTAAAGCATGATGCGTCTTATTTCTGCACATCACGCTTTACGCATTACGCTTTACGAAGTTGAGGCAGTTAATTAATTTTCATTCCTGACCTTTATATTCCTCAGGCATTCTAAATCTCTCAGGATGCCCCAGTCTTGTCAGTTCTTCTTTCCATTCCTGCAGATACCCTCTATGGTCTGTAAATCTTCTTCCCCAGTCACCGATACAGCATTCGCCCGGCAGAAAAATTTCATTCCCTTTTTTTTCATATTCCGGTAATGTTATGGGATTATCCAGTCCTTCAGCATCTTTCCACAGAAGAG
>DAIOEN010000512.1:0-2307 GCA_036746235.1 Vulcanimicrobiota bacterium | reverse complement strand
GCCCTGGGTACCACTACCCTGCATAAATTTTCTCCTTCCGGGTGACAACTACCCCCTTGAAAATCATAACACTTAAAAAAAACAAAGTCAATTGAATTGATAGCCTTTTTTTACGCAATTCAGAATAGTTTTTACATAAACCCTATTTTTTTTTTGAAATTTTTTCTGCAGTTTTTTTCTGCTTAAGAGCAAGATATTTTTTGTAACTTTCTACGGCAAGATCAGAACGATTAATCTTTTTGTAAATAGTACCAAGAGTATAATGTACTTCAAGAAATTCACCATTGTAATCCAGAGCTTTTTCACATAAACTAACTGCCTCTTCAAAAAGTTCCTCTTTAATTAAGTTCTGTGCTTCTTCAAAATATTTCTGTGCATTATCATGTATGTAATCGGTTCCTTCTATCTTTATTGAAATATTATCAGACGGACTTACCTGCTTTGACCCTGTTTCAACAGCTTTTATTATATGTTCATTCAATTCAATTACATCATCATCAAATGATAAATCAATAGTTTCATCTTCTGTTTCCCACAATGAATCAGATATAATCATTTCTTCTTCCAGCATATCATAGGCCATATCAGTTTTCATATGATCTTTTATATTATATTCCTCAATATGTTCTTCATTCAGTATATTATAATCATCTTTTACCTGGATGGAATTGATATTGTCATTAGAAACTGCATTTGCTTCTTCTGTCAGATAATCTTCTTCCTGTAATTCTCTATTGAATTGTTCGGATAACTCCCTGTGAATAAATTCTGATGGACTGAATATTTCTTCAATGTTTTCCTCTGTAAATTCTTCATTTATTTCGTTTATTACAGGTTCGCCAATAAAATCTTCATCAAAGGTATCACCTTTTTCAGACAGATTTTTTTTAAATTTTTCTTCCTTATCAACGGAAAAATCAATGAAATCTTCATCGAATAATTTCTCTTTTTTTCCCTTTTCTTCTATTATGTCAGGAGAAACAGGAATTACATCATCTTCAATGAAATCTTCATCAAATAATTCCTCTTTACTTACCGCGAATCCTTCATCTCTGTTTATGTTATTTTCTTCTCCCATGTCAGAAAGCCCGGGATTATCTTCTGAGGAAGTTTCAATGAAATCTTCATCGAATAATTCCTCTTTATATTCCGCTAAATCTCTGTCAGAAGAGATATGACTTTCATAATCTTCTACGGAAGTTTCTATGAAATTTTCATCAAATAATTCATCTGCATCACGTATGTCTTCCTCTTCTGTTAATCTCTTACGGAGATTCATGGAAGCCATAATTTTATCTAAATTATTAAGTTCTTTTGCAAGATTTTCATCCTCTGAGGCTACATACTCTATTGTGTGATCAAATATTTCGAAAAATCTCTCATCTAAATATTTTTCCTTCGATTGAAGGGTTTTAACCAGTGACTCATGATCTGTATTTATTAATTCTTCCAGTATATCTATATATTTTTTATCTCTATCTTCTTCCTGTTTATCTATTTCTGTTACATCATATATTTTATCCCTATCTTCTTCCTGTTTATCTATTTCTGTTACATCATTGAGTTTTCCACGGGCATCTTTCATTTCTTTTGTATCTTTTTCGCCTGTTTGTTCCACTGTTATAATAGTTCCAGCAGACTCCATATTAGATAATATATCAGAAAGCTCAGGCAATTCACCTGATACTTTCCATCGAGATAATTTCGGTTTTTCTTTGATGGTACGCAGAGTCAGTATTTCACTTTCCAGAACCTTTTCCAGAACAGTCTTTACTTCTCTGGCACTTTGATATCTTTCTTCAACTTTCAAGTTTAAGGAACGGCATACTATTTCTTCTATACCTGTGGCTATTTCCGGGACGATAGATGTCATGTGTTTATAACTGAAAGGTACAGGCATACTTCCTGTAAGAAGATTATAAAGAGTTCCTCCAAGAGAATATATATCACTTGCAGGTACAGGTTTCCCCAGATATTGTTCCGGGGCAATATAACCCATTGTACCTATCATAGTTCTGGGATTACCTGAAGTATTATCTTCGAGAGCACAGGCTATGCCAAAATCTATTAAAACTATCTTCCTGTTGGAGTTTTTCAGCATAATATTGGATGGTTTCAGATCCCGGTAAATTATAGGAGGATTGGAGTTATGCAGATAGTCTAAAACTTCACAGATTTGAATTCCCCATTTTACTACTTCTTCCTGTGGTAAGCCCGGTTTGCCATTGCTGCGTATAAGATTGTCCAGATCACAGCCATCTATAAAATCCATTACAAGATAATAACGTTCATTGTCAATAAAATAAT
>DAIOEN010000511.1:0-2309 GCA_036746235.1 Vulcanimicrobiota bacterium | reverse complement strand
GGTATTACACCTTCATCAAATAATTTCTGTGCTCTTTCCATATCTTTTTTGACATTTTCATAATTTGCAAGAGCCTGATCATAGGAAGAGCTGGCCTGAGATCGTTCCTGAGGTCTCGCACCTTCAAGGAGAATATCCAGCTTTTTCTCTGATGCCTGAAGGGCTGACCGGGCCTGATTTATTTTCGTCTCACTGTCTGTTATCTGGGCAGAAAGAGCTTCTCTGGCCTGATTATAAGCATCAATGCTCTCTTTAAGACGGAGCTGCGCCTGTTCAAGCTGGGTGCCTGTCTGGGTTACCTGCAGGTCTGCACCTGATACGGCCTGATTTACCTGGGCCCGGGTTGCATCTATCGAAGATTTACTTACATTTATCTGAGTTTCAGTCTGAGATTTCTGAAGTTCTGCCAGTTTTACCGCCTGACTTAATTGAATCTGTGCTGACCTGAGGGCAGCTTCCGATTGTTCTGCCTGATGGGTCAGTTCATCCCTGTCAAGCCATATAATATCCTGCCCTTTCTTTACTTTTTTTCCCTCTTCTATAAATTTCTCAACCCTTCCTGACACTTTTGCAGCCATATTTATTTCGGTAGCCTCTACAGTGCCGGAAGCCTTTATATTTCCATTCCTCTCTTTACATCCTGATTGAAAAAATACAGATATTAACATGATAAAGATAAAAAAATATTTCATAACCGACCTCCTGATATCAGCTTAGTTCTCTCTCCCTGATTCTCGAAACAAATTTCTTTACAATTTTCATACCGTTTAACAGTTCTTCAAGTTCTTCTGAAGGTACATCTTCCAGTATCTGCTCCCATGCATGTCTTTTTGCATCCCTGAGATCATCCAGCTTCTTATGTCCCTCTTCCGTTAATCTGATATAAACGATTCTCCTGTCTTCATCCAATCTGTATCTTTCTACAAGCCCGGCTTTTATGAGATTATCTATTATATAGGTGGCTCCGCCGGGAGCTATAGACAAAATATCAGATATATCTTTCATTTTAAGACCTTTTTTAAACCCCAGAAGTTTCAGGACTTTAATATGAGACAGTGTCAGGCTCTGAGCACTCCGGGCATGGCTCAGTACAAGATAAAACATAACATCGCCTATTTCAACACAGGAATCGGTCAAACATTTAACAAGTTCTTTATTTTTCATAATTAAAACCTTCAATTTTTTAATAATTCGAAATTTAAAATATTCAATTTTTGAATTATATCATATAAATAATTTAATTGCAAGAATTTTTATATAAAAACTTTCATGATATTTGTCGAAAATGATATAATAGAAATAATTTATAGTGTGTTTCATAACTTCGGATCTGTCAGGAAATAACTATATCATAGCTACAGTTTATATCGTAACTCTTTACACGTTACGATTCTCATATAAACAGGTGAGATAAATATGGATTATGAAGAAAGATTTTCAGAAGAAAAATTTCAGGAATATTACAAAGAGAGACTTCTGCCTGAGCTAAAAGAACTTGATATAGCAAGGAAAAAGCATCAGCATCGCGCAGATATTTTTATCTGGCCTTCATTTTTTCTTCTTATCGGAGGAGTTGTATTTACAGGTATATATCTTATAAGCAGCAAGTTAATCCTATGCGGCTGTATAGCGCCCGTGGCTTTCTGCATATTCGGATGGATAATTATGGCAGTCAATAATTCCATCATAAAAAAAACAGGATATTACGAACAATTTAAAACCACTGTTATAGGTAAGACAATTAATTTTTTTCCCTGTGAAATTCTTTACAATCCTTCCGGATGTATTGAAAGACTAGATTTTTTCAACAGTAATTTCTTCGAACATGGCCCTTCTGTTACATTCGGCGGAGATGATTATTTTAACGGTCATATAAAAGATGTGGCAATAGAAATGTCGGAAGTTTCAGCCACCTTCAGCTCATCATTAATTGGAGGGAGTAATTTTAAAGGTTTTTTCTGTATGGCTACTTTCCCGGAAAAATTTAAAGAGAATATAACTGCAAATATTATGAGTAATAATTATCTTGAGATTAAAGGATTATTACCTGAAAATTTTACAGGAGTAGGTAATATAAAATCCGACTACATATGGATATCTGTAAAAGACAGAAAATTGTATATAGCCATGCACAGAGGAAGCGAATTTTTCGAACCGGCTCTTGAAACGGATCTGCTGAACTATGATTATATAAAAGAGCAATTTATATATTTTCAGTTTATCTTCAATATTATAGAAGGATTACTGGAAAAGAAAGAGGTTTTCCAGGGAAGCAGAGTTATTTCGGATTTCTATTCTGAAAAGAGTCA
>DAIOEN010000510.1:990-2318 GCA_036746235.1 Vulcanimicrobiota bacterium | reverse complement strand
TTTCCGAAACAAATAATATATTCAATTTCTTTTCTATTTTTATTGAATTTTGGTGCTTTGGTGATTGCAATAAGACGTTTTTCTCCCTTTGAGTTATAGAGCCATTCTTTCGAATAAACAGTACTTCTGCTCTCAAATACTTCTCTGTTTGACTGTTTGCATGTTATGGCAATATCTCCGGGAAGAAATTCTTCAAGTTTCTTGAATTCCATATCTTCCTTTTTCAAGCCAAGAAATTCTGCATGATGGAGATTGACACGGCCATAAGTCTCTATATCTGTAAGGAACCACATCTGTACAGGTACAGTATCTATCATCATCAACAGTTCATCTATTAATATATTCAGTTTCTGTATCTCTGTGATGTCCATAGTTTTTCTTCCTTTTCGTTATCCGGGCTGCCATGTGTCATCTGCCATTATTACTCCGGTGATTTAAAGATTATTTAATGAATTCTGCTTTTTACAGAAGAAACATTCTATTATATTTAATATAATTCCTTTTCTTATATGAAAAACTCCAAAATATTTCACGTTCTTTCTTCATAATTTTTTACACGGATACTACTGTTTTTGTGAATTAAAAACAATATAAAAAAGATTTGAGAATTGTCGGGTTACAGGAAAAAGCCCGGCATTTTTGTTTTATTGACATATCTGTCACAAACTATTACAGATTATTACAAAATTTAATAAATATGCTGTATCTGTAATATTTTCATAACACTTTTTATTTAAAATATAATCACTCTTCAGCAGGTTGAAATTATAGAAATTCTTATGTCTCAGAGTTTACCGGTGCCGTATTAAGGAGCTTGATGACCGGAAAACCATAGCCTGAAATCTGAAAGGTCAGGAAAGGAGGTGAAGGTTATTTATAGTTAATTTCATAACTTATCAGAAATTAATTACCGGTAACGATTGTTTGGCGGAAGGATTATTTCTGAGCTGTTATGAGCGGGACTATAGTTATAATAACAGGAGGTTTTTTTATGAAGTTTAGAATTTCTCCATTCATTTTGTTGTTTATCCTTGGTATATTTCTTTCCCCTTTTATCAGTCCGATGGAAGGAGATATATGCCGGTACGGTGAACCGGGTATATTACTGGCTCAAAGTAGTTCCCCTCCTCCAGGTTGTCCGGGTGAACCGCCCGGCGGTTACGGAAAGATTGCTCCGCCCAATTCAAGTGACAGTTCTTCGAATAATTCGAATAATAACATGGGTATGCCTCCATCCGACCCGAATGGCGGCAGTATGCCTCCTCCTCCATCTGACCCGAATGGCGGCAGTATGCCTCCTCCTCCATCTGACCCGAATGGCGGCAGTA
>DAIOEN010000510.1:0-890 GCA_036746235.1 Vulcanimicrobiota bacterium | reverse complement strand
TGCCTCCTCCTCCGTCTGACCCGAATGGCAATGGTATGCGTTCCCCGTCTTCTGACCCAAACGGTCAATCAAGTCAGAATGGTCAGTCCAATCAGACCAATCCATTTAATTATAACAACAATTCTAATCAGACCAATCCATTTAATTATAATAGCACTACTAACAAGACTCAGTAATGTAATCGGTCAGGCTATGGTGATGACAGAAGCTGATTTACAAAGAAATTAAATAATACTTCACCTGGAAGGTGATTTAACTGGCATTATTAAAAAGGCTCATTCACAGGATGAGCCTTTTTTTTGAACATCGGCTGACTCCTGAAGACCCTTTCCCGGCAGCCCTGGAGGATTCAATAACTGCTTATAATGGCTCCTCAATCAGGGTGTTTCATCATCACATATTATAGAGGCAGATTATGTCTTGCCACTCTGCTGGGATTGAAAGAACATAATATTCCCTTCCCTGCTGCTGCCGTAGTGTAACGGCAAGTTTTCAGTCATATTTTTGCATTAACTGGTATTGGAGATTGCCTTATGGCTATGAAAGAATATGAGAAATCGGTAGAATTTTATGAAAAATCAATAGATCTCTATATCCTTTTTCAGGCAGGTGTAAGGAGTTTACCTTATAAAAATGCTTTTAGTAAACCATGTATTTCCGATTATACTGATGTGTTAAAGAAAAAAGGAAATTGTTTGTTTAATCTAAAAAGATATAAGGAAGCCAGGAAATGCTATGAAAAAGCCATGAAACTGGATTCTACACGTAAAGATATTAAAGAAGCTATAGAAAAATGTAACGGGTAACGTTCTACTTATTTAGACCGACTTGTACGGTATAATAATAAGTCCTCGAATTCATAGGATAATATATAAAAATATATAATTTTA
>DAIOEN010000509.1:0-2322 GCA_036746235.1 Vulcanimicrobiota bacterium | reverse complement strand
ATTGAATAAAGAAGATTTAAAACTGTAAGCAAAAATAGCCAGGTTTTTCTTGTTGGTATTATGGAGGTGTTGATATTTTTGGGGTTTGAAAGTTTATATATATAACCGTAACAACATATAACAAAAAGAACCGGGCAATATAACGTCATAGCCGTTTCGGCGCTTCAGGCCAATTTTCATCAGGCTTTACCGGTTTTGCCTGATCGACTCCAAGTCGTTCAGCATTGATTTCTGCAAAGACAAAATTCTCCGGAGGTACAGGAACATCAGCAAGGCGCCTCAGCATAGCAAGCTGGCCTGCATGAGTCATTGCATCGGATAAGGGCCCCTGAAGCAATCGTTCTTCTGACATCTGATTTAACAGAGGATTACCGGTTTCAATATGCCGCCCGAGCTCTTGAAGCATATCATGAAAACGTATAATTTCTTCATGTAATGACGGAAGAGGCTCTGCTTTATATCGACCTCCGATGAAAAAGGTACGTGCGTATCCCAGCACACTTGTCATATGTCGAATCAGTTCTGCAGGAGTGCGTATTTCATTCCCGGCCTGAAATGTTCCAAAGTCCGCCGGAGCACCACGCAAAGCTTTCTGTGTACGATAGGCAAGAGCTGCTAAAAAATGACGGAGCAATTTTTGTTTATCGTTCATAATCTTATATTACCTCTTAACTATTAAGCTGTTTTTGCAAGACGTAAACCTGTATAGTTATTTTTTTCTTCAGGTGACAGGTGTCCATACATGCCATGGGAAATAGAATAACACCAAAAGAATGTTTTATTATCACCATTTCCAAATTGAAATACTCTATCACCTATATCAGTTAAATCTAATTTATCACTTTCTTTTTTATCAAAGATATACATCCATTCTGCTTCTGTAGGAATTCGATAGCCTTTTTTGGATATATTACATGTAATATCCGGAGGAACTCCAGAATAGCAACAGTCTTTTGAAGATAAATTCGGGCTATTCATTGTAAGCCAGTTACAGTATTTAACTGCTTCATACCAGCTTAAATTGACTGCAGGTAAATCATTTCCTTCATTGAGATAATTGGGATTATAGCGACAATACTCTTTATTTGTCACCTGAGTTTTACCCATATAAAATGAATTAATTTCCACCTTTGTACGTTTGTAATTAACATCCATTTTAACTGTTCCATGAGAAAGTAAAGTCATTTCTGAGAAAATCGGTTCTTCAGGTTCTAATAAATAGCCGAGAGTGTATATACCAAAATTTTTAGTTTTAATTATTGCATAACCATCTTTTGATTTTTCTACTGAAAGCTTTTCTCGGGCTTTTTCTGTAAATTCTCTCCAGTTTATATTACCGGTCAAATACAGACCAGATAGTTCTTTATACTTTAATTCCGAAATCGGGTAACATATACTGATTTCTTTTTTAAACTGCAAATTCTGCGGAGATAATTCATGTGGCATAATATAAGAAAAATTATTTTTATTATTGAATTCTTCTTCTGAATAAAATCTATGTTTATATTCAAGTCCCTCTGGAATAACACCAATAATTATTTCAACTTTTTTATCTAATGCACCTCTTGGAATGATAAGTTTCAAATTGGAATAAGGATGAATAACTATTGCACCATCAGTTCCAACATCTACAGGTATATAAGTTGGTATTGGTGTATGTTCAGGCCTGATACCCATAGTCATAGAATAATCTGGTTCAGGAACTGGCTTATGAGTTACCAATGGAGGTGGAGCGTCATCTGTAGATGACTCTGTTGCAACTGCATTACATCCTGTAGCAAGTAAAGCCAATGTAGCAGCAGCATTTTTTAAAAAGTTTCTTCTTGATGTCCGTTGAATTATCAAATTCTCAATCATGTCTTTCAATCTATTATCAGGTATGCTTTGTAATAGTATTTTATCTTGAGATGATAACGAAAATTCTGGAGCTTCAAGAATAGATTTTCTATCGTTTAATAATTTCTCTTTAAAAATTTTATCAGTAGATGCATTTAAAAGTATTTTTTCTATATTACCATTAACATTCGGCAGATTTTTTCTGGGTGGCTGGCCTCCTACTATGGTCAGTTTATTAAAGAAATTGTTATTTTTATCTGTTTCACTCAAAATTTCCCCTCTTCTCTTATAGTTATAGTCATCATTATAAAGATTATATAATTATTTTTCTTATTTTTAAAGACCTGTCGTGTAAAAACAAGGATTATGCATTATTTATTAGATATTCTAAAGTTTTTAGAATGATACCACAGCTTACCATTATATCAAATTATTATATTTATTACTTCTAAAATTTGACTATAAATAATTTATGCAGTAAAATAT
>DAIOEN010000508.1:0-2324 GCA_036746235.1 Vulcanimicrobiota bacterium | reverse complement strand
CGCGTTACGCGTTACGCGTCACGATATAAATTGTAAATATGATGTAGTTATTTCCTGACAGTTCCTGAGGGAGGTCGGATTAATGAAAATTTTTATGAAAAAATTTATTATCTTAATTGTTTTTCTCTTTCTTTCTCTTCCGGCATGGGCTTCACACCCTGTATCGAAAGATGTCTTCAACCATATAAAAGGGGGACGGTCTTCAGATATAAGAGATATACAGAATTTCCCTTCTTCCTGGCTTCCTGATAGTATAAAAAGTTTTTTTATAATAACCATGCCTGAAGACAGGACAAAAATAATCCTTACAGGGAGAGGTAAAGACGGAATATTCTATGATTTCGGCAGAATAGAATTTAACGGTGAGTTGAATATAGCCAAAACAGATGTTTTTTATGATGAAGAAGACGGGCTTATTCATATTTATTCTCAGATGCCCTATTCAGCTTTTTATTATGGTGCTTCATACAGGTGGGATAAAGAGTCAGAAAAACTTGTAATCGTGAAGGAGTGGCAGGAAGACCCTTCGGCAGATACTCTGAAAGAAGTGGAATCTCTCCTTGCCTCCGGAGAAATAGATAAAGCATCGGAAAAATTAAATACCATGTTCTATCCGGGTCATTATTATGATACCTGTGAGATGGAAGTTAAATTCCTCAGAAGTGCCCATAAGAAGGCACTTGAAGAATACAGAAAAGGCAGTAATGATGGCTGGAAAGTTATAAAGACTGCCATTTCTGTCCTTGGAGATAAATGGGTTTTTCATTTTAACTCACAAAAAGATTACGAAAAAAGCGATTTTAATAAATATATGACCTATAATGACTTTATTTCTGCTGTAAATGATTACGGGTTTTTTATGGAACAGGCAGGTAAGACCGGAGATGCAATTTTTGTAATCACCTATGTTC
This sequence comes from Vulcanimicrobiota bacterium, assembly GCA_036746235.1. GTDB lineage: Bacteria > Vulcanimicrobiota > SpSt-956 > SpSt-956 > JAKJGF01 > CALARM01. The sequence goes on along the minus strand of DAIOEN010000508.1, from coordinate 1,413 downwards.
TGAAGCTTTCTCCCGGCAGAACACCTGCTCACCTTAACCTTGCCGATGCTTTATATAAAGGCGGCAGTAAAGAAGAAGCAAAAAAATATTACAAAACCTATATGGAATTAATGAAAAAGGAAGGGAAAGAGATACCTTCACGGGTTTATAAGAGACTATGAATATTTTTTTATTTATGACTCATTTATTCACTATTTCCGACTCACGCTTCACTCTTCACGCTTCACGCTTCACGACTCACGACTCACGACTCGCCCTTCACCCATCACAGGGCGAACACAGGGGGGCGACCCTACACTTCACGCTTCACTTTTCACTTTTCACTCTCTTAATCTTTTTCCTTCTCTCCTTACCGGGAACATGTGAACCTATAAATTATTCTTCACCTGTGGTTAATGGAACGGATATCCACCTGATAAAAGTAGACCTGAATAATCCTTCTGTTTATGTTACTCCTCTTGTTCCGCCGGGATTTGATGCCATAGAAGATACTTATCCTGTGGATACAATGGATAAAATAATTGAGTTATATCACCCGAAGGTTCTTATAAACGGCACTTATTTTGATCTGAATGAAGGCTACCCCATTGGAAATCTTGTAATGGAAGGAAACCTTGTAAATGAAGGATATAACGGTTCCGCTCTCTGTATAGACTATAATAACAGATCTGACTTTATCCTTTTTACCGGCTGTATAGGGAGATATCTCGATTTATCCAGATGGAAGAGTGTCATATGTTCCGGCCCTACCCTTGTTTATAAAGGAAATACCTATTATTTTAATCCCCAGGAAGGCCATAAGGATCAGGGGCTTTATAGAAATACCAGAAGGAGTGTACTGGGTATAACGGGGGATAATAAATTGTTAATAACCGGTATTGACAGGGATGTATCTCTTCAGGAAACAGGCCGGATAATGAAATTTCTGGGAGCTTATTATGCCTGTAATCTGGACGGAGGAACTTCAACAGGGTTATATGTTGACGGTAAATATCTCATAAGACCGGGGCGGACTGTAAGTAATTTCCTGGCAGTGTTTGAGAAAAAACCTTCCAATATTTATATACCTCCGTCACTTAATAAATATTTCGAAGAAAAACAGGAAAAAGAAGCAAATGAACTTTCACAGGAGGCTGAAGGATTGTTCCGGGACGGATATTATTCCGACGCTCTGTCTCTTTTTATAGAAGCATGCGAAAAGGATCAGGATAATGCCATAAGATATCTGGATGTAGCCAGAACCTCTTACGGGCTCGGTGATTATGAAGAAGAAAGTAAGTATATGGCCAAAACAGGTATGGTTTATTTACAGAAAGGTATTATATTATTTGCTCTCTTCTATGCAGATAAAGCGCTTCAAATTGACAGTGAGAATAAACTTGCTCTGGAAATAAAACATCTCGCCACATATCC
>DAIOEN010000507.1:0-2331 GCA_036746235.1 Vulcanimicrobiota bacterium | reverse complement strand
ATAATGCTCATAGATTTCGGCATAGCAAGGGTAATTTCTCAGAATGATACAGGGAAAACCGCCATAGGTACAGGCGGATTTGCTCCGGTAGAACAGTGCAGAGGTAAAGCAGAAGCAAGATCCGACATATACAGTCTGGGAGCCACAATGCACTGTCTTCTTACAGGAATTGAGCCACTGCCTTTTAAATTTGAACCGGTAAGAGACCTGGTTCCCTCCGTATCGCCAGATTTAGAAAAAATCATTATAAAAACCTTAAAAGATAATTTAAATGAAAGGTTTTCTACTGCCGGAGAAATGCTCCTGGCCATAGAGAAGATTTCTAAAAAGCATAAAAAAAAGAAAAGGGAAGATAAACAATTACCGGGGATTTATAAAAAAGAAAAATTGGTAAAAAAATCCGGTCAAGATATAATAGACAGAATCGTCTATGAAGATGAAGATGTTATCCTGACAGGGACTCAGTTGATTATTCAGGAAAATGAATATAATCTATGTGAAATAGATTCAGTTAAAGTAAAAAGAGAAATGGACAGAAGATATTTGATAACAAATGGTTGTATAGCATTTGCAATGTTTATAAGTATCTTTTTTCTTCTGGAAGCTATTATTGCTACGGAAGCAGGTTTATTCATACTGATTTTCATAGGAATTTTATATGTAATTTTACTTATAATGGTAAGAGATTACAATTATATTCTTCTTATAATTAAAGGCTCCGATGAGATAAAAGCCTTTATGTCCAAAGACAGAAAATACATGGACAATCTTTTAGATAAGATAAATGAGGTTCTAAAATAAATTATGGTTATAGCAATTATAATTATAGCTGTATTCTTTATCATGGCTGCGCTGATGTATACCAATAAGATCTCCGCACTTATAGCACTGCCTGTTATGGCATTTATTATTTCAGTCGTTTCCATGATTCCTTTTGCGGAAATTTTTCAATTAATATTAAGTAAAAATTCTGTTCCTCTGGCTATGATAACAGAACCGGTAAAGAACATTATAAAACTGGTTCTGGACGAAGGTACATGGAAACTGTCCGGCACTATAATGACAGTGCTTTTCGGCTCCATGCTGGGCCAGTTAATAGACAAAACAGGTATAGCCAGAAACCTTATAAAAAAGACGGCAGAACTTGCAGGAGACAGACCTCTTGTAATAGCAATAGCCCTTGTATTTGTCATAGCTCTGCTCTTTACGGTACTCGGAGGTCTAGGAGCCATTATAATGGTGGCCACCATAGTATTTCCCATTATGTTATCCATAGGTATAACACCAATGACGGCAGGGTGCATATTTCTTCTGTCTCTTTCACTGGGCGGAGTGTTTAATTTCGTAAACTGGCAGCTTTATATAGATGTACTCAAACTTCAAAAAGAAGAAATAATAAATTTTGCATGTCCTTTCGGAATATTATTCTTTATCTCCATAGTTATTTTCATATTAATGGAATTTAAAAAAGACGGGATAAAAATGGAATTTATCAGGAAACGTAAAATGCCTCAGAGTGCCTTCAAAAGGGATATTGATGTAGAAGCACTCCAGAAAGAGGCATGGCAGAAAAGAGGCGTAAAAGAAATACCTGTTATTACTGCTAAAGAATACGAACCGCCATGGTATGCCCTGCTTACACCGTTAGTGCCCCTTGTTCTGGTATTTGGTTCTGCCGTAATAAGCAGAATAGAACATTTAAATCCCCCTTATATATTCCCTATCATACCGGCTCTTATGGCAGGCATGATCTACTGTATTATTACAACAATCCATAAAGGGAGAAACTCGATTCAAATCTTTACCAGATCCATTTTTGAAGGCATAGCAAATGTAGCTCCTGCTGTGGCTCTTATGATAGGCATTGGTATGCTTCTGAATTCAGTAATGCATGACAGCGTAAAATCTGTTATGACCCCTCTTATAACGGCAGTTATGCCTTCAGGTGCTGCAGGTTATATTCTGTTTTTCACCATATGTGCTCCTCTTGCGTTATACAGAGGCCCCCTTAACCTGTGGGGTCTTGGAAGCGGTCTTATGGCATTAATGGTTTCTACCGGATCCATTCCCGGTGCTGCCATTATGGGTGCTATTTTCTCAGTAGGTATGATTCAGGGTGTATGTGATCCTACAAATACCCATAATGTATGGATAGCAAATTATCTGGCACTGGATACTCAGAAGATATTAAGAAAGACTATTCCCTACATGTGGCTTCTTGCACTTGCCGGACTTTTACTGGCAGCAATCAAATATTTTTATTAGTAACCATTTTATCAGCTTCTGCCTGACAGGCTCTTACGAAGAAAAATCATTTGCCTTATATCATTT
>DAIOEN010000506.1:0-2336 GCA_036746235.1 Vulcanimicrobiota bacterium | reverse complement strand
GGAAACTGGATCTGGCAGAACATCAATTTCAAAATATAATAAATTATAAAGATACATATAAAGGAATGGAGAAATACATTACAAATTATTATGTGGACGTATATAATAATATGGCTATTTTAAAATACAGACAGGGTCTGACTGAAGAAGCTGTTAAAATACTTAAAAATGCTCTGGAAATATCTCCTGATTGCAGCAGTACACTCAACAATCTTGCATTAGAAGATAAAGAACATGCCGGGGAACTCTATGAAAAAGCGATAAAACTTGACGGGAGAGGACTTTATTACAATAACCTGGGAGTAATGTACTTCAAATCAGGTAATATAGATAAAGCTATAGAAGTTCTAAAAAAAGGGAAAAAGAGCGGCCTTGATCTTATTCACTATAATCTGGGAGGAGCCTATCTACAGAAAAACATGTTCAGAGAGGCTATGGAAGAATTAAAGAAAATACCGGAACAGTCTTATTTAGCACCTGAAGCATGTTATTATACAGGTCTTATTTATTACAGAGAAAATAAGAAAGTACCTGCAAAAGAAAAATATGAGAGAGCAATTTCAATGAAAAAAACCTCTGACAACCTTGTAGATGCAGGATGGCTCCTTCTTAATCTTAAAGCCTATGAACTGGCACTGGATAAGTTCAGAGATGCAATCAAAGTAAATGCCGGTAATGTATCAGCCTATGCAGGAATGGCCACATGTTATTTCAATATGTCTCATATGGACAGGGCAATGGAGGAAGCGAATAAAGGTATAAAATTTGATCCGTCCTCTGAAAAACCCTATATAATAAGGGCACTTGTATATTATCACAATAAAGATTTTAATAGAACTATTGAAGATCTGAAAAAAGCAATAGAACTTAATCCGCAGAACAGTCTGTTATATTACAACTACGGATATATACTTCAGGAAAAGAAAGACACAGACAGGGCGATAAAAGCTTTTGAGCAGGCAATATCTCTTAATAAAAAATCAGTTCTTGCAACAGGTGCCGGTACGTTTATATATTTTCTAAAAGGAGACTACGAAAAAGCAAAAGAGTCAGCTTATCAGGTAATAGAGAATGATATTACCTTTGCAGATGCCTATTATATTCTGGGCAGAGTGGCTGAGAAAGAAGGAAATAAAGAAAAAGCAATTTTTGAATATAAAAGAGCACTGAAAGCTGATCCGCTACATATTGAAGCCGGTGAAGCAGTAAAAAGGTTGGAGAAGGGCCAATAGTGAGTCGCAGGGGCGCCCCCCCCTGTGGTCGCCCCTGTATCGGTCGCGCATCACGCATTACCCATTACGCATCACGATTAAATTCTTTCAAGGCGTGAAATAATCCCCTCTATGGCAACCCCTTCTTTATACATCTCTTCAAGTATTACTCTTACATCCTGAGGAAGATGACTTCCTTTTCTCAGAATCATTTCACACTGACCTATTACAGCTGTAAGGGGGTTATTTATTTCATGTCTTATAGTCAGGGCAATCTGACCTACTGCTGCCAGACGTTCTGCCTGAAGTATTTTATTCTGAAGTTCCTTTATCCTGAGCAGATTTCTTATCCTTGCAAGCAGTTCGGAAAGCTCGAAAGGTTTCGCAAGATATTCATCTGCTCCCAGTTCAAATCCCTTCATCATATCATCTATTTCATTCTTGGCAGTAAGCATAAGTACAGGTATGTCTTTCAAATGGTCACTGCTTTTAATTATTTTAAGAGCTTCATAACCATCTATATCAGGCATTATAATATCAAGTATAATAAGATCAATCTTTCTGGAATTTAATGTATTTATACCTTCAAGAGCATCTTCGGCAGTAATAACTTTATAACGTTCTTTTTCAAGGGTAAATTTAATAAGTCGTCTTATAGAATAATCATCATCAATAACAATTATTACAGACATAACTATTCCTTTCCGAGATCAATCATTTTAATACCGCTGAGATAATCTTTAACCGGCGTATCCTGAAGACCTTCCAGTTTCTGAATTATTCTTTCTATACGAAGGGTACTTTCCAAAATATGAGTTATCCTTTTTTTCATATCAGAAGGAATTTCCCTGGCTACAAGATCTTCTGACTGTTTGACAATAGATTTCAGAGGTTTCTCCATCTCCTGCTTTACAGTAAGTGCAACCTGTCCGACAACGGCCAGACGTTCTGCCTTTATTAACTGAAGCTGAAGGGATCTGAGCCTGAGAAGTGCTTCTGCCCTTACAGAGAGTTCCTGATGGTCAAAGGGTTTGGCCAGATAGTCATAGGCGCCGTATTCAAGTCCTTTAATCTTATCCTGAAGCTGATCCTGGGCAGTTAACATCATAACAGGTATGGTCTGAA
>DAIOEN010000505.1:0-2344 GCA_036746235.1 Vulcanimicrobiota bacterium | reverse complement strand
CCGTTATTTATTATCTGCTGATTCTGCCTGTTTATCCTGTCCTGCTGTTCCTGGTTATATTTATTTATCATAGCTCCATTCTGCTGTTTGATTTTTTCCTGGTTCTCATTATAGTAATTATTATTGGAATAACTGTTATTAGAACCGGAATAAGTATTATTATAACGGGGATAAGTATTATTGGAACCGGAATAGGTGTTATTATAGCTCCGGTTATTATTCTGATTATACGATGTATTATAATAACTGTTTCTCTGACTTTCCAGGCTGGCTAAAGCACTTTCCTTTGCATTGTAAATTTCACCGCTTCCCGGATTGATTGCCAGCGCCTGGTCATAATAGACTATTGCCATTGCATATTGTCCCGATGCTGCTGTTTGATTCCCCAGACAATACAGGGCATTTGCCTTGTTTACAGTTGCCTGGCTGTAGTTTCTGTCAATGGCCAGAATTCTGTCATAACAGCTTATTGCCATGGAATAGTTTCCACTGTTGTAGTAAGCATTTCCCATACTGTGGAGATATTCGATTTTTTTGTAAGCTGCCTCTTTGAAAGACGGAGCTATTTTCAGGGCTTTATCGTAACAGATAAACCCCTGTTCATATTTGCCTTCGAAACAGAGCCTGTTTCCCCATGCATAAAAGGTATCTCTTTTCCCTTTTATGGCATATATAAATTTAGAATCCATTTCCAGAGCCTTATCATAATAATAAATACTGTCTTCATATTTACCTTCTTTATATAAATTGTCTGCCAGAGCGTAATATGCGAGCTTTTTACCTGCATTCAACCCCGGATAAGATGGATTAATCAATAAGACTTTATTATAATATGTAAGTCCTTCCAGGTATTTTTTTTGTTTGCACAGAGTATAACCTTTACCGTAAAGGGCAGTTGTATATTTAGGGTCAATTTTTATGGCTTTATTATAACACTTAATACTTTCATCGTATTTTTTCTGTTTCATCAGAACATAACCTTTACTATACCAGGCCTCTTTATATGAAGGTTTGAGCTTTAAAGCACTTTCATAGAAGGAAATACTTTCTCTGTATTTTTTCTGACTGACCATTGCATTACCTATGCAATAGAAGGTCTTATGATTTTTGGGGTTAATCTTCAGTGCATTTTTATAACATTTTATTCCTTCATCGTATTTTTTTAGTTCACATAAGGTGATTCCTTTATTTATCAATACACTGTCATCTTCAGGGTTATTTTCCAGAGCCTTATTGAAACACTCTATTGCTTCCCCCGGTTTCTTCAGCTTTCTCAGAGACAGGCCTTTACTGTTCCATGCCTGCCAGTATTCAGGTTTTATATACAGGGCTTTATCGAAATAACCTTTAGCTTCTTCGTATTTTTTCAGTTTCATTAAAGTAAGCCCCTGTTTATAGAGTAAAGATGATGAAAATTTTTTTGCATACGGATATAACATGTAACCTGCCACTAAAAGAACAATCAGTAAAAAAAGATTTTTTAAAAATGAATTGCCTGAATGTTTTGGGGACTGTGTAATTAAATTGACCTGTACCGGTGCAGCCGTATGTCTGTATTGAGTGCCGGGAGGATAGGGATTGCTCTGTTTATGGGGAGGCGGACCCTGCCTGTATGAAATATTTCTGCCATGAGGCTGAATAATCTGCTGATGTGAAATATTTCTGCCGTAATGTTGATTTACCGGCTGAGTAGCTTTACCTGAATTAACGGAACGTGGCAGAACTGCAGTGTTTTTGCCGCCCGATATATTTTGCCCGACAGTTATGCCATCATCAACAAAATCAGATGTTATATGCTCTGCTTTTGAAGGGTTATTTTCAGATAAAGCCTTCATGGAAGTTCCGCAGACTATACAGAAGTTACTTACATCAATGTTTTCCGCTCCGCAATCATTACAGAATTTACTCATATTCTGCCTTCCTTTGTAATTCTCTCTTTTACATTATTATATCATATTTTATAAAAATCATGAATTTCTGTGAACCTTTTTATTTTTTTGAGTGATATAATATTTATATAGAAATGTTATCCGGTTTCAGGAGGTTTTGCGATTGTGAAGAAAAAAATATTTATTCTCTTACTTATTCCTATTATAATTTCCATTATAATCTTTTTTTTACGTTCTTATCTATGGTTTTTTCAGGGCAACATATCATGTACCAGGAGAGATTATGGGAAGGCTATTTCATACTATGATAAGGCCCTGAAGATTAACCCCGGTTTTTCGTCTGCTTTACTCAAAAAATCTTTTATGTTATTTTTCACGGGTAAAAATAAAGAAGCCTGTGAATGTCTTGACAGATTGATAGATATGAACCCCGGCTTAAAAGGTGTAAATGTTAA
>DAIOEN010000504.1:0-2351 GCA_036746235.1 Vulcanimicrobiota bacterium | reverse complement strand
AATAAATGCCGGAGAAGAAGGTTCTGTAATAGTTCAGAAAGTAAAAGCCATTCATAGTGAAAACGGTAAAGTAGGACATGGATATGATGCACAGAAAGGTGATTATACCAGTATGTTCGAAAGAGGTATAATCGACCCCGCAAAGGTTACACGTTCAGCTCTCCAGAATGCATCAAGTATAGCTTCTATGTTACTTACCACAGAAACCCTTATCACCGATGTTCCTGAAAAGGAAAAAGGTGGAATGCCTGGTGGTATGCCTCCTGGTGGTATGCCGGGCGGAATGGGCGGAATGTATTAATCCCTTAATAAAAAAAACAGGCCTCAGGGCCTGTTTTTTTTTATTATTATAATTTTATTTGCTATTACCGGTGTTAGATGATATAATTTTCACATCAATATTTATTTGTATCTATCTTTGAGAAGGGAGCATATGCCTTTATCTTTACAGAAAGATATAGCATAAGTATTTATGGAATTAGAAATATTTATTGATAAAAAAGGGGACAGTTTTAAACAGGATTTCATAGAAGATTTCGAGCTTGAATGCCCTTTCTGCTTTATAATAAATAAATATATAATAAACAAACCGGGCGATCTATACTGTAAAAATTGCAAAGAAATTTTAGTATCTTTAGTGGATAGAAGTCTCATATTAAAAGCAGAAAATAATAAAGAAGAAAAGAAAAAAGAAATACCGGTTCATGAATTAATAGATATTCTTCTTAACGGAGAATACCCCAATGACAGGAAAGAAGCAGCTGTAGCTCTGGGAGAGACAGGTGATATGACCTGTGTACAGAGCCTTATTCAGGCCAGCATGAGGGACAGTAAGAAATATGTTCGCGATGCGGCACTGAAAGCTTTAAGCCGTCTTAAAGAAGTCCAGGAAGAAAAAGAAAAAGCAAAAGATATAAAACAATTCTTTAAAGATGTTAAAAGTGAAGAACTGGAAGAAGATATAGAAGAAGATATTCAGGACAGCAGAGAGACTCTACTGAATAAATTACTCTCCGTTTCAGATATGGAACGAATCTCACTGGTAAAACAATATAAAAATAAATTTGACAGTGATTTCTTTATATTCCTTGACAGAGAAAAAACTACAGCAGTAAAACATGGAAATCAAAAAAGATCAAACAATCTTGCCTATATTTCCCAGATACTGGATAATCTGTATATAAGGCCACAGGAGAAAGTTGTACAGAAAAACATTCTACAGGAAGAAATTCTGGAAGAAGAAATACTACAGGAAGAAGTTCCACAGGAGCCAGAAATTATTGAAGACTACTTTGAAGAGGAAGAAGAACAGAAGGATGAATTTTTAGAACAACTGGCTTCATCTTCAAACATGGAACTTATTATGCTTGTAAAAAATAATAAAGAAAAGCTAAATAATGAATTTTTCAGTATGGTTGATAGAGAAATAAAAAAAGCTATGGCAGGGGGTAATCAGGAAAGAGTGGATAGTTTAAGCTATATATCTCAAATCCTTGATAATCTCATGGTAAAACAGACAGAAGAAATATATGACGAAACACAGGAAATATACCGGGATGACCTGGAGGTTAAAGATGAAACAGGGGAATTTATCGAAGAAACACTTCTTATTTACCCTCAGGAAGATATGGAACTTTTAGAACAACTGACTTCATCATCAGACCTGGAACTTATTATGCTTGTAAAAAAGAATAAAGAAAAATTTACCGGCCAATTTTTCAATATGCTCGATGAAGAAAAAAGGATGGCCCTTGGAAATAACAATCAGGAAAGAGTAGACAGTTTAAGTTATGTATCTCAAATACTGGATAATCTCAATGTAAAACCTGTTACAGAAATAATTGAGGAAACATACCAGCCGGTGCAGGAAATTATACCTTCGGCAGACACAGTCATTCAGGAAGAAAAAATCCCTTCTCATGTTGAAGAATCTTCCAGGGTCGAACCTGTTGATGAAGAGCAACAACTTAAAATACTGGAAAAATTAATTTTATCGTCAGGACTGGAACTTGTAGGTATTGCCAGAGCATTCAAGAAAAAAATTAATCTATATTTCTTTACTATCCTGGAAGAAGAAATACAGATTGCCCAGTATGATGGCAATCAGGAGCTACTGGAGAAATTATTACACATAGCTCAGGTTCTGGAGGATCTGGAAATCCGCCAGGCACTTCAGGATCAACTGGAAATAGAAACAAAAAAAGTATCTGAATTAAAAGAAGAACAACCTGTTATAGAAGAACCTCCCCAGGAGGAAGACGAACTCGTTATAGAAGAACCGCCGGAAGAACCTCCTCAGGAGGAAGACGAACTCGTTATAGAAGAACCGCCGGAAGAACCTCCTCAGGAGG
>DAIOEN010000503.1:0-2354 GCA_036746235.1 Vulcanimicrobiota bacterium | reverse complement strand
TAATTTCTTATATAAATGTTAAAAACCTGCAGAAATTTAAATTATAGTTACCTTTAAGTAATCGTGACGGGTTTAATCCCTGCGCATCACGCATTACGCTTTACGCATTACGAGGTTATTATGTATGGATAGTTATGAAATTGACATTTACTTCCTGCGACACGAAATATAGAACTGAGATCATAAAAATTGACTTTACCGGATAAATATTGCATAATAATAATGATTAAACAAATACATCACAGGTAATCACGCGTCACGCGTCACGACTATACGGAGGTTTCTATGACAGATATAATAAATCATTATGATGAGAGATTACAGGAATTACGTTCTAAATTACCGCCTTCTGCCTATGATCTGGGAGTGAATTACTGCACTAACTGCACTTTTTGCTGCTGGGGCAGTCCATGTAAACTGGTTGAAAAAGATATATTTATAATTGCAGAACATTTAAAGATTGATCCCTATGAGTTTTTCAGAAAATATCTTACAGTTTATATTGTAAATAACAAATATTATGTAGTTACACCTGTAAGACATCAACAGAGACAATATGCAGGAAAAGTAATCCCTGTGAAATGTTTTTTTGATATGGACAGTACGTGTATATTTTTAGATGAAAAAACAAGAAAATGCACTATTCATGATATAAAACCTTCAGGCGGCAAAAATGGAGGCTGCTGGAAAGATCCACCACCGGCAATTGAACAGTATTACTGGAAGAGAAAAGATTTGAAAAAATTTATGGAAAAAAAATAAACATTTCACTAACGTAACCATAATTCTTCAATGTTACCCGTCACGAGAGCATATATGTATTATTCATGCTCTCCTCGGTAAATATGAATTTTTTATAAAGTATTTCAATATGGCAGGGAAAAAGACACACTCCTCGTATATATTATAGATTGTTCCCTTTATTAATAATTATTTCTTATTTCACTTATTATTGACCTGAGCATAAGCATGTAATAAAATCATTCCTTCAGTTATGCGTACGTGTAACGAGAGTTTATATGTATTGATTATGTTCACTTCGGTAAAATAACTATAAAGGAGGTAGAAAAGTGCAAAAGTTTTTTTCTTTAATCAGTGCGGTATTATTTTTATCATTATTATCTGTATTGCCTGTTCTGGCAGACCCTTTTTCCGATGTTCCCCAGGGACACTGGGCATATGATGCAGTGCAGATGCTTGAAGAAAAGGGTCTTGTAGAAGGATATCCCGATGGTCTTTTTAAAGGGGAAAGGCCTATGACCCGTTATGAAATGGCTATGGTTGTAGCAAGAGTTATTGCAAAACTGGAACAGGTTCAGTCTTCTATTCCTGAGATGCCTGATCTATCCGTATATGCAACAAAAACCGATCTTGAAGCCATAAATAAATTAATAAAGGAATATAGCAATGAACTGGATGCTCTCGGAGTAAGGGTTACAAATGTAGAAGATACGCTCGGTAAGCTTTCAGGAAGAGTTGAGGAACTGGAAAGAATAAAAGTGAGCGGCACCTTTGAAAGTGTCGGCATTACTGCCGGTGTTTCTCCGGAAAGCGGAAATGTTTCAGGCCCCGGAACTCCTGACCCGAATTCTCACAATATAAGACCCGGTTTTGACAGATATTTAAATCCTCTTGGAGAAGCTTTCAAATTAGTCGATGGAAGTGCTCTTGTATCCAGACTGGATCTTACTGTAACAGCAAAACTTGCCGATAAATTGAAAGGCGGCGGCAATCTTATAGCCTACAGTGCTTTCGGAGATAAGAGACTGATTGAATGCTGGGGAACTATGGTGCCCTATAATTCAACAGGTGTTACCAGTATATGGAATCAGAATTTTCAGGCCAATATGGGAACACTCTGGGTAGACAGTGATGTGGAAAACTGGGATTTTACTATTAAATTCGGAGAATATAATCTGAATAAAGTCTCGAAAAATCTTTTTTACGGTCAGAGAAGTATTATTGGTCTCGGAGGAAGAGATGTTTATCCTCTGGAAGGAATAAATATAACAGGTAAACTCTATAAAACGGTAGACATGGAATTTTTTATGGCCAGAAATTCCAATGTTTTCAGAAGGGTAAACGATCACAGCATATATACCCTCGGCAATCCCTATAATGACGGTGCCGGTTCCATAAGGATGCTTACAAACGGCACTACAGATCCCGGTCTTTATGATAACTATATGTACGGTGCATGGCTCGGTTATGATTATGAGAAGGTTTTTCATATAGAAGGTGCATTCCTCAGGATATATGATGACTATGCCAATCACCCTGCTCCTTCAACTCTCAGCTACTATCAGGATCCGAGAGAAACCAAATATTTTGGCTTTAAAGGCCATTATAATATA
>DAIOEN010000502.1:0-2355 GCA_036746235.1 Vulcanimicrobiota bacterium | reverse complement strand
GTCTATGGAGAAGGGAAACCTGAAATATCAAGATGTAAAATCTTTGAAACAATTTCTTCCGATAAAGACAAAAAAAATATGAAAAATAAAATATTACAGGGCCTTAACAGTACTTATTATTCGGGCTTAAACTTTAAAAAACCTGTAAAAAAAATTATAGATGAAAAGGTGGATTTTTTCTGGAAAGATAATCCTCCCTTTGCAGAAATGGATAAAGAAAATTACTCTGTAAACTGGAAAGGTTCTCTATCGCCCCCGTCTCAGGGACTTTATGAAATAGCGGCAGGAGCGGCTCCCGGGAGTGGATATAAAATCTATATTGACAATGAACCGGTTATGGAAGAATTATACTCTCCTTCAATGGATTACTGGAATAGATCTTATTTCAATCTCTCTGATAGTCCTCACAGTGTTGAAATTTTTTATTATAAAACTAAAAATGAAAAATATATGTCCGGAGGTTTTAAACTTGCCTGGAAAAAACCAGAGGAAAAGGATTTTAAAATAATAACAAAAGAATATTTAGGTCATATACCCGACACAGGCAACAGAACAGTAAGAGACGCAGTGCAGATAGGACTTGACCTGCTTGCCCGTTCTTCCGTAGAATGGCAAAATAAGAATAAAACTTTCAGTTCTTCTATTCAGCCATATGCCATAATGAGTCTTTCCGAAGCCTGTGGTTATAATACAGACAGATCGTCTGTAAGATTTATGTGTGATTATATAGAAGGAGCAACACTGGGAGATGGTTCTCTTTTATTTGACCGGTCACTTACTTCAGAGCAGTTTGCAGGGATGTCTCTTGCTTATTACGATAAATTTATCGGAAATCCTGATAAAAAAACTTTAATAAGTATAGCCCGATGGCTGGTAAAAAAGCAGGATGCCAGAGGTTCCTGGACAATTGATAAAGTAAATCCTCCTGTAGAACAGGGAGATATAATGGTTACGGCAAACAGTCTTATAACTATAAAACAGGCTGTTCTATATGAACATTCTCAGGAATTCCTGGATTCTCTTACAAAAGGGCTGGTATGGCTCGAATCTTCCGAAGCAGTTACGACACAGGATCTTGCATTCAGAATTCTCGGACTGGCTCTGGGAGGGCCTAATATTACAAACCCTGTAATAAAAAAAGACATGACTCTCCTTGTAAAAGAACAGAATGCAGACGGAGGATGGGGAGATAAAAAAGGGCAGAAAAGCAATCCTTTTTCGACAGGACAGGTTCTTTATGCATTGAATAAAGGAGGCTTTGATATGAACAGCCTGTCGTTTATGAAAGGTGTATCATATCTGATGGATAATCAGGAAATATATGGTTCCTGGTCTTTCATTGATACGGATATACAGGAACATGTTACTTCTGCCTGGGCACTGGCCGGGCTTACAGGTTCTTTTCAGCCTCTTTCAATACATATAAATAACAGCACAAAAGAAATATCAGGAGAAATTTTTAATTATACTGGTTCCGATATATATTATGTAGAATGTTTTCTGGATGAAAAACCTGCCGGAAAAACTACAAAATCCTTCTTTACGATTCCTTTACCTGATAAAATTCCTCCCGGTATTCATAAGGTAAAAGCTACGGTAGTAACCAGAGACGGACAGAGGGCTGCAGGTGAAGGAGAAATTAATATTCAGGGGCCCCTTAAACTCTCTATTGTTAAACCGGAAGAAAATGATATTATAGGACTTAACAGTATTATTAAAGTAAATATAAAGGATGACGAAAATTCTAAAATAAAAAAAGTTGAATATTTCGTGAATGATAAACTTATAGGTGAGAGTAAAACGACTCCCTTTGATTTTCCTCTTAACACCAGAGATATACCATCAGGTTTTTATGAACTGAAAGCCACTGTTTATAACTCTAAAGAGCTGGTTGCAACAGACAAAAAATCTATAAAAATTGAGAAACCTTTTACGATTAAATTACTGAACCCATCAGAAGGACAGGTTATCAGTGAGGAAAAAATCAAACTTCACGTAGATGTAAATAATCAGACAGGCTTTGGTACTGAACAGGTAGAATATTATCTTGATGATAAATCTATCGTTTCTGCCAATAATCCCCCTTATGACAGAGAATATAAATTTTCAGGAATTACTAACGGTAAACACACATTGATGGCTGTTGCCATAAATGAAAATAATGATAAAGCAACAGATAAAAAAACTTTCTTATTAACTAAAGGGCTGAAGATAAATATTAAATATCCGAAAGATGGTGATGTAATAACAGGAATTATAGACATAAAATCTGAAGTAATGAATAAAAGCGAAAGTCCTGTGGAACATGTAGAATATTTTATCGATGGCCTTTCACTTGGTAAACTATATAAGACT
>DAIOEN010000501.1:0-2362 GCA_036746235.1 Vulcanimicrobiota bacterium | reverse complement strand
GAGGATGGCTTTTATTCAGTCTCGGTAATTATAAAGAAGCTATGGAAGAATTTCAGAAAGCTATTCATATAGATAATGATAATGACATATATTATGATCATCTGGGCCTTGTCTATACGGCCCTGGGAGAATCTACTAAGGCTATAGAAGCTCATAAGAAAGCTATAGCTATTAAGCCTCATGTGGCAGATTATTATAATAATCTTGGTATTGATTATTTTAAATCAGGTAATTATCAGGAAGCCATTGAGCAATATAAAATCGCCCTGTCAATTGGAAAAGAAAAGAAACCGGAAGTATTGTATAATCTCGGGAGATCTTATTATGCCGTTAAGATGTACAGAGAATCTCTGGAGGCTTTTGAAGCTGCTTATTCCCTGGATAAATCCGTCATAGGAGACTGCCTTAAACTTGCCTTAATACTTCAGGAAGATGATATGCCTCATATTTCAATACTTGAATATGAATATGTTCTGTCTGTAGAACCGGAGAACCTGCAGGCACTGAATAATCTTGCCCTTGTTTACTGTGATACAGGTAATTTTGAAGAAGGCGAAAGAATTTATAAAAAAGCACTTGAGAAAAATATAAGAGCATCTTTTTATTATTATAACCTGGGACAGATAGTTCTTTATAAAAAGGATTACGAAAAAGCATTACCTTATTTTTTAAAGGCAATTGAACTTGAACCGGAAAATACTTCTTATTTGCTTCAACTGGGAACTATTTATTTGAATACCGGAAAATACGAAGAATCTCTTAATATTTTTAATAAAATTCTTAAGATTTCACCGAACATGATAGATGGTCTTACGGGAAAAGGTGCTGCCCTGGGGATGTTAAATAAATATGATGACGGTCTTTCATGTTTGCTTCAGGCAATTGTTCTTGACCCGGAAAATTTTCTTGCCCGTTATCTCTGCGGACAGCTTTATGCGAGAAAGGGAGAAGTCAATAAAGCCATAGGTCAGTATAAAGAAGCATTGAAGTTAAATCCTTACAGTGCTATCTGTTATTTTTATATCGGGCAATCATACAGTATTTCTCACCTATGGAAGGAAGGAGAAGAAGCCTATAAAAAGGCGATAGAACTGGAACCTCAGAACATTGATTTGCTCACCGCCCTGGGGGCTATGTACAGAACTCAGGGAGAATATGATAAGAGTCTGAATTATTTTGAAAAGGCTGTAAAGATAAAACCTGATTATTATACATTTATTGAAATGGGCCAGCTTTTCCTTGAAGTAAATGACCTTAAAGAGTCGGAAAAATATTATAAAAAAGCTCTCGAACTGGAACCTTCCTCTCCTGTATGTTTTGTTCAACTGGGTAAGATCTATCTTTCCCTCGGTAATAAGAAAGATAGTATCTCCTGTTTTCAGAAAGCAGTAACACTTGAGCCGCAGAACCCGGATTTTCATTATAATCTTGCCTACAGTTACAATCTGGCAGGTAATGCTCAGAAGGCAATAGATGAATATCTTATTGTAATAACCCTGAACCCTTCCTACCTGGCAGCCTATAATAATCTTGGTAATATTTATAATGCTCTCGGACTTTATGATAAAGCAGTGAGAGAATATAAAAAACTGTTAAAGATCGATCCCGGTAATTATCTTGCCTGTCTGAACCTTGGTATTTCCCTGATGAAACAGGGACTTTTCGATGAGGCTATAGAAGTCTTCAATAGAGGTATTGAAATCAATCCGGATTTTTTATCTTTTTATTTCAATTCAGGTAAAGCTTTTCAATATAAAGGAGAATGGAAACTGGCTGCTGATTGCTACAGAAAGGGACTCACGACTATTCCTGACGGACATATATTATATTATTATCTTGGCTTTTGCCTTTATGTTTCCGGAAATAAAGACGAAGGTATGAAATTTTTTAAAAAATCTTCCGCTCTGGATATTCCAGAAGGTTATGCTTCAAAATCTTTTATATCTTTATATTCAGGTGATATTACATCTGCTTTAAATTATGCTTCAAAAGCCATTGAAAAAGATAAAGGATTTGCTGACGGCTATCTTTTACTCGGTATAATTTTTCAGACCAGAGGTGACAGGAAGAAATCAGAAGAGAATTATAAAATTGTTCTCCAACTGGATAAATACAACTATAAAGCAGGAAAATGCCTGGAAGAATTAAGGGGTAAGTGAGTCGTGACCAGTTATCAGTGACCAGTTATCAGTGACCAGTGAGGTAGGGGAGTTTAACTATAGTGTATTTCATAACTTATAACGCGTGACGGGTTTAATCCCTGCGCATTACGTATTACGCATTACGCATTATGATTGTCATATAAAATTATAGCCACTACGATAAAAGAAAAGCAGGATATTTCTTTAACTGATAGAATAAT
>DAIOEN010000500.1:0-2386 GCA_036746235.1 Vulcanimicrobiota bacterium | reverse complement strand
TTCCCTGCTGTTTCGGTACGGAAAAAGTTGTGAAAATGGCTATGGAAAAAGCCGGAAAAGATATTACGTTGGAAAGACACATTATCTCTCTGAAAGGAGAAATAAAAAGTCAGGAGGGTAGATAATGGAATTTTATGAGAAGCTGGAAAATCATTATGATAAAATGACCCGTTTAAATGAAAGAATAAATAAAGAAAAATCACTCCTTGAGAAATGGGTGACAAAGTATAAATTTCAATCTTCAGTAGATGTGGCATGTGGTACAGGGCTCCATGCCATATTACTGTCGCAGATGGGAATTAAAACTACAGGTGTTGATATATCTGAACATATGTTGAAGCAGGCCGCCATACATGGAAAAGAATTCGGAGGAAAAGTCACATGGCTTCTTTCTTCTATGGAAGAATTAAAGAGTAAGGTTTATGAAGGATATGATTCCATCTTCTGTATCGGTAACTCTATACCGCATATTTTAGACGGACCTTCTCTTGAAAAAACCTTTAATGGTTTTTATGAGGTTTTAAATCCCGGCGGAATACTGGTTATTCAATTATTGAATTATAAAAAAATTTATGACACTGAAAATCGTATTGTCGGTATTCACAGGGAAAAAGACACTGAATATATAAGGTTTTATGATTTCCATCCCGTTCTCACTTTTAATATTCTTATCGTAACCTGGGAAGGCAGTAAAAGTAATTATAAACTTCAGTCTACAGAACTTTATCCTTACAGGAAAGAAGAATTAGACATAATTTTACGAAAAGTGGGATTTAAACAATTTGAATATTACGGAGATATGGCATTTTCTCCTTTTGATGAGGATAATTCTTCCAATCTTGTTCTGGTAGCCAGAAAGAACCCGGACTGATCTCTCTGTTGCAGGAAAATTATAAAATCAGTACGGTAATTTTATCGTAAAAATGCTTCCTTTCCCGGGAGTGCTTTTAACTGTTATTTCTCCGTTATGTTTTTTTATTATATCATAGCTTATACTCAAACCGAGACCTGTTCCTTTTCCTACATCTTTTGTAGTAAAAAATGGTTCGAATATTCTGTTTATATATTCTTCTTTAATACCGTATCCTGTGTCAGATACTGAAATAAAGATTGAATTTTCTTCTTCCCATGTTTTTATTTTTATTTCCCCATGTTTTTCAATGGCCTGTGATGCATTTATAAGAAGGTTTAAAAATACCTGGTTAAGTTCCTGGGGGTAGCATTTGATGTTTCTTATGGCGCCATATTCTTTGTTTACCGTAGCTTTATATTTCAGTTCATTCCATACTATATTTATCGTGCTTTCCATACATTCATTTATGTCTGCTTCTTTATAATTTGTTTCATCTATTCTTGAAAAACTTTTTAAATTCTCAACTATTTTCTTTATTCTACCTGCTCCGTCAAGGGATTCGTCTATTAAATCTTTCAGATCGTTGATTACATAATCGATCTTTAGCAACTTTCTTTTGACTTCTATTGAAGATAGAGAAGCTTCTATGTTGTGAGATTTTATAATTTCACTCTGAATATCAATAAATTCTACAAGTTTATTAATATATTTATTCAGTGCTCTCAGATTGCCGGCTATAAATCCTACCGGATTATTTATTTCATGAGCCACCCCTGCTGCAAGCTGGCCTATAGATGCCATCTTTTCTCGATGCAACAGTTGTGAATGGGTTATTTTTAATTTGTTGTATGCTTCCTCCAGTTCCATTTTTTGCTGATTTATACTTAAATTTTTATTCCATCCTTTTACAAGGGAGTCTACAAGACAGTAAAGTTCATTTGTAACGAAAGGTTTTTTTATGTAATAAATATTTTCCTGTAAACTTTCAGTTATCTCATCAAGTGTTAAATCAGTTGCCGTTACTATAAGGATTATAACGTCTCTGTCGATCTTTCTGACTTCCTTCCCTGTTTCCATTCCGTCCAGAAAAGGCATCATATAATCCAGTATACAGAGAGGTATCCTCACGCCTTTGCTGTACTGCCATTTAAAATGTTCCAGAAGGTCTTTCCCGTTCTCGAAAAATGCCGGTTCAAATCCTTTTTCTTTCGGAAGGATAGGGCCATCTTTTTTGCCTGAAAAGATTTTCTTATACATCATTAAAAAAACTTTGCCATCGTCTGCTATCAAAATTTTGTTGTTATATATAACTTCCATCCCCTTACATTAACTTATAACCGCATACGATACAGAAATTGGTATTATGGTTAAGTTCTCCGCACGATGGGCATTTTACTGAATTATTTTCAAATGAAGGAATTTTCTGCGTATATCTATTTTCTTCCGGTACAGGTAATGTATGAGGATATGCGAGTTCGTGACTCTTTTCAGAATAGAAATCCGAAATAACTCTGCTTCCCTGGAAAACCTCTT
>DAIOEN010000499.1:0-2389 GCA_036746235.1 Vulcanimicrobiota bacterium | reverse complement strand
GAAGTACTTATAAGAAGGCTTGTTCGTGATATTACTATGGGAAGCAGGGATTCTATGGTGATTGATCCAAATGGTACCTATATCTGTATGGAAAGTCCCATGTTAAACGGAGAATATAAATATAATCAGGATACGGCAGGTTTTCCTTACTGGCAGGGTCATGTATTATATTACCTCTATCTGGATCCTAATACTGGAAAAAAGACAATTTATCGTAATTATATAAGTCATCCTCAGAGAAGTTCCCCTGTTCCTCTAAAACCTGGAATCATCAATATGACACCTCCTTCTGCTCCATCGGCAACACACAGACCTTTTGCATCGGATGTGGATAATTTTCAAATAACTCTGGAGGATTCTTTTACTCATCCTCTGGTAAATATAAAAATTATATATAGAAAGACACCTGAAAAATATGATCCTAATAGTTCCGGAAGGTATTCCGTATCAGGTACTGCAGAAGGGAAAGGCGTAGAGATTTTTGAATTACAGGCTTCTGCAGAGCCGAGAAATTAAAAATATCAGTCAGGAGGCGACATAGTATGAAATTTAAAAAAAATCAGTCAGGTATGGCTCTGATAAGTGTTTTACTGCTTACAGTACTTCTGTCCATGTTAACTGTTTCCATGGTATTTGTAAGTACCAATCATGCCGGCATGATGGGTAATGCGGAACAGCAGATGAATGCACTTAAAGCTGCCGAAGGTATGGCAGAATATGCTCTCTGCCAGTTAAACAAAGACCTCAACTGGTCACCAACAATCTCTTCACCTTCTCTGGATTTCGGAAAAGCAAAAGCTTATCTTTACTTTACATCTGCTTCTACAGAATATCTTTCTTATAACAATCTTAAAGGGAAAGACCCTGTAATTCGTACGGGAAATGATAAGCTTGCAGGGCAGAAAGTACCTGCTTTTACCGCCGAACTTATCTGTAAAGGCACATGCGGTAATGCTGTAAAATATCTGAAGGTTGTTTATCTGAGAAGCGATATTTACTCCTACCCTGTAATTGCCGATGGGAAGATAGTTATTGACGGAGGAGATGTTAAGATTTACGGTGATTACGCCGATGCGAATAATCCCGGTGGTGGTAATATTCATTCTAACTGGGCTGGAGGTGGCCCAAGTATTGAAAAAGTTTCTTCTACCTGTGCCCTTGATGCAAAAGGAGGAGTTGCTTCTGCTGCAGGTGAAATTAAGGGAATAGCTCCTGATGATCCCAATATAACTATAAGACCTAACCTGGGAGAAGACGGAAAACTGCCTGTTGATGAAATTAACCCTTCCGATATTATAAGCAAACATGCCACTGAGAAAGCTGTAGCACCCGGTACATATCTTATTTCACCTCTTTATTATATACCGAATGACCAGGCTGTAATGAAGGAAATACTGGAACATGTCAAATCTGATTCCAGCAACTATGCATTGGGCCAGGAAATAAAAGACTATTCTCTTACAAAAGTACCTACTCCTAATACTCTGGCAGATGCCATTTCTATGGGCGGTGTGAAAACATCTGACTGGAAATCTACTACAGGTTTTAATGTTAATTACAATGTTGCTATTACCACCGTTGAAGGTGTTACATATGATGCCAGGGAAGGTGTAATTCCTGAAGCAGAACTCGGATGGGATAAAATCAGGGTATCATTTATTACCACTACAAGAACTATAACGGTGAGTGGTACAGAAGAACATACTCATGGTGTATGGCCTTTTAAATGGACATCTGAGGACCCTACCAGCGGTGCCGGAACTACTGTAGAGACTATTGCAGTAGACCCCGGTCTTCTTGAATTTAAACTTTCTCCCTATAACGGAAGTTTTGAAGACTATCAGCCTCCAGGTTGGTTAACAGAAAAAATTAATGGCAAAAAAGCCCTTCTTGAGAGTGAACCTTTAGGTCTTGCAAAACTGGAAGGATCGGGGAAGAATTTTACAACAACAGCCTATCTTCCTATAGATGTAGATAAAAAAAAGGGTACCAATTATACTTCAGATGAACTGGGTCTGAAAACAACTGCTACTACTACAGCAGGCGAGAAGGATACAGTAGATGTGGACCTGGGCTTTGAGCTTACAGATGATATTTATATAAGTGGTACGCCGGGTGCCGACGATTATAAAACCGGTCTTGATGACCTGGTAGGAACATCTAAATCACCGAAGATTACAGATAATATTTTCAGAATAATGGGTTTTTCTTATGAAGATAAAATAGGCGGCAAAACCTATAATCTTAATACTAAATTCAATTTGAATGATAAGAATATTTATTCAGGTTCCCATGTAGTGCTCGGTACAGAAGTATCGGGTAAAGGTTCTATTATTTCTAAGGGCAAGATTGCATATGTATATGACGGTATAAATAGCAATGAAATTCT
>DAIOEN010000498.1:0-2389 GCA_036746235.1 Vulcanimicrobiota bacterium | reverse complement strand
CTAATTAGAAAATTTCATTACTGTGGCCCTATTTCCATTTCCCCCATCTGAATAACACACATAAGGTATTCCATTGGATACAGATATAGAGATATATCCTGATCCTCCTTCTGAAAATCCATCTTAATTGCAAAAGGAACATAGCCATGATAATATAATAAATAGAGAACAGGCACCTTAAACGGAGGTGTATGTTTATGGTTCAGACTATAGAGGTAATTTATGAAGATGGAGAATTACTCTATGGTGCAATTAACAGCAAAGAGGCTGAAGAAAATAAAAAGGCTATATATGACCCTTTAGAAAAATTCCTGTGTTATAATAAATTTATCAAGGAAATTTAATCAAGAATCCGTCCAAAAAGTCCTTTTGCATCTATTTAAGCAGTGTCTATAAAAGGTGCTGTTACACTTTTCGGATAGACTCAAAGAGTCTTTTTCCTCGCGTCACATGTCACGATTAACGGAGGCGAACTATGAATCGTATAGCTGCTCCCGATGAAAAAAAAGGGTTAAAAGGAAATGTTCTTACTATCCTTCCTCCCGGAACATTACTCAAAAAAAGATATGAAGTTACATACCTGACTGCCGGAGGCATGGGTGTAATATACAGTGGTACAGATAAAAACACAGGTCTTTCATGCATTATAAAAGAAATTCTTGCCAGTAAAGGAGAAGAAAATTTCTATTTAAAATCCTTCCTGAAGGAAAAAGAAATGCTTTCCAGATTTTATCATCCAGGTATAGTCAATTTACTGGATTTTTTTGAAATAGATAATTCCTTTTATCTTGTTCTGGAATTTATCGAAGGATTACCTGCCGATGAGTATATAAAAAGCGAAGGCAAAAACAAGAAAATATCTGTGAGTGAAACGTTATACCTGGCATTACAGCTCTGTGGCATACTGGACTATCTCCATAACATGTCTCCTCCTGTTATATACCGAGATTTAAAACCTGAAAATATCCTTATTGATAACAGAGGAAAGATGAAACTCATAGATTTCGGTATAGCAAGAACCTATAAAGAAGAACAGCAAAAAGATACAGAAGCTGCCGGTTCACCGGGGTTTGCATCACCGGAACAGTACGGAAGAAGCCAGACTGACTGCCGTTCAGATATTTACAGTCTTGGAGCATTACTTCACTATTTTCTTACAGGACTTGACCCGAGAGAAAAGGAAAAATCTTTTCTCTTTGAGCCGGTAAAAAATCATAACAGTAAAGTACCTGAAGAACTGGAAAGACTTATAACAAAAACTCTGGAGTTAAAGCCTGACAAGAGATTTCAGAATATAAAAGAACTAAAAAGAGAATTACAGAAAATTGCCTCTCATTATCCCATGGAAAAAGAAAACGTGAGTGATGAAACAGAGGAAATATCAGAAGAAACAGAAGAAGAAAGTCTAAAAAAATCACCCCGTTATTTTGAAAAAACCTTTCTTTATATCATGCTTGATATGATTACAGTGGGATTACTGTCCATCTTTATTCTCCTACCATGGGCAGGAAAATTCCATGATTATATGTGGAGAGGTGGCGCTCACTGTCAGTGGCTGATAAGATGTGAAAGTAATATAAAAAACCTTGCAACTGCTGTTGACATGTATGCAAAGGATAACCATGGCGAGTATCCACCTGATTTAAACTATATTTTCAAAGAAGGTTATATGAAAACAATGCCATTATGTGCCTACAGTAGGAAAGGATATTCTTACAGTGTATCTGATAAATATGACCATTTTACCATCTGGTGCACTTTACCGGGAAGTCACAGATACAATGCTTTTTCAAAAATGGAGAAGTGCTATCCTCAATATACGCCCGATCAGGGACTTATACTTGAACCTTATTAGACAGGAGGTCCGGTTATGTTATTTGTTCTTTTCTTATCCTTTATATTCTTTCTATCATCACCTGCCTTCGGGTGAGGACCAAATCCTGATGAGATGGTATCTCAGGGACTTCCTTTCATATTTCCATGGACTCTCTTAATGTTTTTCTATATCATATGGGAATTTATTACATTATATCATTTTAAAAAGACTTCCCCTTCTGTAGAAGGTGAAATAATAGAAATGAGGCTTTACAGCCTTAAAAATCTTTTCAGAAATGTAATATTTCCTGTATTAATATTAAGTTTAATATTACTTGTTTTTTCATCGCTCAGGGGATTTATATGTATGGGCAGTACGGTTCTGCTTGTAATAAGTTTAATACTGGCAGTGATAAACGGGAAAGATAAAAACAGAAAATATGACGTAATAGTAATTACATCTATATGTCTTTTCCCTTTCCTTCTCTTCTGGCCCACCTCTCCTTTTATGGTAATGGTCATAGCAGGAATGATTGCTTTTATAAAGAGTATTAAATTTTTATTCACCATCTCT
>DAIOEN010000497.1:0-2393 GCA_036746235.1 Vulcanimicrobiota bacterium | reverse complement strand
TTGCAGAGGAGAAGCCCGTTGCAGAGGAGAAGCCCGTTGCAGAGGAAAAGGCCGTTGCAGAGGAGAAGCCCGTTGCAGAGCAAGAAAAACCTTCAGGGAAAAAAGAAATGCCTGACCGGGAAAAAGAGAAACATAGGAATCAGGTTTCTCAAGCAAAACCTGATTCCTATGTCGGGAAAAAGCATTTTGAGCAGCAGCACACCAGGGAAAAGACGAGACAAAATGAACCACAGGTCAGCCATGTTGAATCTAAAAAACCCCGCTATCAGGAAGAAAATATTTATAAAAAGAAAGAGAAGAAAGAAGATTTCGACCTGGATATGGAAAGGATGTATGATGATCTGGAAGAACTCATTTATATGGAACAATATGACAAGTCTTACATACATCTGGAAAAAATGTTAAGAAAAGCAACAGGGACATCATGGGAAGAAGATGTCCTCAAGGATCTGTTAAGTTTTTCCATTGATAATTATGATTATTATGATAAATATTTATATTATTCAAGAAGACTGGAAAGTTTTTATAAAAGCAGAGACGAAAATGAACTGCTTCTGATTACAAAACTTGATAGAGCCGATTATCTTGGTACGACAGGAAAAGTAGACGAGGGATTGAGTATATATAATAACAGTATAAATGAACATCCTGATTTCCATATTGCTCTTCTTCGCCTTGCATATTTCTATATGGATGTGGACATGATAGATAACGGTGTAAAGACCTATAAAAAAATTATAAATATGAAAGAAAAAGTAGACATAGAAATACTTGCTGATGCTATTGTCGATCTTATTGATATAATAGAAGAATATAATTTAACAGGTGAAGATAGAGAGGAATATATGAACATTGCAAGAGAAATGAATATAGAAATCTATGAAGAGCCTGAAGTTCTGGTAGTAGGGAAAAAAAATGAAAAATGAGTGGTGAGTGAAAAAAGTGAGTAGTGAGTGGTGAGCGGAATATGACAGCCACTCACTGCTCATTTTTTTTATGTTCCCTTCTTTCCAGGGAGGATGTCTGAAGAAGATTATGAAGAGCCGTTCCTACCCCGGGTAATGGTGTTTCAGCAGTTCTATCCTTCTTTACAGGGTCATACCTCTCAGGCATGACAGATTTATCTTCATCTTTTTGACTTATATAAGGAGTCTTTTCAGATACCTTATCAGATAATAACGATCTGGTATTAAGTCCGACTTTATCCTGAATTTTACTCTGTTTCTTTACAATTAATTCTTTAGTTTTCAAAGAAAATAAAGCTCCTGATTGAACAGTTTTTGCTTGAAGGGGCACAGAATTTCTGGAGCTATTCTTCAGTTCCCCTGTTTTTCTTGCTGTTTCCAGAGTATTAATACGTAAAAGTTCTTCTTCTGAAAAGGTTTCTTTTATTTCTTCATAAGATACAGGTTTTTTTGTATGTAACGGAGAAGGTTTTTTCCCCGGTATATAAACTGCTAAATCCTGTGCTGTTATACGAACCTTTGGCTTTGGTTCATCTTTTTTAATTAAACCCAATAAAGCTTCTTTCATTTCTGATGCATTCCTGTATCTGTTCTCTGCTTCATATTCAAGGGCTTTCATAACTATCTGTTCAATGCCGGGAGACACCCATGGTGCATAATTTCTTACAGGTTTTAAATTAAAAGCCGAAGGGATTTTGCCTGTAAGCAAATGATGCATAGTTGCTCCCAGGGAATAAAGATCACTTCTGGGTTCTACTTTTCCCCTGTACTGTTCTTCCGATGCATAACCATCTGTCCCTATTGAAGTATACTTTATATCTGCATCAGGTATAATAGTCCTTGCTATGCCGAAATCTACAAGCATTATTCTTCCGTCTTTGTTGAGCATAATATTTCCCGGTTTAATATCTCTGTATACTACAGGCGGATTTTGATTATGAAGATAATCCAGTACTTCAAGTATCTGTACAGACCATTCAATTACCAGTTCTTCAGGCAGTCCCGGATTGCCCTCAATCTCCAGAAGATCACTCAGATCCACCCCTTCTATATAAGACATAACAAGATAATAACGTCCTTTTTCTATAAAGTAATCATAAACTGCAGGCAGATGGTAATTTTCAAGCTGTGATAACATTCTTGCTTCTACTTTAAACCTTTTTTCGGCATAGGCTTTTTCCTGAAGACTACCACAGGTATTTAACATTTCTTTTACAACACAGTATCTGTTAAGCCTGCCGTCAAGACTTAAATATACTGCCCCCATACCGCCAAGTTTAATAAGCTGTTCAATTCTATATCTATTCTGTAAAAGAACACCTTCGGTCAGAGCATCATTATAATAAAGACCTGCTCCACATGCATTGCATTTTGTAGCTATATCAAAATTTTCTTCTCCGCAGTTATTGCATATTATGCCCATAATTT
>DAIOEN010000496.1:0-2438 GCA_036746235.1 Vulcanimicrobiota bacterium | reverse complement strand
CATCTTTTTATTACAGTATAAGGGATTTCTAATTTTCAACTGTCAAACTCAGGAGAAACTATTAAATGGTCTGATTTTCTTCAGGAAAAAAAGGACATATCTGATAATATTGTAATACCATCTTTTTGATTCACTGGAACTGAATGCGTTAATTCTACTGAAAAATGTGCATCTGGCACAGGTATTAAATTGCATGAAAGCTTACAGGCTTGAAGCCGGTCTGCTTATCAAATTCTGGAGTAAAAGTTTAACTTTTAAACGATTGGTTGTCTGAACTATGAATTAAAGGATTACACAGATTAAGCCATTGAAAAGTCGGAGTAGGAATTACAGTTACCTGTAACCCCCTCCACAGATCCGTACGAGCGGAATTACCGCATACGGCTCCCACCTCGGGTATTGACGTATCGTCTAATATCTGGGTAAGGATGTATTATTTTTGCTGCAGGAATAAATCTTTTAATAATTTTCTCCATGTAGTCCCAGGTGATTCTATGCTTCTGACTTCTTCTTCTTAATGATTTGCACCATAACCTTCCTATACGAAAACGAAATAAATTTATGGCTTTACTGTTACCTGATATTCCATAGTAGTTCATATGTCCTCTTACTACAGAACTCAGCCATTTACCAGTTTCCTTTACAGGATTATGCATCCGTTTTCTAAGTTGAACCTTTACCTCTTTCAATTTTCTCTGCAGTCTACTCTTTATTGTATATCTCAATACATTGAACCTACCTTTTCTGGTTTTACTACATATGTGTGTAAATCCCAGAAAATTAAACGTATCTGGCTTACCCTCTCCACGCTCTTTTCGTCGTTCTATCGCAAATCTACCAAATTCGATTAAACGAGTCTTCTCTGCGTGTAATTCCAGACAGAATTTCTTAAACCGCAGTTTTAAGTCTTCCAGAAAATTTTCTGCATCCGATTTATACTGAAATCCCGTGATTATGTCGTCAGCATAACGTACCACTATTACCTCTCCTCTGGCTCGCTTTTTACGCCATTGGTCTACCCACAGGTCAAACACATAATGAAGGTATATGTTTGCTAAAAGGGGGGATACACTTCCACCCTGCACTGTTCCTTTTTCATTTACCTTCAAATTGTTTCCATCCATTATTCCTGCTTTCAGCCACTTACGTATTAGTTTTAATACCCGTCGGTCTCCTATTCGATGTTCCACAAATTTTATCAGCCATTCGTGGCTTATATTATCGAAATATGTACTTATATCGGCATCCAATACATAGCTTATTTTACTCCCAAGACCTATATACAACGCATCAAGGGCATTATGAGCACTACGACCAGGACGAAATCCATAGGAAAATCCCTTGAAATCTACTTCATATATCTTATTTAATACTTCAACCATTGCACGCTGTACTATCTTATCCTCCAATGCCAATACACCTATACTACGTTCCCCTGACACACCTTTGGGTATATATACTCGACGAACTGGCTTTACTTTATAACCACCACGTTTTATTCTTTCTGATAGGTCTTGAAGTCTCTCTTCCAGACCTTTTCCATATTCCATCCACGTCTCATTATCTACTCCTGGGACAGCATCACGATTAACGCTGTAATAGGCTTCACGCAGAGTATTAATGTTGTATACATGGTGCAATAACGCGGTGAATTTTAAATCCTTATCCTTCTTTGCTGCTTTACGTATCCGCTCAAGCTCATTTCTCATACTCTCCCGACTCTGTGTCCGGCATATGTTTTGCCCTGGCGGATTCCCCTTGGCCAGTTCCCTTCCCTCCATTATCTCCGCTGTTACTTCCGTAATTTTGTTCGATAACTTCTCCGGTACTATGAAACTGTCCGACTCCCTGTATCCGTTCATCATTGTCTTACTCCTTTCGAATTCACAATGCGACCCTTCTTTAATAAGGGTAAATACAGGGTCTCCCGGTTCCTGCATGAAGTGTTTCTATACGTGCATGGGGTCTCTGACCACGCAGTGTCATAATATATCTCGCTATAACGATATATTACATATTGCTTTCCGCTCCACGGAACAGCGTCTGCACACTGGAACATGATTTTTTCGAGGCTCAATACCCAGCCCGTATGTACCCCTGATAACGCTTTATCACTGTAATTACAAACAGTAATACATATCTTGGGGCCAATGTGGATTGCTAATCCTTCATTGTATGACTTTTTCATTCACTACACCTCAGCGGTTTTCATCGGCGCTCCCGGCGCTCTCCGTGTAATCCTTTTAATCAATGATCCATCCCGTTAATCCCTGCCATCTTTCATCAATTCCTTGATTTCCTCAATCATAAGGCCTGTGTATTTTACGATCAGGTTGAGGTCAACTTTATCTTCCAGCATTTTATGTGCCATTTCCATTCTATTTTTTTCTATTCCTTTTTCTATTCCTTTTTCTATTCCTTTTTCTATTCCTTTTTCT
>DAIOEN010000495.1:0-2439 GCA_036746235.1 Vulcanimicrobiota bacterium | reverse complement strand
AAACGTAATATTCGTATAAAGCATGAATAAACCAGCTTTTATTTTACACAGCCATGGTAAGTGAATAAGTTGACAGATATTCAGTAAAAGTGTATAATATAATTGTATCTACAGAAACAATTTCTATCGAAATAAATTTTCCGCGCTCTTCAAAGTACTTTTCCAGAACTTCTAACAAACATGCTAATTCGTCTTATTTTTGATATAATTGTAAATGTGATGTAAAACAGGTTAATTTCGCACATCATAATATTACCGGGGTGAGCATAAATAATACATATATGAGCTCGTGAAGCGTGACGGGAGGTATGATTCTATTACATGCTCATGGTCGGGTCAGTAGATTTTTTAGATAATGCAAAACTATATTAGGAAAGGAAGATTATTTATGGGGAAAAACTCTTTATCATCAAGAACGGTAAATGATATGTTAAAGTATGTCCTGGAAATAGAAAAACCTGATTCTATTGCGGTACCTGATTGCTACAATCAATATTTATGGAATATAAACAGAGACATTACAGAAATCTTCAGAACAGCAAAAGAACTTGAAGAATTGAGGGATAAACTTTATACATATCTGGAAAAAAGCGAAAGAGACCTTTACGGTCTGGACTGCGAAAAAAAGGTTCTGGAAAGGGATCTTGTAAGAGAAAGTATAAAGGTTTTTAAAAACATTATTGCGCCGATAAATGAAAAAAGAACAGGCATAAGTTCATTAAAATATCTGTGGAAACTTTCGGAAAATTCTTATGAAGGTATAGAGGCAGGCTTTATACTTGAATTTATAGCTCTCTTCAAAGCGGTTTCCGGTAAAGCCGATGTATATATAGAGCAACTGGACGGGAAAAAGATACCTGATTTTGTTTACTTAAAAGGCAGGGAAGCAGCTTTAAAAAGGACGGAGATTCTGGACAGCGTATCTGAAACAATAGAAGAATATTTCAATAGATATCCGTCAGGTCTGGAAAAAGAAGTCATTAAAAGAAGAGTAAAAAATAAAGAGAGGATCTTGAAATATTTCAACGGCTCTGAAGAAGACTGGTCTGATTACAGATGGCATTTAACACATGTAATAAAAAATGCCGGTACAATAAGGGATCTTCTGGAATTAACGCAGGGTCAGACGAAAGCCATCAAAAAAGCCGGAAAAAACAGAATACCTTTCGGCATTACTCCTTACTATTTGAGCCTTATGGAATATTCAAGAAAAGAACATTATGGACATGCAGTACGGGCCCAGGTAATACCGCCTCCAGATTATGTAGATACACTGTGTGACACCAAACTGGACAGAAGTGCTTTTGATTTCATGGGAGAACAGGATACATCCCCCGTTGAACTGATTACAAGAAGATATCCGATGATTGCCATATTAAAACCCTATAATACATGTGCTCAGATCTGTGTTTACTGTCAGAGGAACTGGGAAATAGACGAATGTCTGGCCCCTGATGCACAGGCTTCTAAAAAAACAATAAAGTCTTCTCTGGAGTGGCTGAAAAACCATAAAGGTGTGGGAGAGATTCTCATCACAGGCGGTGACCCCATGATTATGGCAGATGACATGATAGAATATATCCTGAAACAGCTTTCTTCAATGGATCATATATTTCGTATTCGTTTCGGCACGAGAACACCTGTTGTGCTGCCACAGAGATGGACAGATAACCTTGCCGATATAATCGGTACATATCATATGCCGGGCAGGAGAGAAATTGCCGTAATGACTCATTTCGTACATTCTTCCGAAATTACTCCCGAAGCATGTGATGCAATAAGAAAAATAAGATTAAGAGGTATAGGTGTATATAATCAGTCAGTATTCAACATGGGAAATTCCCGTCGTTTTGAAAGTGCAAAACTGAGGCATGACCTGAGGCTTGCCGGTGTTGACCCCTATTATAACTTCAATATGAAGGGGAAAAAAGAGACAAGAAGTTATATGGTTCCTGTTGCAAGAATACTCCAGGAAAGGAAAGAAGAAGTAAGAATACTGCCGGGACTGACCCGTACTGACGAAACAGTTTTCAATGTGCCGAGAATGGGGAAAAATCATCTCCGTGCCTGGCAGGATCATGATATCATAATGATACTCCCTGATGGTGCGAGAATTTACCAGTTTCATCCATGGGAGAAAAATATTACACTCGTACCTGCCTATGATTATACAGATGTGCCTATATATGATTATCTTCAGGAACTCTTAAAGAGAGGAGAAGATATTGGAGAATACAGAACCATCTGGTATTATTACTGAAAAAATGAAAAAAATTTTTACTTTATCCATGAGAATTAATTTAATATTCCTGATCCTTTTATCTGTATTGCCTGTATTTGCCATAATGATATACACAGGTATGGAAAGGAGAAATATTGCATTAAAAAATGCAAATTACAGCACTCTCCAGCTGGTAAGAAATATAGCGATACAGGAAG
>DAIOEN010000494.1:0-2448 GCA_036746235.1 Vulcanimicrobiota bacterium | reverse complement strand
CTGCAGTAAAAGATGCCATTATGCAGGCTGAAAATTACGGCGGATGGCAGCAGCCGAAACCATATGCAGACATGAGAGATCTCAATCATGTAGCAGATCTGTTAGAAAAAGGCGTATCAGATCCCAAGCTGAAAGAAGCAGCAGCAAATGTAAAGAAAGCCATAAGTGAAGCTGTTATAGCAAATGAAAGTGATCCGGGAAAATATCCAAATTCCAAAGGTCTGAGCATTTATGCACCGACCGATAATCCGGGAGGTCCTCAGTATAAATACAATGATCTCCAGTTTGCCAAGGATACAGGCTGGTCTAAAGCCATGGCAAGTCTCGGAAATGTTCCTTCTTCAAATCCGAAAACAGAAGAAGGCGGCGGCATAACTGAAGCAGGTGTAATGCAGCTCGTTGGCGCACTTGAGAGTCTTACAGAAGAACAGGTAAATGCTATGGGTGAAGAAGGGCTGTTACAGCATCTGTCTGAAGTTTCAGGTATGAGTGTAGAAAATGTATTAATGGTACTTATGCAGATCATGGGCGGCGGCGGCGGCGGCGTCCAGGAAGAAGGTAAACTGGCAGACGGTTCACCGGCAAAATGGTATGACGGTTCACCGCGCACACTCGGCAAATAGTAAATAAATAAAAAAGCAGGGACTTCTGTCCCTGTTTTTTTATAAGGTATGGCAGAATACAGGACAAGATAAATTAAAGAAAAATTCTGTAATTCTTAATTAAGAAGGAGACAGGTTTCTCCTTCTTAAAATTTTTTAACGGGAGGTAAAATAATGTCGGAAGAAAATAAGCTTGAAAGATTTGATAGAGAGGTAAAACTTCTGGCTCCATGGCTCAAAGACGAACATTTTCCCCTGTATAAACAACTCAAGGAACTATTCAGTGAAAATCTTTATAAGATGTCAGAGCTGAGTTTTTCACCTCTATCAAAAAATCTGGGCATTATGTTCAAGGGTAAAGATGACACATATATATCCAACCTGTGCAGATTTATGTCAGAAGCAGGTATAGAGGAAGAAAAATCAGGAAATTTTAAAAAACTGAACAGTTATTTCCCCGGTACAGACGTCTTATTTAAAGTAGATTTTTCAGATACAGGAAGGATAAAGGTAAGTTTTTATCATCAATCTCTCATATCCCCCAGGATAACAGCCAGTATTATGAGGGGAATGAATGTTCAGCCTCCGTCAATTGCATATTTTCTGGATGTAATCAGTTTTTTAATGAGAAAGAAAAGCCTTTATATAGGGTTTAATTATAAACGTGATACAAATACTGTTCTCAAAACATTTTTCTGTAATGGCATAGAACAGAGCGGTTACAGTCTCTGTCCCGGTATAGCTGCCATTATGGCAAAATTGAATATTTCATCGAAGCTTATAAGCTTATTTGTAGATTTTCATAATTATCTTGCTTCAGAGCCTCAGAGAAGTGTATTTACTTCTGTAGTTTTTACCGATAAAATTGAGTCTATGGTAAAGATTGATTATGAAGGAATTTCTATTGACAAAGCAACGGAAATTTACAGAGCCATGAAAATTCCCTCCGAAGAAATAGAAAAACTCCCTGTATTATGCAGGGAATTAAATACTGATACAATAAGCTATTTTGGCATTAAATATCTTAATGAAAGTCCTCCTGTTTTTAAATGTTATTTTACAAGAAGATATGCTCTTGAAGATGATCCCGGTCAGTTAGCAGAACTTCTTGGAGAAACAAGATGGGTTAATCAGTAAACAGTGAACAGTGAACAGTTATATTACCAGGCAAAAGTACTGTTTACCGTTCACTTTCACTCTTTTTCTCTCCAGAGACTTATGGTCATAATTTCTTCACTGTCAGATGGTATCGCTATGGAAAGTTTCAGACCTTCATCAAGAGTAAAGACTATACCTATCTGATATCCCATATTCTGTACATAGGCACTGCAATAACGGTAAAGTTCAAGGGATTTTCTCCAGTTATCTCCTATAAATAAACCTCTGGGAGTAGGAATAATACATGGTTTTTCCAGGATTATAACTTCTACGTGACCGTTACCAAACAAAATTTTTACACCTTTATTTTTATATTCCCATACCATCTGTTTCTCATCTGCTTTATCGGTCTGTAATTCCGATATAAATTGCGGTTCTCCGAGAATCCTCTTTACCTGTTCAAAAGAAAATCCCAGTGTAATACCTGCAAGTTCATCGTCTTTTAATTTTTCTTCATTTTCAGGAAGACTCCATGCTACAGATGAACATATAATTAACATCATTAAAGGTATCAATAATTTTTGCAACATATTTATCAGCACCTCTTTCATTAAATTATTTAGATAAACTGCCTCTACTTAATTTTCATCTAAAGCCTTATTTTACAATAGTAAAAATGAAAATTCCTATACTTTTAAATTATTTAGATAAACTACTTCTACCTAATTTTCATCTAAAGCCTTATTTT
>DAIOEN010000493.1:0-2452 GCA_036746235.1 Vulcanimicrobiota bacterium | reverse complement strand
AAAACTTTCAGGAGGAAATAATTTTGGAACATGAAGTCAGCAATATCATTTTAAGGGTTGGTCATTCCCAGATAGATGTATCTGTTGAAGCTATGACCTTTCTTATTATGATATTTCTTGTATTATGTGCTTTTTTTATTTCGAGTAAACTTGAAAAATTTCCAAAATCAAAAATACAGAATATTTTCGAAATTATAGTGGAATTTTTGAATAATCTTGCCACTGATATGATAGGTCCAAAGGGAAAAGAATATGTTCCTCTCGTGGGAACGATATTTCTTTTTGTTCTTTTTTCCAACTGGCTTGGAGTCATACCGGGAGGCATACTTAAATTATTCTGGATGTTCGGTATACCTTCTATAGAAAAAGAATTTACTCTCTTCGGTGTTAACTGTATGTTTGAGGAAAAATCAGGTCTTATATTTCAGCCTCCTACAGGTAATCTGAATACCCCTCTTGCTCTGGCAATATCGGCGGTAGTTTACTATAATTACTGTGGTATCAGGGCTTTAGGGTTAAAGAAATATTTATTTCATTATCTCGGCCCTGTTCCGGAGGTTGTAAAAACACTCGTTAACCCTTTGAGTGCAGGAAATATTGTTCTTCTCGTAATTCTTGCTCCTGCTCTTACTGCACTCTTTTTATTTCTGAATATACTGGAACACTTTATAAGAGTTTTTTCCCTTACAGTCAGATTGTTCTGTAATATTATGGGAGAACATTCCATACTGGCAGCTTTGATAGCTGTTGTGACAGAACTTCTGGCAACAAAAGGTTCTATAATGTCTCTTGTTATTGTGAGTCCTTTGCCTTTAATAGTTATGGGAATAGGATTATTAACCGGAGCAATCCAGGCTTTGATATTTTCTATATTAACTTTTTCTTATATTGCAGCTATGGCAGGTGAACATCACTGAGGAGGTGAATTTTTTAGCTTATACCGGTGATGGTAGTTTTCATCTGCCGGTAAATATTTATATGGGGAATCGTAACGCGTGACGCGAGGACAGGTTCTCATTACTGGTTATGACTGTAACGTCATGTCAGAAAATTTTAAGGAGGAATTCTTATGGAACAGGGATTATCTACAATTATAGCAGCAGCTCTTATATCTGGAGGTCTTGCCATTGCATTGAGTGCAATGTTTGCTGCTCTCGGACAGGCAAGAGCTATTGCAGCAGGTCTGGAGGCAATAGGACGTAATCCTGAAGCTCAGTCCAAAATACAGCTTACAATGATTATAGGTCTGGCTTTTATTGAATCCCTTGCTCTTTATGCTCTTTTTATTTCTATGAAGCTTGTTTCTTTTATAGAGCCTGTTATGAAAATGCTTGGAAAGTAATATTATAAAAACAGGTTAGGAGTTGGAATTATGGAGAGTGGTAATGCTCCTGATTTAACCTTACTGGTTCAGATAATTAATTTCTTTATTCTTTTTGGTCTTCTCAGATGGAAATTATTTCGACCTTTAATGAAAATTTTAGAAGACAGACAGGATAAAATAAAGTCTGATCTTGATAAAGCAGAGCAGGCTAAAGAAGAAGCCCTTAAACTCAAAAAAGATTACGAGGATAAGTTAAAGGAATCTTTTAAAGAGGCTCAGAGTATAGTTAATGAAGCCAGTCAAAAGGGCGAAAAGATTAAAACTGACCTCATGGAAAAGGGCAGGGAAGAGGTTATAAAGATGAAGCAGGAAGGTCAGAATCAGATAAATCTTGAGAAAGAAAAGGCCATAGGAGAACTTCGTAAGGATGTGTCCGGCCTTGCAGTAAACATTGCTTCCAGGTTAATTAAAAAGAATATAGACGAAGCATCTAACAGAGAGCTGATAAATGAATTTATTGGAGAACTTAAATCATGAGCGATAGACTCATTGCCAGGCGATATGGAGGGGCATTTTATTCAGTCTGCCTTGAACAGAATATAATAAACCAGGCGGAAAAGGAATTAATTTATTTTACAGGTATATTGAATGGAAATGAAGATTTAAAAAAAATACTCCTTTCTCCCCGTATAACTTCTTTTAAAAAAAAGGAAATTCTCTATAATATATTCGGTTCCGGTATGTGTAAGGTAACCTTTGATTTTATATCTTTACTGGTTGATAAAAAAAGAGAAAATCTTTTTTTCTGTATATCGGAAATTTTTTCTCAGATTATTCTGGAAAATAGCAATATTGTAATCGCTTACGTTACGTCAGCGTTTCCTCCCGGTGTTCGGGAACAGAAGGAACTGGAAACTGCCCTTTCGGCCAGAACCGGTAAAAGTGTTAAACTTGAGATTAACATTGACCCTTCTATAATAGGTGGCTTAATAGTCAGAATTGAAGATAAGATTTATGATGGCAGTGTGACCGGTCATTTAAATAGAATAGGACAGGAAATGTCCGGTACATAATTATGTGGGATTTTGGAAAGAAGGTGTTTTTAGTTTGAGTATAAGGCCTGAAGAA
>DAIOEN010000492.1:0-2452 GCA_036746235.1 Vulcanimicrobiota bacterium | reverse complement strand
ATGAAACATGAAGAATTAAAACCACTCAATATACTTTCCGGTATCTATTCGCCTTTTAACAGATTCAATGGCAGCGTTGTATTCTGTAATAATCTTTATGACGAAATGATCGAAAAGGGATGCACTGTAAATTTTATAGGTCTGAAGACTTCAGACCTTATGGAAACCAGAATGAAACTTACTCTGATGGAAGGCACACTGACAGGAGAAGCAGATACGCCGGCTTTTAATAAAGCAGTAGAGGATATGAAAGGGGCCTTTTTACATATACTGAATAATAAACCGATAGATATAGTCCACTGTCAGCATCTTACTTTTCCTCCTGCAGTAGCATTAAGTTCCATGAATTTCGAACAACCGCTGGTAATTACATCTCATGCCTCTGATATTGAATTTGCCAGGAATAATCCCGCTCATGCAGATCATTTAAGAAAAAGCCTTGATATGGCAGATAAAGTGGTTCTTCTATCCAGAAAGCTCATACCGCTTCTTGAAGAGATAAAGCCTGATATGGCTTTCGAAAAGATTGCCATATTGCCTCTCGGAGTCGACAGGAAATTTTTTATTTCAGAGAAGCCTCATAAAGATGAAAAACCCTTTATTATTCTTTATTCAGGACGTCTGACAAAAGAAAAAGGTGTGGATATTCTGCTGGAAGTTCTTCAGAAATTGCCGGATGCATTACTCCGTATAGCAGGTAAGGGAAATTTTGAAGA
Organism: Vulcanimicrobiota bacterium; assembly: GCA_036746235.1. GTDB lineage: Bacteria > Vulcanimicrobiota > SpSt-956 > SpSt-956 > JAKJGF01 > CALARM01. Next base: position 1,736 of record DAIOEN010000492.1, on the reverse strand, counting down.
AGAATTAAAAAATAAAACTTTATCTATGAATTTAGAACACAGGGTGACATTTTTAGGTTTCCTCGGAAGGGAAGAATTAAAAAAAGAGTATCAGAAAGCCCATATTCTCGCTGTACCTTCTCAGGGCATAGAAGGTATTCCTCAGGTATGTCTTGAAGCTATGGCCAATTATCTTCCTGTAATGGCGACAGATACTGGAGGCATATCGGAAGTATTTACCGATGCGGCATTAATTGTGCCAAAGGGTAAACCGCAGGAAGTAATCAATGCAATAGTTGAACTTTATGATAATCAGTCATTGAGAGATGACTTTGCTATTAAAGGCAGGGAAAGAGTAGAACAGTATAGCTGGGAAAGGATAGCCCATCTTTATATGGCTTTATTCAGGTCATTACTTTAATTAAAATCTCTTTCGCTGATGAAGGAGGAGGTTTATATGATTTGTACTGTATGCGGTGGTAAAATAAGAGATGAAGCGCGATTCTGTGCTCATTGCGGACAGAAAGTTCAGATCAAGAAATCTATAGTAAATGTTGAATTTACAGATAAAACTTCTGATGATACAGAAGATAATCGAGAAATTGATGAAGAAAATAAAAAATTCATAGAAACAGAGACTCTCAGAATATTTAAAGAAAAGTCTCGTGAAATTGATTTCCCTGAGAGAGAATCTTCAAAATATTTAAGTAATCTGGAAATACCTTCTTTTAAAGGTCTCAGAGGCAGAGAGCTTCATGTGAGTATTACTGCCAGAGATATTGAAAAGCTTATGGAAAAAGAAGGCATTGAATTCAGAGACGGCCTCTGGAAAAAGGATTTTGAAGGTATATGTGCAATCTGTTCACTGGATGATACACTTGATCTGGTATATCACTGTATAAAAGGTAAAAATGAAAATAAGTTTTGCTGTGAACTCCACGGGTATCTGAACAAAAAAAACGATATGTCAGGAATTTATTCCCAGTTTGTTTTTCCTGAAAACTGGGACGGCAATAAAATAGAACTGTGGAAAAAAGATATTACCAGATCGGAACAGGAAAGAAGAGAAAAAACCCTTGATTATTACAAAACAGGTATGATGGAAAAGCTTTATTGCTGTGTCTGTGATGAAGAGATTGATTTTATAGAACAGTATCAGAACGGAGGATTCTGTGAGAAGTGTAAAACTAAAAAGCCCGGCGAAGAATCAGATAGTGAAAAATTATGGCAGATGGAAGTCGGAAAATACAGGATCGGTTCTGTTTTTGAAGTAATGGATAAACCTGATACAGTCACAGGTGATCTTGAACCGGGTCAGGTGTATCAATTGAAATATAAAAAAGGTAAGAGGGTTTATATGGCCAGACTTGATTTAAAAGGGAAACCTGTCACAGGTAAAGGTCACTGGTATCTTGGCATACCTCATTATTTTAAACATAAACCTGCAAGAAAGATAACTAAAACTTATAGATAAAATATGACGATTTAAGAGTACAGGAATTTTCATTTTTGACCAGGATTTATAGGATTTATGGGATTACCAGGATGATAAATAGAATTACAGTCACTTATTAGTATAGTTTTGCACTTTTAAAAAAAATTATAATTTCTTACATAGTTGAATAAAATTATGTAAGGCTTGAATAGTTATTAGCTATTAGCTTATGTTCAGAGTATAGGAGTTTTTATTTTTAATGGCATAAAATAAAGCTTTAGATGAAAATTAAGTAGAGGGAGTTAATCTAAATAATTTATTT
>DAIOEN010000491.1:0-2458 GCA_036746235.1 Vulcanimicrobiota bacterium | reverse complement strand
AAGTTTTATAAGGTTCTTTCAGGGAATTAATTAAAGAATGAACGAACATTTTATCTTCTATAGTTTCTTTATAACCTGCTACACTTATATCTAAATTTATTTCTTCCAGGCTTATTTCATTATTTAATTTAGAATTCTTTGTTCTGTAGTCGTTCACTACATTCGCGGCAATCTTGAATAACCAGGAAGAAAAAGGCGTATTATCAAGAAAAGAATATGAATTCAGATATAACCATAGGCGGAACAAAACATCCTGTAAAAGCTCTTCCGCTGTATCACGGTTCCCCGTAATATTAAAAAAATATTTTAACAGAGGTTTTTTATATGGATTCACGAGGTTTTCAAAAGCCTCAGCATCTCCTTCTTTTAAAATTTTATCTATAATACTTTCTCTGTAAAAATTATTATCAGAAGAATGAGAAAGATATATATCCCTGAGATTTATCTCTCTTGCCTCATATCTTCCGCCCATATGTCTGGAAAGGAATTTTTCGGTAATAGTATAAAATTTAAAACGATTTTCCTCTTTCATGATTTCATGTCCTTCATCAGGAAAAACTATATGTTCTACAGAAATACCTTTACTTTTCATAGTCTGTACAATCCTGTAAGGTTCTGATGACGTAACTCTAGGACTGTTAAGGCCATAGGCAATCAACAGAGGGCTTTTTATCTGTTCGAGTCTGTAAACAGGAGAACGGCTTATTAACATGTCCCTGTCTTTATCAATATCTCCTACTCTTTCGACAATCATTCTGTTTTGATGTTTCCAGAATTTTGGAAGGGACTGAAGAAATGTTATGAGATTACCGGGACATTGTATGGCTATGGCACAGCAAAATATATGAGGAGTAAACACCGCTCCCGCAAGGGCAGCATAACCTCCGTAGCCTTTCCCGTATATGGCAATCCTTGCAGGATCTGCTATCCCATTTTCTATAGCCCACTTAACACCGTCTATAAGGTCATCCTGCATTTTGCCGCCCCATTCTTTATTGCCTGCATTGAGAAATTCCCTGCCATACCCTGTAGATCCCCGGTAATTAATCTGCAAACAGGCATAACCTCTACTGGAAAGCCATTGTATCACAGGGTTATACTCCCATATATCCCTCTGCCATGGCCCCTGATGCACAAGCAACACAAGAGGAAGTTTTTCTCTTTTTATTCCCACCGGATAAGTTATATATCCATGAATGGTAATGTTATCTCTGGAACTAAAAGTTACTTCTTCTACAGGTGTAAGAGTATAATTATTCAACTCCGGTTTATTATAAAATAAAAAGGTTCCTTTTTTTAATTCTCTGTTAAAGCTGTAATAGGATACAGGGCCATTATCATGTTCAAAAGCTATTATCCATATTTTACCGTTGTCATCCTGGCTGATAATGGAAAAATCTCCCCTATCAAGCTCTTTTATAGCTTTAAAATCTTCTTCCAGTGTTTTATTTATAATAATCCATTTTTTTCTGTATTCATAAAAAGCGACTGCATCTATTTCAGCGCCGTTCGAATTTATAAGAACAGTGGGATTTTCATATGGAGATACATTATGATTGAACACATTTATACATAAATCGTATGTTTCATTGAAAGCTATAACTTCAGCTTTTCCTGTTTTTATTTCTATCTTAATTATTCTGCCTGTCTCATAAGTCTGGCCGTCTGATATATATATATATTTATTATCCTCTGAAAAACAGAGAGGCTGGCTTAAAAATTTATCTTTTACAGTCCATACAGTCTTTTCCTGCAGGCCATTCTCTCCGAAAATCCTGACAGAAAGCTCTGTTTCACCGTTATCTTTTACAGATATTATTCCACTGGCTCTGAAATTGTTATCTATTAACCATGCAGCAACATTACCGGGATTTTTCTCTATAAGGGTTAATTCATTTGAATTCAGATTGACACGATATAAATCTGCAACTGCCATTTTATCTTTATATAAAGAAAATATTAACTCATCCGGGAAAAACTCTCTATTACAATGGATAATCCCGACTTTAGCATTTTTATCAGGAGTCAATATGGTAATTTCCATGTTTTCGACATTCAATTTATAAAGTGAAAAATTTTCATATCCTCTGTCATTGTCCAGATAAACAATATATTTATTTGTAGCCCATATATAATAATGTATGCCTCTTTTTTTCAAATCGGTGATTATTCTGTCATCTTCTTTTCCGATAGTCTTAATACATAGATTCATCACATTATTTACAGGTGACAGGTATGCAAGCTTTTGACCGTCAGGTGATATTTTGGGATATTTCATCGACTCTCTGAAAAGCACTTCTCTCGGTATAATTTCAGGCAAATCGGACAGGTTGTTATGTTGTAAATTTAAATGAAAAATATGTTGCATATTTTATTGACTGATACCATGAAAGAGGTCTTCCGTACAGAGAAATAATATTTCTCTGACGTGAGACGCTTCTTTCCCGGATTTTCCTTT
>DAIOEN010000490.1:0-2490 GCA_036746235.1 Vulcanimicrobiota bacterium | reverse complement strand
GAAGTAAGAGAAATCATGTCCTATCAGGTAGAAAAAGGACTTATGAAGGTCTGTGACGATGGCATTACCTTTGCGCCCACATTTACAGGGGCAGTGACAATGGTCATTAAAGAGTGGATTCTCTGTAAGTGGCTTAAAGTCGGTTAAGATATTTTTGTTTTTTTATCATAAGTATTTTACACATTTTCTTTTATACGGCAGACCTCGATGAATGCTTCTTCCATTTGTATCAATATATTTTCTGCTTTCTCATAGTTTTCTTCTTCGAGAGCAATTTCCAGTTCCAGGGCAATTCTTCTCATTTTCTCTGCAGTTATATTTGCCGATACTCCTTTCAGGGAAGAGTATAACGAGCGCTCTTTTTGAGATCTTTAACTTTTATGGAATCTTTCAATTTCTCTATAATAGAGGTTATATCTTCTATTGGAAGGGAAAGGATTTTTTCTGCTATGTCTTTTTTATTATCAAACCTTTCCAGAAAGGTTTTTTTATCGAAAATTTTTTCTTCAGTCTCTTTGATTGCTTTCTCTTTTACAGACAAATCTCCTTTAAATACTCTCCTTATTACATCTTCTATATCTTTCGAGTCAAAAGGTTTTGCCACATAATCATTCATGCCTCCCTCAATACATTTCGCCCTGTCTTCCTGCATGGCATGGGCGGTCATCGCTATGACAGGTATCTGAAGACCTCTGTCTCTTATTAATGACGTCGCTTCAAACCCGTCTATTTCAGGCATCTGTATATCTGTAAAGATTATGTCATAATGTTTCTTATCAATTGCTTCTATGAGTTCTCTTCCGTTATTTACAAGATCTATGGTGCATCCGAGTTTCCTGAAAATAGCCGCAGCTACTTCCTGATTTGTAAGGTTATCTTCTGCCACTATGATATTCAGTGACGGGATAAAGGATTTTTTCTCTTTTAATATGTTTTCCACCGTATTTATAACATATTCTGCCTCAAAAGGTTTCAGTATATAATAATCCATACCGGCAGAAATACATTCAATTCTGTCTGATTTTTCCGAATAGGCTGTCATGGCAATAACAGGTATGTGGTTTTTTGTGGAAATTTCTTTCTCCCTTATCGCCATAACCGCTTCGAGTCCGTCCATTTCAGGCATGATAATATCCATAAGTATGAGATCATATGGTATTTTCGACATGTTTTCCAGAACTTCTTTACCGTTTGATACTGTGTCCACCCTGTATCCTTCTTTTTCCAGGATAGCTCTCAGTAATTCCTGGCTCTGCCTGTTATCTTCTGCTACAAGTATTCTGTATCTTTCATTGTTCTTTTTAACATTGTCGGGCATCTCTTCCTTTTCATCCATCAGACCTGACGCTATACATATGGAATTATAGACCTGTTCTCTTTTTACCGGTTTTGTAAGATAGGAAGAAAAACCTGTTTTCTTCATAAGAAGCATATCTCCGTAACGGCATATGGAACTTAAGAGTATCATGAGAGTGGGTGCTATAAGAGGATCTTCTTTTATTTTCTTTCCGAGAGTTCTTCCGTCCATGCCTGGCATTTCCATATCTATTATGGCTATATCAAAAGGCGTGCCTTTTTCTTTCGCCACATAAAGTTTCGTGAGAGCTTCCTCGCCGTCTGAAGCTTCATCTGTGATACATCCGTAGAACCGGACATATTCTGAAACAATTAATCTGTTTGTTCTGTTATCATCTACAACGAGGATTTTTTTATCTGAAATATCCCTGTATTCAGGTATTTTGCCTGATATGTCATGTTCAAAAACCGAGGTGAACCAGAAGGTTGAGCCATGTCTTTCTTTACTTTCAAATCCTATGGTTCCTCCCATCATTTCAGAAAGTTTTTTACAAATGGCAAGGCCGAGACCTGTGCCTCCATGTCTTCTTGTAGATGATGAATCCACCTGTGAGAAGGATTTAAAGAGTATGTCTTTTTTGTCATCACGAATCCCTTCTCCCGTATCCGTAACTGAAAAGAGAATTTCTGCCATATTATCTTTCATTTCTTTGAGTTTTATATGGAGTATGACTTCTCCTTCTTTCGTGAATTTTACGGCATTATTTACAAGGTTATATATAATCTGGCAGAGTCTTCCCGGATCTCCTTTAATATATAAAGGTACGTTTTCCTCAATATGACATGCAAAAGCAAGATTTTTTTCATAAGCAGAAAGGGCCATTGAATCGAGAATTTCTTCCACAGTTTTTCGAAGATCGAATGTTACCATATCAAATTCCAGTTTCCCCGCTTCTATCTTTGAGAAATCCAGTATGTCATTTATGACATTCAGAAGAGAGCCTGCCGAGAGTTTTGCGATGGAAGCATATCTTTTCTGTTCTGCCGTAAGGGATGTATCCATAAGGAGTCCTACCATGCCTATTACTCCGTTAAGAGGCGTTCGTATTTCATGACTCATGTTGGCAAGGAATTCACTCTTTGCCCTGCTTGCTTTTTCCGCTTCTTCCTTTGCCTTCATCAGCTCTTCTTCTA
>DAIOEN010000489.1:0-2499 GCA_036746235.1 Vulcanimicrobiota bacterium | reverse complement strand
GCATATTTCTCTATAAGCTCTATTTCATTTGTATCCATAACCTCTGTTATAATCAGGAGACCTGTTTCTTCTTTTGCTTTTTTGAGTAATTCAAGACCCATCTCACCAAGTCCCTGAAAACTGTAAGGTGAAGTTCTCGGTTTAAAAGCTCCTCCTCTTAATATTTTCCCTCCTTCTTCCTTTATTCTCCTGGCGCAGACCATAATCTGTTCTTCATTTTCAACGGCACATGGCCCCGCAATAAGTACAATTTCTTTCCCGCCTATTTTAACTCCTTCTATATCTATTACAGTATTTTCAGGATGAAAACTTCTGCTTGCCAGTTTATAAGGTTTCAGTATACGAATAACATTATCCACACCGTCAAGTAAGACAAAATCCCTTTCAGTAAATTTCCTTTCATCACCGATAACTCCGATTATGGTAACCTCTACTCCCTGTGATAAATGTGATTTAAATCCCTTTAATTCAACTGTTTTCACAACGTCTTCTATATGTTTTTCCGTTGCATCTTTTTTCATTACTATTATCATAATTAAAAATCCGCCTTTCTTCGTGACGCTTAACGCGTTTTTGATACTCATTTACAAAAATGTTCCAATTCTTCTATTTTTATTCTGACAATTTTCGAAGACCCTATCCTTTCCAAAATTACAAAATCAATTGTATCTGAATTACGTTTTTTATCTCTCTTTATGGCATCAAATATAATTTCTTTATTTAATTCAATTTCTACAGGCAGATTAAATCTTCTGAGAAGCTTTTTAAATCTTTCCGCTTCTTTTACCGGAAGTATTCCCATAGATAGAGAAAGATTATTTGCCAGTACCATACCGGCACTTACAGCCTGTCCATGGGGCATATGTGAAAATTTTTCTATGGCATGCCCGAAGGTATGGCCGAAATTCAATTTTTTTCTCTCGAAGGATTCCCTTTCGTCAAAATTGACAATATCGGTTTTTATAGAAATAGATCTCAAAATTACCTCCTGTATTTCAGGCTCCCTGAGAGAAAGAATTTTATCCATATGTTCTTCCAGATATTCAAAATAAGAAAGATCCTTTATTGCGGCATGCTTTATAATTTCAGCAAAACCGCAGAGAAGTTCCGTATGAGGAAGAGTCTTAAGGAAATTAGTATTACATAAAACGAATTCCGGCTGTTTAAACACTCCTATAATATTTTTATATTTTTTAAAATTAACACCGTTTTTTCCTCCTATGGAAGCATCCACCTGAGCAAGTAATGTGGTGGGAATAAATCCAAAAGATATACCACGCATATAAGTAGATGCAACAAAACCTGTTATATCACAGACTATTCCTCCTCCTATTCCCATAATAAAGGAAGACCTGTCTGCTTCAAAATAAAGAAGCTTCTCATATATATCCGATGCCGTTTCAACTGTCTTAATTTCCTCTCCCATACCTATTTCTATAATCTCACCGGTAGGAAAGGCATTTTCATAAATAGTTCTTACATTTTTATCTGTTACAATAAATATTTTTTTATTTTTATAAAATTTACTTGCATCATCTATGGTTCCAGGTATAATTTCACAAATACCTGACTGTCCTGTCACTTTAAATATATTCAAAAGAACTCACCTTTCGTGACGCGTGACGCGTAACGCGTGACGCGAGGATTATAAGCACTATAATTTCTATGATTATTAATTATCTATTTATAATAATTGCTGTAATAACCAGTATAATTATAATGGAGACCAGCCACCATGGCGTGTAAAGACCTATGGAAAGAGTTATGAAAAGCAAGGGAAGAAGGGCAATAATCATCATAACGGAAATTATAATCGGGATAAATTTATCGCCTTTAGAAAAATACCATCTGACCATCATAAAAAGGGTTATACCAATAGATAAAGCCATGCCACCGGCTCCTTTAAGCATATAAAGAAAAAGTTCAGCTATTTTCGGCGACAGTTCTTCATGGGTAATGCCAAGATATCTCTCATGATATGGCATTATTTCTGGAGTAAATAAATAAACAAGGCCAAAAATAATGACCCCTGCTGATGTTATATAAAGCATAATAGAAGCAATTTTGTTTTTCATAAAAAAAATTTCAAAAAGGAATTTTCCTGCAAAATTTTTTACATATTTTGACATACGTTTAATAAATAATATGACTTGAAGGTAAGATTCCTTCCCCGTAAAATGTCACGACTTCTCAATAAAACTTTAATATTATAATTGACGGGATAATTATTTGCAAGGTGATTATATTTTTTATGACAGGTAAATTCATCTGTAGTGAAAATCATAGTTAATTCAATAAATCTATAATCAGTGAAAAGTGAGTAGCTAACAGTGAATAGCGAATAACGTCCTGTTATTTTCACTTTTCACTTTTCACTTTTCACTCTAACTAAATTCTAAAAACTTATGAAATACACTATAAATTATTTAGATAAACTCCTTCTACATAATGTTTATCTAAAGCCTTATTTTACGCCATTAAAAATGAAAATTCCTATAC
>DAIOEN010000488.1:0-2502 GCA_036746235.1 Vulcanimicrobiota bacterium | reverse complement strand
GAAGAAGGGAGGTGTATTATGAAGTATATAAGTATTGTTTTATTATGTCTAATTTTTTTCTGCAATATGTGTTACGGAGGAGAAACCCTGGGTAACAGAGGATATTACAGTTATGATCTGAACATAACTCCTTCGGAAGACAGGGACAATGTGTTTATATGCAAGTTGATTGTTAAAGATCTGGAAAACAATAAAATTCTCTGCGAACCACAGATTATTACTGCTGCAGGTGAAGAAGCTATGATGGAAATAGGGGATAAAAAAGGTATTAATATAAAAGTGAAAATTCTTGTAAGCAAAGAAAACCCGTCTGCTGTCTACAGCATAGAAACATCCAGTTCGGCTCATATAATTAATGCATTTACCGGGACAATAGTTCTTGGGAAGTGATATTTATTAATTAAAATTAAAATTTAATAAGCCAGAATGACTGATTCTGGCTTATTTGTTTGGAGAATGCAAATATAATTGTTTTTCTATGTTATTTTATGTTACGATTATTCTGTTATTGTAAATTATTTCGTTATACATTGTTACGGGTTTTCCTTGTTTTTTTTCGCAAAAAACTATAATTAGAGACAGGAAAATTTTTTGAAGTGATAAAATTTCAATCAAAGAGGATTATAAGTTAATTATCTCGAATAATTAATAAAGTTTTATTTAGAGTCAGAAAGGAGCGTATTCTGTGGCAGAAAAACAAAAATCTAAAAAAAAGACAACAGACGTTGAAAAATGGACTTATGCATTTGAGCTTATTAAAGAACATTATAAGGGTACTATTGAACCTGAGGGTAAAACAGTTAAATTTATCGGAACTTTTAACGGTAAGGAGTTACTTGTAATGCCCCAGGGGGGTAATGTTCATTTTGCTTTGAATTTAAAGAGCAATTTTAAATTACATTTAGGTACTGAGAGTTTTAAAAGTGATTGGGGTAAAAAGTTAAAACTTGTTAAAGAAATAACCGTAGGCTCTCAGGATTTCGATTCTAAATTTATTATAAAAGGTGAGCCTGCAGATAAGGTTGTAGAATTTTTATCTTCCGATAAAATACGCAGCGCTGTAATGTGTTTTGAACCACTTGTATCACTTGAAGTTACAGAAAATATTCTGGAAATTATCACTAAAAAAGATAAGGAAATTTCTGATAAAAAGATAGATTTTCTCATAGAAAGAGCAGTGTTTTTAGCAGAAGCTATAGAAAAACCTGTCGATATTACAAAAGAAGAAGAAAAACCTGAACCAGTATATGATAAGAAAAGAACTATCAGGCTGGAACAGGAAAGTAAATTACCTCTTTCCCTTGAAGAAAGAGTCATATTACTTGAGAAAAAAGTTAAAGATTTTGAAAAAGAATTTGAGTTTATAAAATCTAAAATAAAATAAGCTAAATAAAAAAATAGTGAATAACAGATGTTATTCACTATTTTTTTATTTATTTAATTGTTATTTCTTCCCATTGAAAGGTAATTTTCCAGTAATGAAGGGATTCTTTTTTATTCAGAAATTCTTTAAGAAACAGAATGTAATATTTTCCTTTTTCTTTCCCCTGAATGATATAATAGTACCCTGTTATTGGAGCATTAACATAGGTATCCCATAAATCTATATCACTGGTAGTAATTTTTGTTATATCAGGTTTTGTTTTCCCGAATGCTTTAATCCTTTTAGCTTCCAGCATAGGAACTTTTTTTATGTCCGGATTTTCCAGAAAACTTATATCTGCCGTATGATCGTCAGAGTCCAGAAGGGCTTCATCAGGGAAACGATAGGCTTTCCATATCTGCAGAGTAACAGTTCCACTCCGTAAATTATCTTCCGTATCGGCCATAGCTATGGCTGTGATAGATATAAAGGCTATTAAGATTATTAAACCACTGATTTTAACAAAGAAGTTCATTTATGTACCTCCTGAATAGATACGAAATAGTTTATTTCACCGAATAAAAATATTCGCCGGGAAAATCTAATTTCCTACAGAAAATAGAAGTTTTTATCATGCCAGTTATCTATTTATCGGTGAATTTCATAATAAGATGTGCAAATCTTATTTCATCATCATGTTTTATTACTTTTTGTACGCCCTTTGATAATTTTTCTTTATTTATAAAGGTCCCAAGAGAACTTTCCCAGTCTTCTATGAAAAAATTGTTATTTTCATATAAAATTTTTGCATGTTTTCTGGAAACACCTTTATCGAAACCTCCATACATGGTTACATCTATATCTACTACTATATTGTTTTTTAGATCAGTTCTTCCTATTAACAGAGCAGAAACATAGGGAGGACAGGGAAGAGTTATAGTCTGTCCTGTAGGGATGGTATTTTCCAGAATTATTAACCTGGGAGATCTGACATGACCATTCGATATCTGTACTGGTTCTACAGGCAATAGATTACCTGTCTGTTCAGCCGGTGCAAAGCATATATTACAGAATAATGTCCCCTGTGGATTAACAGTTCCGCATTGAGAGCATGTCATATAAAATTCCTCCTTTTTACT
>DAIOEN010000487.1:0-2522 GCA_036746235.1 Vulcanimicrobiota bacterium | reverse complement strand
ATCTGGAAGAAAATGTTTTTAAAACTCCTTAATTTTTTATGAAAAATCTCCCCGCTGGCACCTTTTGTCGGTCTCCTTCCTTTATAATTGTCTGAACCGGGATTTTCGGGATTAAAAGATTTTCAGGATTATGAGAAAGAATTTTTTTCACTATAGTAACCCCTTTTGTTTCAGGGAATCTTTCTCTTTTCCATTTTATGTGCTTTCCCGGAAGATACATTACAAAAACCGGCACTGGCTTATTTACGGAGCATGTGAAGTCAATAGAGCTTTATTCCGTACCGGCCAGTATGCCCATAACTCAAGTTCGGACTTGAATTTGTAACAAATTCAGTCTATACTGGAGGGCTGTGTAAAAAATTAGCTGGTTTAAAAAAAAGCAGTAATAAGAAGAGTAGAAAAGGCAAAAATTTTTAAAAAAGTGTAAAAAAGTGTTGTATTTTATAAGAGTAACTTCCCGAATAATACTTTTTATGCTAATATATTTATAGAATTATTCATTTAAGGAAGTGATAAAATGAGTAAAATAGTTCAGGCAATTTTTGACGGGCAGGTATTAAAGCCGGAAAATCCACTGGATTTAGCACCCAATACCCGTGTAAAATTAATAATTGAATCTGTAGATACAGAGGATAAAAAGCCTCTCTCATTTATTGATACAGCCCTTTCTGTTAAAATAGAAGGTCCTCCTGACTGGTCTGAGAATTTTGACGATTATCTTTATGGAGGATTAAATGTTGATAGCAAATAAAGTTTTCCTGGATTCTTCTTATGTGATAGCAATATGTTCTTTTAATGATCGCCATTATGAAAAAGCAAAATCCATAGCTATAGATATCAAAAAACATAATATTAAATTAATCACTACTCATGCAGTAATTTTAGAAATAGCCAATGCTTTATCAAAAAAAAGATATCGCCATGTTGCTATTCAATTGATTAAGTCGATGGAAAGTGACCCGGATACTACAATTGTTTCATATTCAGAAGATTTATATAAACGAGCCTTTAAACTTTATCAGGAAAGACTGGATAAAGAGTGGGGATTGACAGATTGTATGTCATTTCTTGTTATGAAAGATTATGATTTACATCAGGCATTAACAGCAGATAAATATTTTCAACAGGCAGGTTTTAGTGCTTTATTATTATAATAGATAGATTGGACATATAATTCTAAAAAAAATTAAGACTGGCAGCTTTTGTCGGTCTCCTTCCTTTATAATTGTCTGAACCTGGATTTTCGGGATTATACCATTTAGCTGTCAATTTTAGTATTTTATAAATATCCTGGCTTTGTCTGCCTGGCGCTCCTCCGAAAAAAATCTTAACTGGAACAGCCATATTTGTTAGAGCTTATAACCAAATTACTATCAAGTTTATCGTTATAAATTCCATTACATTGCCTGCCTGGCGCTCCTCCGATCTAAAAATTATTATTCAGAATCAGCTTGATTATAATATGTGCGTATATTATACTTGAAATCGAGATAATAGTTTATTTAAGCTGATATTTCTAATTTACAGGAAATCCGAAATATGAGAATATATTTAGATGTTTGCTGCCTTTGCAGGCCTTTTGACCTGCAAATTAATGATGAGATAAGATTAGAAAGAGAAGCAATTTTGATTTTACTTTCAAGAGTGGAACATCAATTGTTAACTCTTGTGAAAAGTGAAACTATTGAATTCGAGGTAAGTCAAATAGAAAATGACGAAAAAAAATTTAATGTCATGATTGCTTTAACTCTTGCAGGTGACGAAATAATTATAGATGAAAAGATTACTGCGAGAGCCGGTTATTTTGAATCTCAAGGAATTAAATCTTTTGATGCTCTTCATCTTGCATGTGCTGAAAAAGGCAGTGACGTGTTATTTACAGTTGATAAAAAATTTTTAAATGCAACAAAATATATAAAAGATTTAAAAATTACAGTAACTAATCCTGTTGAATTTCTATTAAAGGAGATGACATTATGAATGTTGAGGAAATGACTTTAAATGAAATAAAAGAAAAAGGTTATCTTGCTTTAAAAAAAGAGCTGGGCGTAACAGGTTTTATAAAATTTTTGAGCATTTTCAGCAGGGGAAGCGGTAATTATGTTGAGGACAGAAAAGAAATACAGGACAGATATGATGTAGCTTCACTTGTAAAAGAAATAAAGAAACATAAGATTTCAGAGTAAATTCCTCTATAAAAAATCTCCCCGCCGGCACCTTTTGTCGGTCTCCCTCCTTTATAATTGTCTGAACCGGAATTTTCGGGATTAAAAGATTTTCAGGATTATGAGAAAGAATTTTTTGCACTATAGTAACTCCTTTTATTTCAGGGAATTTTTCTTTTTCTCTTTTATGTGCTTCTTTCCCGGAAGATAAATTACAAAAACCGGAACAGGCTTATTTACGATCACGTGGAAAGCCCACGGACTTTAGCCGTGGGATAGGGTATGTGGGGGGTAAAAATAAAGTTATTGCAATAGTTAATTGTCAGATGTATAGTAATATGGTATAATATTCCTATG
>DAIOEN010000486.1:0-2531 GCA_036746235.1 Vulcanimicrobiota bacterium | reverse complement strand
GAAACAGGTTTAAAAATAATCTCCTTTACATTTGTAATTTTATCTCTGTCTAATTCAACCATATCTGAAGAACCTGTATAAATGATAACAGGTATATCAGGATTTACCAGAAGCAATTCTTCTGACAGTTCAATTCCTGTCATTTTAGGCATAGTATAATCGGTAATAAGCAGTTCATATTTACCCGGTTCGAGACAGAAATCTTTCATAGCTTTAATACTGGATGTTTCAGATGTTACATTATAGCCACGTTGTATTAACATATTACTGTAACACATGGCAAGTGCTTCTTCATCATCTACAAGAAGTATATTTTCATTTCCTCCCGGAAGAATCCTTTCTTCATCAGGTTCCTCTTTCACATTAATATCAACAGAGGGAAAGAATAAATCGAAAATGGTTCCTTTCCCCGGTTCACTGCTGACAGTGATTGTGCCTCCATAATTCTTGACTATACCATGAACCACGGAAAGCCCGAGACCTGTTCCCTCACCTTTTGGTTTGGTACTGTAGAATGGCTCAAAGATTCTTTCTAAAGTCTTTTTATCCATGCCATGACCTGTATCGCTTACAGTAACCTTTATATATTTTCCCTCTTTCAGCTCAAGATATTCTTTTACAGTGGTTTTGTCAAAATCTACTTCACTTAATCTTATCCCCAGTATCCCTCCTTTTTCTCTCATGGCATATGCAGAATTTGTGCACAGATTCATAATTACCTGATGTATTCTGGTAGGATCTGCAAGGACAGTTCCTCTTGTTTCTATGACTTCCTTTATTTCGATAGTAGCAGGGAGAGAAGCTCTGATAAATTTCATAATTTCTTTAACAATAGGAGCAATATGAAGAGGTTTTCTCTCCTCTTCCCCCTGGCGGCAGAAGGTTAAAATCTGTTTTATCAGATCTTTTGCCCTGTTAGTCGATTTCAAAATCTGACCTACAAAGTTTTTCGATTTAACATCATAAATATAACTTTCAAGCAGTTCTGAATAGCCCATAATAGCAGCAAGTATATTATTGAAATCATGAGCAATACCTCCTGCCATTATACCTATGGCTTCCAATTTCTGAGCCTGACGGCTCTGCTGTTCAACCAGCATTTCTCTTGTCACATCTCTGAAAATAAATACATAGTTTATAATTTCATCGTTTTTATTACGTACAGGATTAATTGAGCCGGAAGATATGTAAGAAGTTCCGTCTTTTTTTATGGCAGTAATATGGCCGCTCCACACATTTCCTCCTTTAATTGTGTCAATTATATTTCCGTAGAATATATCATCATGGTCATCACTCCTGAATATAGTAATATTTTTGCCGGTACTATCCTCTTTTTTATAATCCGTATTATATTCAAAAGCAGGATTCACATAAAGTATATTTCCGTTTATATCTGTTATAATAATATATTCGGAAGTCTGTTCTATAACTGTTACGAAACGTTCATGTTCTTCTTCAAGTTCTAAAATTTTTTTCTTTTCCTCTACTTCTGCCAGGGCTCTTCTGACTACAGGAGCAAGCCTGGAAAGATTTCTTTTCAAAACATAATCTGTTGCTCCCGATTTAAGAGCTTCTACTGCCAGCTCTTCACCTATAATACCGGAGATGATAATAAAGGGAGTACGGGGACACATCTTCATGGCTATCTGTAATGCAGTCAGTCCGTCAAATCCGGGAAGTGTATAATCTGCAAGAATAAGATCGAAATCCTTATTCTCCAGGGCAGAAATAAAATCATTACTCGTATCTACAGTTGTCATAGCACATTCAATTCCGTCTTTGACCAGAACTGCATGAATAACCTCTGCATCAATGGGACTGTCTTCAAGATGTAAAATATCAAGTTTTTTCACGTTTTCCCTCACCTTCTTTATCAGCAGAGCCGATTTATATCATATCTGACAATAATATCTCTAATATATTCCAGAATATTATCTATCTCCAAATTCTCCCGTTTTTCTTTAACTTTTTCTATTATCTCTTTATTGCCGGAAAATTTCAGCAAGTCGGTCTGAAAATCAATAAATTCTGAAAGTCTGTCAACATAAGTAGAAAAAGAATCGAGTTTCCGAAGAAGAGAACAGGATAGTCCATCTTTTTCTTCTGTCTCTCCTTTCTGTTCTTCTATTTCCCGTAATACCATGTTTATTCTGGGAAGAAGATCTGAAAGGCAATTTTTTAAAACATAATCTTTCGCGCCTTTTTTAATAGCTTCAACAATTAAATGTTCTCCAATTTTGCCTGATACGAAAAGAAAGGGAGTGGAAGGGCATTTTTCCATTACCAGTTCCAGTGCACTCATGCCGTCAAAAGAGGGGAGTAAATAATCTGACAGGATAATATCGAAATGTCCATTTTCAATAGATAACATAAAATCATCCCTGTTATCTACCCTGCATATTTCAAACTTCAATCCTTCTTTTAAAAGAATTCCTTTTATAATCTCCGCTTCAAGGAAATTATCTTCAAGATGAAGGATTTTCAAAGGTAATTTCAAAAAAAGCATTCCTTTCTCTCATAATTAAATCGTT
>DAIOEN010000485.1:0-2533 GCA_036746235.1 Vulcanimicrobiota bacterium | reverse complement strand
AAAGCTATTGAATTGGAACCGGACAACGGATTATATTATACAAATCTCGGTGTAGTTATGGATTATATGGGATTGCCGGAAAAAGCCTTAAAGAATTATCAAACTGCAGCAGAACTGGAACCGGAAAACAGCGGAATTCTTTATAATCTCGGAACTGCCTGTATGCATAGAGGTAAATACGAAGAAGCAGCAGAAACACTGCAAAAATTAGTTAATTTAAATCAGGATAATTCTTATTATAATTATAACCTCGGCAGTGCCTATTTCTTCCTCAATAACTTTGATGAAGCACTTGTTTATTATAATAAAGCACTTAAGATAAGGCCGAATGATCACCTGTGGAATTTCTGTGCCGGTCTGGCATGCCGTAAATCGGATCAATATACAGAAGCTATTAAATACTTTCAAAAAGCATTACAGTTAAAACCGGGTGAGGCATCTTATTATTATGCTCTTGGTAATACATATCACTGCCTGGAAGATACAAAAAATGCTATAATATATTATGAAAAAGCAGTAGCAATAAATCCGGAACAGCCGGATTATTATTATTATTACGGAATAGTTCTGGAGATAGAAGGACTTTTAGACGAAGCTACGGAAGCTTTTGAAGAAGCTCTTGCACTGGAACCGAAAAATGAAACATATAAAAATGCTCTTAAAGCTATAATGGCAAAATATTAGCAACATACCACATTAAAGGAGACCCCAATATTTCATCCTCTATTAAAGGATTCTGGGACATATGATGTTATGCTGACCTGGTCAAGGGTATACAGAATTGAAAGAAGAATTTTAAAAAAACATCTTAAACTGATTAAGATGATTTTATTATTTTCCTGTTTATTATCCGTATTATTTATATCACTTCAAATATCCATATATATTTCTACTCCGTCAGACTTTAAACCGAAACCGGGAGAACTTCTGACCAGGTCAAATTCTGAAATATCTTTTCACTATTCCTCCAGAATGTCTTATATAAAAAAAGTTACTATGGACGGCCATGATGTTACAAAAAAAATTTTTGCATCCAAAAACAGAATTATTCTTCCCGTAGAATATCTATCTGAAGGCAACCATACCATAGAAATTGTTTATCATCCCGGAATGGTTATATGGGATATAAAAAAAAGATGGACATTCTCCGTAGACACATCTTTTCCCGTAATATCAATATCCTTACCGGGAAAAAAAGAAATATATACAACAAATAAATCCTTTATTATAAAAGGAAAAACAGAAGTAG
This sequence comes from Vulcanimicrobiota bacterium, assembly GCA_036746235.1. Classification (GTDB taxonomy): domain Bacteria; phylum Vulcanimicrobiota; class SpSt-956; order SpSt-956; family JAKJGF01; genus CALARM01. The sequence goes on along the minus strand of DAIOEN010000485.1, from coordinate 1,284 downwards.
TTTCAAAGGTTAAGATAGAGAAAGACGGAAAATTTTTTGATATAAAAATCGATGATACAGGAGATTTTCAGAAGGATTTCATTTTAAAAGAAGGCAAAAATATATTTAAAATCACTTCTACTGACAGAGCCGGAAATAAATCGACTTATGATATAAAAGCTTTTTTCGACAGTACTCCTCCGAAATTATCTTCTCCTTTTCCGCCTGATGGTAAAATAGTCAAAGAAGTCGATCCTCTTATATCTGTAACAGTATCAGAAGATAGTAAAATCAATAAAATAAATATGAGAATAAACGGGAAACCTGTTGTTGCTGAACTGGTCCATTCTTCTATGATAAAGTATAAACCGGAAAAACTTGTAGAAGGTACTCATAATATAGAAGTTGAAGTAGAAAATGCTGTCGGTTTAAAGGACATAAAAAAGTGGTCTTTCACTGTAGACAGTACTGAAAATTACGGGCAAAGGACACAGATACTCGGAGCAATAGGACAGGATGTAAAGGATTTGCAGAGAATGCTGGTTCTCCATAATTATCTCGGAGAAAATGATATAAAAGGAACATTTGATCAAAAAACCCTTGAAGCTGTAAAAAAATTTCAGGGAAAAAACGGTCTTGAACCTGATGGAGTAGTAGGTCCTTCAACTATTGATAAACTCTCTTATTCTGTAGTTATAGATCTTGCACAGTTCAATTTAGCACTTATTTTAGATGGGAAAGTAGTGAAAAATTATCTTATTGCCTGCGGCAGCCCTGAATATCCGACACCTACAGGAGAATTTATCATAACTAACAAATTAAAGGATCCTACCTGGATTCCGCCTGATTCTCCATGGGCAAAAGAAGCTGAACTGACGGAACCGGGGCCTGATAATCCTCTCGGAACAAGATGGATAGAATTAAATTCCTCCCTTGTAGGTATACATGGAACAAATTATCCTGAAACTGTAGGAATGAATGTATCCCACGGGTGTGTAAGGATGGCCATACCGGATGTAGAAGAACTTTATGAATATGTAAATATAGGAACAAGGGTAACTATAAGAGATCCAATAATTCCACCTACTCCTACACCTTATCCTGCAGAGCCTCCTACTCCGAAACCAGATAAACAGCCTGATAAACAGCCTGATAAACAACATGATGCTATTTATATAGAAAAAAAGAATTATTGATTTTTTATGAGTATTTCAGAAGGTGAACATAACTTCATAGAAGGCATGGCAGCAGTAAGTTCTGTAATGAATTTCAGTGATGCCATGGGACGTATATACGGTGTTCTAT
>DAIOEN010000484.1:0-2549 GCA_036746235.1 Vulcanimicrobiota bacterium | reverse complement strand
CTGATTAAATTCTAAGGAGGTAGAGAATATGTTCAAAAAAATTATAATTTTAATATTAATGGTCTTAATAATTAACCATATGCCTGTTAAAGCAGAAACAGCAGAGGAATGGTATTGTAAAGGAGTTCTCTATAATCTCGGTGAGTCAAAATTTGATAAGGACAGAGCAATGAAATGTTTTGATAAAGCTCTGGAGATTAATCCTGCATATTTTGAAGTATGGTATGCAAAAGGACTTCTGAATAATACTCTTAGATGTATGGTCAACGGAGAAGAAGGAAAAAAGAAAAATGAAGAAGCACTTATATGTTTCGATAAAGCTCTGGAACTCAAACCTGATGTTGCATGTGTCTGGTATGCAAAAGGACTCACCCTTTATGATCTGGAGAAAAAGGATGATGCAATAAAATGTTTCGATAAGGCTTTAGAACTGGATAAGGAATATATTGAAGCTTATTTATTCAAGGGATTTATCCTGGGATTTCAAAAAAAATACGAAGAAGCATATAAATGGTATGATAAAATCTTAGAGATTGATCCGTCATATCAGCATGCTATTTTTGCAAAGGGTTTACTTCTTGAAGAGGAAGGCAAATACGATGAAGCTATCGCATGTTATAATAAAGCTATGGAACTGGACCCCACAAATATGGGATACTCATTTAATATGGGGCTCGTTCTGGCAAAGCAGGGAAAACATGAAGAAGCAATTCTCTATTATGATATGGCCCTGGCAAGATACCCTCAGCTTCCTGACATATGGCTGAACAAAGGCATTTCTCTCTATGAACTCAAAAAATATAATGATGCCCTCAAATGTTTTGAAAGAGTTCTGGAACTGTCACCTGAAAATTCAGATGGTAAAACGTGGAAAGAGAAAACGTTAAAACTGATCTGAAAATAAGTGTGGTAAATAAAAGGTGAAGCGATAATATCGTTTCACCTTTTATTTTTCAAAATCTTTCTTGCAGGGATTTAAGAAGTTATATGGAAATATGTAAAGTTAAGTTCCATAACTTATTACTGAGTTAAGCATAAATAATACATTATGCTCTGGTCAGGAGAATTTAATTGCTTTAAAACTCATAAGGGGGGAAGGTTATTCTGAGGTTATACCATAGTAATAAAAGGTAATTCGGAAAGGAACTAAATTGAAGAGAATAATTCTGGCTTCTAACTCTCCAAGAAGGCAGGAACTACTGAAACTATTAGGAATAAAATTTGAAATCCAGGTCAGCAACTGGAAGGAAATAGCTCAGACTAACCTCCCCCCCCGGGAGTTATGCTGTTATAATTCTAAAGAGAAAGCAAGAGCAATTCTACTTTCTCCGGAAGAAGACTGTATTGTAATTGGCTGTGATACTATAGTAGTATTAAACAATCATATCCTTGAAAAACCGAAAACAGAGGATGATGCAAGAAGAATGCTATCTTTATTAAGCGGGAAAGCTCATACAGTTCACAGCGGACTTTCAGTAAGAGATAATAAAATACAAAAAGAAATTACAGAACATGTGAAAACTACTGTAAAATTCAGAGACTTATCTTCTATGGAAATAGATAGTTACATATCCACAGGAGAACCTTTTGACAAAGCAGGAGCTTACGGAATACAGGGTAAAGGCGCTCTCTTTGTTGAATATATTAATGGCTGTTACTATAATGTAGTTGGTTTACCACTGGTGACATTATATAAAATCCTGCTAAAAACCGGTATAAACATCTGGGGTTGACATAATGAATCTTTCCTTTATTACGAATTTGATAGATATCTTTTCAAATAATATTGCCATAGATCTGGGTACAGCAAATACTCCCATATATGTAAAAGGAAAGGGCATAAAACTCTGTGAACCTTCCTATATAGCCATAGATAAAGAGGAAGAAAAAATTCTTGCAACAGGCCATGATGCAAAACATATGGAAGGAAGAGTACCGAAACATATAGAGGTCATAAGGCCTATGAAGCATGGTGTTATATCGGATTTTGAAGCAGTAAAGGAAATGCTTTCTATTTTCATGAAGAGACTCGACAGAAGAAATTCCATAATAGGGCCTAAAGTTATAATAGGTATTCCTTCCAGAGCAAATTCCGTAGAAGAAAGAACAGTAGTAGAAGCTTTAACTCAGGCAGGTGCAAGGGAAGTATTTACTCTCGAACAAACTGTAGCAGCTGCTATAGGCAGCGGCCTCCCCATACTGGATGCGAGAGGTAATATGGTAATTGATATAGGTGGGGGAACTACTCAGGTATCAGTAATATCAATGGGTGGAACTATTGTGAATGAAAATCTGAAGGTAGCAGGAGATGAGCTTACAGAAAAAATTATAGGTTTTATGAGACAGCAACATAATCTTGCCATAGGAAATAATACGGCTGAAGAAATAAAAATTTTCCTGGGTTCCGCCTATCCCCATCCGGATGAAATGTCTATGACTGTAAAGGGAAGTGATGTTATAAGCGGCCTGCCTAAAACAGTAAAAATTCATGAAGGAGAAATCAGAGAGATTTTAAGTGAAACTCTGAAAGAAATGCTTGATATAATAAA
>DAIOEN010000483.1:0-2556 GCA_036746235.1 Vulcanimicrobiota bacterium | reverse complement strand
ATTCAAATATTTCTTCTGTAACAGGAAAAAACATAGAACATTTCCCCTTTAAAATAAAATCTGCAGGTAAAAATAATCATTCTCAGTATATATGAAAAAATTCATTATAACTTATCATTATTATAAAATATTTTGATGAATTTTACAATAGTAAAGTAATGTAATGGGAAGATAATATATAAAAGTGAGTACAGGTAATTATAGTTAGTTTCATAACTATTCATAGATAACAATATCGTGATGCGTGACGCGCAGGGATTAAACCCGTCAGAGGTAAATCAGTAAATCAGATGTTTTTTTCCTGAGTAACAGAAATCTCTTCTTTTACTCCGTTTGATGCTTTTTTGAATTCACTCAGAGCTTTGCCTATGCCTTTTCCTACTTCCGGTAATTTCCCCGGCCCAAAAATTATCAGGGCTATGACAAGTATTATAAGCCATTCCGTAGGGCCAGGCATCGTAATGAAAGATAACAGTTGTAACATAAAAGAAAATCCTCCTTGTGAGCAATACTTCACTTCTCCTCTGCATTATAACACAGTCAATACTTATAAGCAATAACTGTCTGTGAGAACTTGTAATAATAATAAAATTCCTGTATAATTTAGAAATATATAAATGTGTATTTTTTATGGCGTAATGTCTGGTTTTATAGTTATTTAAAGGGTTCAGATACAGGGATATGGTGATTCTGTACCCTGATTTTAGGAGTTTACGAAATATGGATTTTTTAAAAGAATTAAAATTTTTCACAGATGCAATAGAACTTGGAGCTTCTGATTTACATGTATCTTCAGGAGAAGTGCCTATGATGAGAATTCATGGGGTTCTGGAAAAAACAGAATACAGTCCTCTTACTGCTGAAGAAGTAGATGAAATAATAAAACGTTTGACTACAAGCTATCAAAAAGGGCAGTTTTACGGAGAAATCCCATGGGAACTGGATTTCAGTGTTGATGTGCCTGACCTGGCAAGATTCAGAGCCAATATATTCAGGCAGAACAAAGGAAATTCTCTTGTTATGAGAGTTATTCCAAAGGCAATACCGGTACCTGATGAATTATACTTGCCTCACGTCGTAAAAAGTCTTGCAAGAAAAGAGAGCGGTCTTGTACTTGTTACAGGCAGTAACGGATGCGGTAAAAGCACTACCCTGGCATCAATGATAGATTTAATCAATCAGGAAAAAGAATATCATATTATTACAATAGAACAGCCAATTGAATTTCTGCTTCAATCTAAAAATTCTCTTATAAATCAGAGAGAAGTTACAGGTCATTCCCAGACTTTTGCAACAGCTATTAAAAGTGCATTGAGAGAAGATGCAAATGCTATATTAATAAGTGAAATTAGAGATGCCGAAACAGCAGAATGGACCCTCAGGGCATCCGTTACAGGACTTATGGTTTTTGCATCTCTTCATACAAGAAATGCTACGGAAACTATTGAACATTTTATCAATTTCTTTCCTCCCGGTCAGCATCAGAGTGTAAGGGTTTTATTATCAGACTTTCTTCAGGGTATAGTTTCCCAGACTCTTGTTCCTCTTAAAGACAGAAGAGGAAGGATCGTTGCAACGGAGATTTTACTGGTTAATAATGTAGTCCGTAATATAATAAGAGATAATAAGATGCATATGCTTTATTCTACAATTCAGAGCAGCAGGAAAGAAGGTATGTGGACTCTCGACCAGAACCTTCTGGAACTTATAGATAAAGGTTACATCAGTTTTCAGGAAGCATATAAAAGAGCCGTAGATAAAAGTGTATTCGATGTCTATGAAGAAAGACAGAAGCACAATCCTAAATAATTTTAGAGGTTTTAAGATTATAGCTTACTATGAAAATAATAACATTATAGAATTATGTATTACCGTTTGATGACACCATTCGGCTCTGACCAGTCCCATCTCAGACAGTGAGGTAAAAAGTCACCCCAGAAATAATTCCATTTATGGGATATATCTGCCAGTATTATCATAAGTGTAGGTCTCCACGAAGGAACTATATACATTACCAGTGCTGTTAATCCAAGTAAAATTATAGGCCATGCAAGACAACCAAAGGATTCAAAAAATTTACCTATTTCAGGATGTTTCTGAAAAAAATGCTTTTTATTTTTAAATTTACTTTCTTTTGTCAGGGGGGTATACATGTAATCCTCCTTAATTCGATCATATAAATATTCCTTATAGAAGAGATTTCTGAACTTATATTTTTCTACAGGTAAATTACATGACCTCTAAATAATTTTAAAAAGTATATTCTATACTTTTGCACTTTTTCATAATTTCCTTGTTTTTACTGGCTTTATAGTTAAAATAGATTATTTTTTTACAGTTTTTTAAATCTGCAAAAGTATAATTCTCTAATTATATTATAAATGATAAATATATTTTTTTAAATATTTTTTAAAATTAATTTTCGAAAATAGCAGGAGACTCTATTGGAATTTTAGAATTTTATAACCTGGGGAACGCCCACTGATTTAGCTGCTGCATATTGTACAGCTCAGGCTTTTTCTTGACTTCCTCATTTTATCTATGTTATACTTTTTG
>DAIOEN010000482.1:0-2589 GCA_036746235.1 Vulcanimicrobiota bacterium | reverse complement strand
ATTCTTTCGGAAGAAGAATATAAAAAAATATTCTATGATTTTAATAAAACTGAAATGGTTTTTGATAAAAACAGGACGGTAATTGAACTTTTTGAAGAACATGCAGAGAAAAACCCTGAAAATATTGCTCTTGTTTATAAAGATAAAAAATTGACATACAGGGAATTAAACGACATGGCAAATCAACTGGCACGATTGCTTCGCTCAAAAGGTATAAAACCTGATGATATAACAGGCATACTGGCAGAACCTTCACTCGAAATGATTGTAGGAACTATGGGTATTATAAAATCAGGTGCTGCCTATATGCCTGTAGATTTTAAATATCCCCCCGAGAGGGTTAAATATATGCTGGAAGACAGCAAATCGTCTGTTATTTTAACAAAGAAGCATTTTCGGGCACATTTAAAGGATTTTTCAGGAGAGATAATAGAACTGGATGATATCAATCTTTACACAGGTGACTCGTCCAATCCTCCTGTAATTACGAAACCTCACAATCTTGCCTATATTATCTATACATCAGGTTCTACGGGAAAGCCAAAGGGAGTTATGATTGAACATGGCTCTCTTCTCAACCTGTCCCTCTGGCAGGCTCACAGTATAGAGCTTACACGGGACGACAGATCTACAAAATATGCAGGTTTTGGTTTTGATGTTTCCATAGCAGAGATATTTGCCACATTTGTAACAGGTGCCTCTCTTTATGTGATAGGTGATGATATACGTATGTCTTTAAAAGACTTGAATGAATATTTTGAAGCTAACAGTATAAATAAAATATTTCTGCCCACACAGTTCAGTGAACATTTTATGGAACTTGTAGATAACAGGTCTTTATCTATAGTCGATGTGGCAGGGGAAAAACTGAAACATTATAAAAAAAGAAATTACAGACTCCTTAATAAATACGGCCCCACCGAATATACTGTTTATACGACATGCTTTGAGGTAGATAAATTTTATGATAATATCCCCATCGGTAAACCTGTATGGAATACGAAGATTTTCATAGTGGATAAATATAATAGATTACAGCCTGTCGGAGTTGCGGGAGAACTCTGTATAGCAGGTGCAGGTCTTGCAAGAGGTTATTTAAATGCTCCTGCCCTTACGGCAGAGAAATTTGTAGAGAACCCTTTTATACCGGGAGAGAAAATGTACCGTACAGGAGATCTTGCAAGATGGCTTCCTGACGGGAACATTGAATATCTCGGCAGAATGGATCAGCAGGTTAAAATAAGAGGTTTTAGAATCGAACTCGGTGAAATAAAAGAAGAATTATTAAAAATTGAGTCAATAAAGGAAGCTGCTGTCATAGACAGGGACGATGATGGAGGTAATAAATATCTCTGCGCCTATTTTGCTTCAGAGGAACAGTTAGATATAGAAGAAATAAAAGAACGTCTTTCTAAAGAATTGCCCGAATATATGATACCTGCCCATATAATTCAGCTTGAAAAAATCCCGCTGAATGCCAACGGAAAACTCGACAGAAAAGCTCTCCCTGCTCCTGATGCTCATCTTGCAGGCGAGTATGTTGCACCGGTCCATGATAAGGAAAAAAAGATTGCCGAAGTCTGGCAGACAGTACTCGGTATAAAAAAGATCGGCATGAATGATAATTTCTTTTCTCTCGGAGGTCATTCTCTTAAAGCAGTAACGGCAGTGGCAAAACTTCAGACAGATTTTGAAATTACGGTAAATGACATATTCAAGTATAAGACTGCAGGAGAACTTGCAAAACACATAAAAGAAAGAAAAGACTATTTGAGGACAAAATTACAGAGTCTCAAAGAAAATCTTTCCGAGAAACACATTAAAAAATACGAACATATAGATATGTCTCAGAGATGTAATTACAGGAATATACTTCTTACAGGTGTTACAGGTTATATAGGCATTCATTTATTTATGGAACTCCTGAAAGAAACAAAAAGTAGTGTCTATCTAATAATAAGAGGAATTAATGACGAAGAAGCTGAAAAAAGACTCTATGATAAAGTAAAATATTATTTCCCCGAAGATTTTAAAGAAGATTATAAAGAAAGAATTCATGTTTTAAGGGGAGAGCTCTCTCTGGACAGGCTGGGATTGACGGATGAGGCTTATAAGTATCTGGCAGAAGAAATAGACTGTATTATTCATTCCGCCGCAAATGTAAGGCATTACGGCCATTATGAAGATTTCTTTAAGAATAATGTGACTGTAACAAAAAATATTATTGATTTTGCTAAAAAAGAAAAGAAGAAGGATTTTCACCATATATCAACTATTTCCGTAGCAGAAGGGCATGTAAAGGGAAAAAATAAGGTATTCTTTACAGAAGAAGATTTTGATATAGGGCAGACTGTAGAAACTTTTTACGGTCAGACAAAATTTCAGGCAGAAAAACTGGTTATGAATGCAAGAGAGGAAGGACTCAATGCAAATATTTACAGAATAGGCACTGCAGTTTTTCACTCTAAAACAGGTATTTTTCAGCAAAATATTGAAGAAAATGCTTTTTATTCCATGGTAAAATCCTATATCAAACTGGGAGTAATGCCACATACGGAAGAAATAGATTTTACCTATGTAGACTGTGCT
>DAIOEN010000481.1:0-2604 GCA_036746235.1 Vulcanimicrobiota bacterium | reverse complement strand
GCAGTGACTTTCTTTATATTATCTACATATTGAAGAACATAATCCTTATTTACTCCGTAACATGCCGCTTCTGCCAGGGCAGCAGTCCTTGCAAGGGTTGTCTTTTCTCCTGCCAGATAAAGACCTGTAATATAGTTTTTCCCCTGAGTCAATTCTTCTTTCGAAGGCGGTTTTTCATAGAGCTTTTTAAATTCTTTCACAAGAAGCTCTTCCGTAAGAGCAGCAGTATCGGGCGATGTGGCAGCATAGGACATAAAAGTGCCGCCTTTACCGTAAAAATGATTGTATGTATGTATCACATAGGCAAGTCCTCTCTTGCCTCTTATTTCATTCCAGAACCTTCCTCCGTCACCTGTTGTAAGTCCCCTTATGACCTGTAACACAGGATAATCATCATGACCTGACGGAACAGTGGCATATCCTATGGCTGTAGATGTCTGGCTTCGTTTCTTTGCAACAATATTTTCTACATGGTTATGAAGAGTTTTAATGACATAATCAGGTGTAATGGCCTTCTGCCCCGCAGGCAGTCTCTCAATAAAGTTCATTTCCTTCATTATCTTGTCTTCCGTAAGATCTCCTCCGAAAGCTGCTATAAGATTTGAACCTTTAACCATCAGATCATGCCATTTAACTAGATCCTGTCTTTGAAGTTGTTTTATTACTTCTTCCATGCCTTCAGGCGGTAATCCGTATGGATGTCCTCTGAACACTTCCTGTGAAAATAAAGACAGACATTGCTCTCTGGGACTGTCTTCTATTCCCCTTATCCTGGCAAGAATCTTTCTTTTTTCAATTTCTATTTCTTCTGAAGGGAATGAAGGATGAAGTAATATTTCCCTGAGTATTTCGAAAGATGTCCTGAAATTCCACGAAGTGCCTTTCAGTATAAAACCGAAATAATCATTCTTTATGACAGGTCTCACAGATACGCCCAGTGTCTCCAGTTTCCCGAGCAGTTCTCTCCCGGTAAAATCATGGGATCCTTTCAGCATTGCAGACTGCATAAGTGATGTTATACCGCAATTTTGTATATCTTCCTGAGATTTTCCTCCTCTTAACAGCAATGCTGCAGTAAATATGGGAATACGCGAGTTTTCAAGGAGTAATATTTCCGGGCCGTTAGAGAGATTGAATTCCTTTATTTTATCAAGAGGCTTCCCTTCAGGAAATAAAAGAGTTAAACTTTTTCCTTCCAGAAGTACCTGCTCATCTGATTGATATGTTGTTTCTTCTGCAATCTGAAGAGCCTCTTTAATTGTTGGTATTAAATCTTCAGAATTTCTTTTCTCAAAAGAATCCTTTTCAGGAATAATAGTGCATACGGATATATTGTCAGGTCTGAGATATTCCTTTGCCCTTTTCAGTATTTCCTCTGAATTAAGGGCAAGTATGTCGTTAAGATATTTATCACAGTTAAGGAAAGAACCGGTTCTTGTTTCTACAATGCTCTTGAAGCCCACTTCCTGTCTTATATCATCATGAAGGAATAATATGTTATTCTGTATAATACTTCTGGCTCTAAGCAGTTCCGGCTGTGTAACGGGACGGGATGCAAGAGCAAAAATTTCTGACATGACTGCTTTTTCCGCATCTTTTAACCGTTTCGTATCGGTTTTCATGAATATATTAAACATAGTATTTTCATCGAAATCAGAGGCACTGGCAATTATTTCATCTACAAGGCCTTTTTCTTCCCTTACCTTCAGATTAAGTCTGGAATTAAATCCCTGTCCCAGGATTATGGCAAGAAGTTCCATTGCCCCGTTTTCTTCCTGAAGATATTTCGGGGAATGAAAACCGCACATCCAGTAAACCTGTCCCACCTGACGCCTCATTTCCATATATCTTACTTCATTCTGCGGCGGTTCTGCCGGGGAATAAGTGCCTGACAACTCTCTGTCAGGGAGAGGAGCAAAAGTCTGTCTCACTTCACGTTCCACTGTTTCATGATCGATATCGCCTGCCACTACCAGGACATAATTCTTCGGCACATATCTTTCAAAAAAATATTTATCTAAATCCTCAGGAGTAAGCTTATTGAGAATTTCTTCCGGCCCGAGTCTCCATCTTTTTCTGCGGTTAAGCCTGTAGGCAACGGAATAAAGTTTTTCTCTGAGCATGGCCTGAGGCATATCCATTTTACGTTTACTTTCCTGTTTTATAGCACCCATTTCACTTTTAAATACTTCGGGATGAAACACAGGTTTGCCGAAGCCGTCACAGAGTATATCCATCGCCATGGAAAGGTTTTGAGAAGGCACTGTAAGAAGATATTCCGTATAATCATAGCTTGTGCCTGCATCATACATGGCTCCGGCCATTCTTCTGTCTATGGAAAAAATTTCTTTTTCTGTTCTTTTTTCAGAAGCATGCATCAAATTATGTTCCACTACATGACTTATTCCTACCAGTTCGTCAGGTTCCCAGCAATAGCCGGTATTTGCATGAACAGATACAATCACAACAGGAAAATTTCTGTTTATTATAGATATGACCTTCAGACCGTTTTCCAGAACGTAATATCTATAACTTTCAGGTAAATTATTATTCAATGTCAACATTCCTTTCAATTCAGCATTTCAGTAATTTCATTATAAGGGG
>DAIOEN010000480.1:0-2621 GCA_036746235.1 Vulcanimicrobiota bacterium | reverse complement strand
GAAACGGTTATAGGCAAAATTTGCATAAATGGGAGCCTGCTCCTTTGCAAGGGCTACAAGCTTTGCCTTTTGAGAGTCATTTAATATATAAAGCACATTACTTGCAACCCTGGTAAGAAAGGTTGTGTTGTGACCGTAGCCTGCAGTATCTACATCTCTCATATACTGAAATCCGAAGAAATCTGCTACTTTCCCCGGAGGGAAAAAGGTATCTGCCCCGCTGTTTCCTGTAATGAATGCAAGTCCGCTGAAGGCAATGGTAGAAAGCTGGGCATTGTCACTCATGGCCTGTTCAAGGGAATATCCCCCCGGGCCCTGCCTCTGGCCGGGAGGGGGCGGAGGCTGATCCGGCCCTGCCAGAACATTATAGCCTGTTATTAATAAGATTAAACCCAATAAAATGGTAAATGTTAGAATTACATAATGTTTCATAAAATTTCTTCCTTTCTTATTAGAAAATTGGAGTTACTTCCACTGACTCATTCTAAAATTTCTCTGTGAAATTCCGGTGAAATTCATCAGGTATTTCAATGAAAAATATTACTCCTTCATTTACATTTTCTACGCCGGTAATGCCTCCATGGAGTTCTGCTATTAATTTCACTATGGAAAGGCCCAGGCCATGTCCTCCATACTGTCTGGTTCTTGCTTTATCTACCTTGTAAAAAACATCCCATATATGGGACAGATCCTCTTCAGGTATATGTTTGCCTGTATTAAAGACAGATATTTTTACACCGGTGCCGTTTTTCTCTGCACATACTCTTACCTGCTTTTTCCCTTCTATATGATTTATGGCGTTAGTAATATAATTATTTACAGCCTTTTCCATCAGTTCACGGTCAGCAGAGATAAGCAAATCTTTTTCATAATTCAAATCAATGGAGATACCCTTTTCAGTAAAGAGAGGGGTAAATTTTCCGGTTATATTTTTTATAAACTCACCTGTATCAAATCGTGAAATCTTCAACTGAAACATTCCCGATTCCATAAGTGAAAAATTCAATAATTCCTGAACCATTTTATCCATGCGGTCACATTCTTCGGAAATAACATTACAGTATTTCTTTATCTTTTCTTTATCTTCTGCCACGCCATATTTAAGACCTTCTGCATAGCCTTTTATTACACCTATGGGTGTTTTTAATTCATGGGACATATTCCTTACAAGTTCTTTTCTCTGTTCAATATCTTCTTTAAGGGCATTCATAGTGACACTCAATTTTTCAGACATTTTATTTATGCTCCTTCCCAGACTGCCAAGCTCATCTTGAGAATCAAAAATTACCCTTCTGTTAAAGTCGAGGTTGGATATGCCTTCTGCAACATTACTCATTTCTATGACAGGCCCGGTTATTCTCAGTGAAAAAATAAATATAAATATTCCTCCGGAAAGTATTATGAGTAAACCTGCGAGAATATAAAACTGATTTGCAATTGCTACACTCTCTTTGATACCTTTCATGGACTTTTTGAGTATAATGATTTCTTTACCTTCCATCTGAGACAGAAAAACGATTTCTCTTTCACTGTGATCTGGTCTTTCAACTACGGAGTATACATATGATTTTTTCAGAGTATTTTTATTTTTATTTATGAGTCTTTCAATCTCCGAAGGAATTGGACGGCCTGTTTCCCCCTTCTGAGGCAGAGAAGTGTATTTTATGCGAAGAGCACTGTCGCAGATGGCGATGTTTATTGCCTCTGCTCTATCGGTATTTTTTAAAAATTCATCCAGATTATTCCTGTCATTTATATACACATCAATTATTTTGCTGTTTATTTTAAGAAAGATTCCTCTGTTTTTATAAATATAATATTTTTCCAGGAATAAAATATTCAAAATTATACCGGACAATACAAAGGAAACCATGAATACGGAAAACATTGCAAAGAGCTTTGTTCTAATTGTTTTCATTATTATCAACCTCAAACATATAGCCGCTGCCGCGAACAGTTTTTATATATTCACCGCATCCTGAAAGCTTTGCCCTGAGGGTTTTTATATGGGTATCAATAGTACGTATGTCGCCGTCGAAATCATAGCCCCATATACTGGATAATATCTGTTCTCTTGTCAATACTCTGTTTTTATTTTTTACAAAATAAAGTAAGAGATTGTATTCTTTTCTGTTCAATTCAATTTCCGAATCATTGGCCGTTACCCTGTGAGTTGCCTGATTTATTACTATTCCTCCCATGATTATCTCGCAGATACGTTGTTTTTTTACCTTCTTTAAGAGATTATTGAGTCTGGCAACAAAGATTTCATAGCTGAATGGTTTTGCAATATAGTCATCTGCTCCTTTTCTGAGACCGAATACTTCATGCTTTTCATCTCCCAGGGCCGTAAGCATAATGACCGGCACATCGGAATATTCTCTGATTTTTTTTAATACTTCCCATCCGTCATACAGAGGCATCATTACATCCAGTATAATAAGGTCTATGTCACTGGAACCAAAGAAAATATCTATAGCCTGCTGTCCATTCCCTGCCTCTACAGGGATACATCCTTCTTTTTTTACTATGTCACATACGAGATCCCGGAAAATCGGATCATCATCTGTAACGAGAATTTTTATTTCCACAGATAACACGTTCCTTTATATGAAATAGGC
>DAIOEN010000479.1:0-2633 GCA_036746235.1 Vulcanimicrobiota bacterium | reverse complement strand
TTATAGCCACTACGATAAAAGAAAAGCAGGATATTTCTTTAACTGATAGAATAATGAATAAAGATTTCCAGTAAGCATTCAGCTATCAGCATCAACAGATTTTAAAACATTCCACGCGTCACGCGTCACGCGTCACGCGTCACAAATTGTGATATGTGATAGATCCGGGTATCCACTACTCACTACTCACTATAACCTGATAGCTGATAGCTAATATATATGTGGTAAATCAATAATATGCTTACCAAGAAAATTCTTTTAGTAGATGATGAACCCTATATTATAAAATCTCTCAGTTTCGTTCTGGAGAAGAAGGGATATAATGTTCTCTGTGCAAATAATGGAGAAGATGCTCTGGATAAGATAAAGTCTTACAGGCCTGATCTGGTTCTTCTTGATGTAATGATGCCCAAAAAGACCGGTTACGATGTCTGCATGGAGATACGCAAGTATCAGGAATTTAAAGATCTTTATATTATTATGCTTACTGCCAAGAGTCAGGATTCTGATAAAGAAAAAGGCCTGGAGGCAGGTGCCAATGAGTATCTTACAAAACCGTTCAGCCCCGGTAAAATGCTTCAGAGATTAGAGGAAATTTTCAGTGGTAAAGAATGCTAAATTAGAGTTTATATATATTACAAATTATTGTATTACAGGGTATTTTTATGAATAAAACAGAAAAATTGACAGTAATTCAATCGGTATTACATCTCTGGATAGTTTTTGCTATTTTTATAGTTGTGGTAGGGGTGTTATGTTTCCTTTATGGTAACTTCACTTACCCTTTTTCCTATATTATTCCAGCTGTTATTGTCATCTTTTTTATTGTTTTTACTTATTTATGCAGTAATGCAGGAAAATTTATCAGTGAAAAAACAAAGGAAACTTATGAGGCAAAACTGCATAAAGTACAGAAAGAGCTTGAAGAAAATATGGAGAAACTTGCCAGGGAAAAGGAAAAAATGGAAGCTACCTATAAAGAAATGGAAGATAATTCCAAGGTTCTTATTAAAACTGATTTTGAACTTACAAAAGTTAACAGACTTTTAGATGAAAAAGTTAAAGGTCTTTTTACCCTTCATGAGATAGGTACCTGGATAAGTTCTGCTCAGACATTGCAGGGTATCCTGAAAACCATAAGTGAAGCTATTGTAAGTAAACTCGGTTATAATCGCAGTCTTGTCATTTTGATTAAAAGCGGTGAAAAGGATTTTTTTATTCATCGCGGTGTCGGCTTCAGCTTGAAAAATCTGAATAAATTCGAACAGCAGATTGAAAGTGGTGTAACTCTTTATTCCGTAGTTAAAGGTGAACCGCTCCTTGTAAATAATCTTGCTTCTGTTCCTCCTGAATTTCATCCCTATATAAAAGCACTGGATGTCAGAAATTTCATAGAAATGCCCCTTAAAGTAAAAGGAGAGGTTATTGGTTCATTAATAGCAGGTAAGGATGATTATTATGATGAGCCCCTTGAAGAAAAAGATTGTGAGTTACTTTCCATTCTGGCAGGCCAGGCTGCTGCTGCTATAGAAACTGCACGTTCTACCGAAGCCATTATACAGGCAAAAAATCAGATAGAAGCCATTATAAACAGTATAATAGATGGTATAGTAGTTACTGATTCTTCCGGAACTGTTATACTCATTAATCCTGCCTTTGAAAGAATCTTCAGAGTCTCTGCAGAGGAATTGAAGGATAAACTCCTGGAAGATGTTATAGATAATGAATATCTCGTCGAGCTTTTTAATAAAAAACTCCCTCTTGATGAAGAATCCATTTCGGAAGAGATAGAAATTTCATCTTTACTTGAGAGGGCACCCAGAATTTTAAAAGCAAGTGTTTCAAGGGTGATGAATGAGAAAAAAGAAGAACTCGGTAAAGTGACTCTCCTGAGGGATATAACTTATGAAAAAGAGGTTGACAGGATGAAGTCGGAATTTATAAGTACTGTATCACATGAATTGAGAACCCCTCTTACTTCAATAAAATCCTTTGCAGAAATCCTGCTTACCTATGAGGAAGATAAAGAAACTCAGAAGGAATTTCTTACAATAATAAACGATGAAAGTGAAAGACTTACAAGGCTTATAAATGATGTACTGGATATTTCAAAAATAGAATCAGGAAGGACAGAATGGAAATCTGAAGAAGCAGATATAGAAGAATTAATAGTGAGTGCCGTAAATTCTACCAGTTCTCTTATAAGTAAGAAAAATCTTCAGGTTGAATTGCAGATAGAAAACGGTCTCCCGAAGATTATGGTAGACAGAGACAAGATTATTCAGGTCATAACGAATTTGCTTTCAAATGCTATAAAATTCTGTCAGGAAAATCAGTCAATCCAGCTTAATGCTTATTATAAAGATGGCAGTCTGCACGTATCTGTTAAGGATTCCGGGAGAGGAATTGCGCCGGAAAATTATGAAAAAATCTTCCTCAAATTCTGTCAGATAGAAGATACTGCCACAGGTAAACCTGACGGTACAGGTCTCGGGCTTCCTATATGTAAAGAGATTATTAAATATCACAGAGGCAAAATATGGGTTGAAAGTGAATTCGGAAAGGGAAGTACTTTCACCTTTACTATTCCCGTTAAACACACATATACAGAAATGACGCTGCCTCCCGGTATT
>DAIOEN010000478.1:0-2654 GCA_036746235.1 Vulcanimicrobiota bacterium | reverse complement strand
GAATACAGTGAGCAGTTACTTCGTAACAGGGAAAAAGAGGCAGAATTTCGAAAAAAAATAGAAGAAAATCTCAGGAAAAAAGATGCTCTGAGAGATAAACTGAAAGAAATAATATTACCGGAAGGATTTTCTGCAGAAATTCAGAGTGACCTGAGCCTCACTGAACTTGACGGTATACGGCTGGCCTGTGAAAAAGATCTCAATAGTGTTACAGGTGATACAGATAGTATCAGGCAAAATATAAAGCTTTTACACGGTAATATAGAAAGATTTGAACAATATATAGACGAGTTAAATATAAACAGGTCAGATTTTTCAGATTTTGAGCCATTACATGAGAATGAAATAAAGGATATTGAAAAAGAAATAAGCGAGAAGAACCTGGAAAAAGAGAATTTGCGAAAAGATATAAAAGAACTGGAATTTCAAAACAGGCTTGCAGAAAAGGATAGAGATAATATCAGACAAAATATTCTACAAACCTATAACATGGAACCGGTCATTGATTTCCAGAGGACTGACAGTAAAATAGCAGAAGAACTTGAAGGAAGAATAAAAAGCATTACTTATAAGTTGGAAGAATTGAATAAGAATAAAGAAATTCTGGCAGATAAATCTTCTTTCCTGAAGAAATGCCATGACAGGGCAGAAATTTTTACAGTGTATAATAAACTGAAAGCTATAGATTCAGGAATAGAACCGTATGAAATTCCTTTTGAAAATCTGAAAGAATATTTCGAAGAAAGAACAGATTTTTATAATGATTTTAAAGAGAGCATAGAAGAACAGAAAATATCTGTTCAGAAAGCCTATAATACTCTATCAGGTAATTTCGGGAAATGTAACCAGCAGGCAATATGTAATTTTATATCTTCTATAAATATAGCTTCTTCTGATGATGAATTATACAATATTCACTCTGTGGAAAGGGTTTTTTCTGAATGTATCGCCCTGGTAAACAATTTAAAAAGTATGTGTGAACATAATCTATCCGATATAAACAGGGACAAAGAGCAACTGACAAGAGAGTGTAAAAGAGAGGCAGAAAAATTCTTAAATGAAATCAATTCTATCGACAGCAGATCAGGGATAAATATTACAGGCCACGGCAGTGTGAAAATGATAAAGATAAAACTTGAATATAGCGATGAACAGACCAATCTGGACAGGATGAATCTTTATATAGACAGATGTATTGAAGAAATAAAGAAAGATTATGATGAAAAGGGTTCGGACAGAAATGAAACTTACTCTATGATAAAATCAATGATGTCTTCATTGAAATTACTCGAAGTAATTACTGATATAAACAGATGCAGGGTAGAAGTCTTTAAGCCTCACATCAATCAGACTGTTAAGAGATATGAGCCATGGGAAAATGTATTATTCCTTTCGGGAGGAGAAAAATATACCTGCTTTTTCGCCATGTATATTTCACTGCTTTCATTTATAAGATCGAAAAAAACCTGCCAGGAAAGTTCTTTTGTAATTCTTGCAGATAATCCTTTCGGCAGTACTACGGCAGACCATCTTCTTAAAGTTCTCTTTGGCCTTGTAAGAAAATACAATACCCAGATGATATGCTTTACAGCTTTAAAGGAAACTTCCATATATAATAATTTTGATAATATATACAGTCTGGTTTTAAGAAACACCGTTAACGGAAAACAGAAAATTACTTCGGAATATACCGGGAACAGAATAGAAGATGGATTTATAAATTTTGACCGGCAGTTGAAGTTGTTTTAATAAGATTGAATTAGAATATTCTTTAATATATAGAAGCAACTCATAAAAAAACGCAATCTATTTTGTTCAATATTAGCCGGTATATTTTTTTTATGTTATAATTATGATAGAATTTATAAAGGAGCGGATAATCTTGAGAACTGGACTATCGATGAGCAATAGTGAGATACTGGCTATAAAGGAATTGAAAAAAGTATTATATTCCTCCTTTAATATTATAGATATGAAAATTTTTGGTTCAAAGTCCAGGGGAGAAGGTAATTCTGATTCCGATATAGATTTAATGATTGAAATAGACATCTCTACTGCAGATATAATATCACAGATTTACGATATTACCTTTGATATTAACCTTGCATATGATACTTCTATATCTCCGGTTATATTCAGTAAACTTGAACTGGAAGAAGGGCCAATGTCTGAATCTCCACTTTACAAAGTGATACAAAAAGAAGGAGTCCCCATTTGATTGATAAAGGTAAACAGATACAACTTTCCAGATATCGTCTTGAACAGGCAGAAGAATGTATTGATGAAGCCCTTTATCTGTTTTCCGGCAATAAAAGCCCCCGTTCAATTATCAATCGTCTTTATTATGGCATGTTCTATACAGTTCTTGCTCTTTTGATATTTGAGCCTTATTCATCTTCAAAGCATAGAGGAATTCTGTCTTATTTCAATAAAGAGTTTATAAAAAAAGGAATATTCCCTGTAGAACTGGGTCGTGCTATAAATAAGGCTTTTGAATTGAGGCAGATTGGCGATTATAGAGAATATGTTTCTCTCACATATGATGATGTGACGCCTTTTATTGATAAAGCAAAAGATTTTCTGGAAAAAATCAGGACACATCTGGAAGAAAATGTTTTTAAAACTCCTTAATTTTTTATGAAAAATCTCCCCGC
>DAIOEN010000477.1:0-2660 GCA_036746235.1 Vulcanimicrobiota bacterium | reverse complement strand
TTTTTTTCAATGAATAGTTGAAATTTTTGTATTACCCCTGTAATCAGTTCTTCCAGATTAACTGCTTCTATTTTTAAATTATAACCTTTATCCATTCTGGAGAAATCCAGTAATTCTTTTACGAGTTTTGACATTTCTTCTATATTTTTCGTAAGTTTCTCTACATTTTTAATTGACGGTATCTGATTTTCGTTTACTTTGTCTTCAATAAGCTGCACTGCCAGTCTCATTCTGCTCAGAGGTGACCCCAGTTCATGGGATATATCTGAAATCAACTCTTTTTTCCCTTCAATAATGGCGGCAAGTTCATTTGCCATATGGTAGAAAGCTCCTGTCAGTGTCGCAATTTCATCATTACCTTTAGGTATAATATTTTTTTCTATACCGGTAAAATCTCCCATGGAAAATTTAAGAGCTTTTTCTGTTATTTCCTCCAGTGGTTTTGTCAGATATCTTACCAGGGGATAGACCATTATAGAGAGTAATATACTGCAGAATAATAAAATAAAGATAAATCTTGTTTGAGATATGGGACGGTGTCTGTGAAAAATTCCTATATAACTGTAGTATGAATCTTTGTGGTTTTCAGAAAATAATATAAAAGGCCCTCTCTCAGGGCCTTCATCAAATTCGTTTATCATATAATCCTGATTATTATTAATTTTTTTTATCATATTTTCATCAAGATCTTTTTTATATTTCTCCGTAGTGATTATGACCTTCCCGTTTTTATCGTATAGTGATATGTCACAGTTTGTCTTTTCAGAAAGACTTCGCATCAGTGACGGGAGGTTGTTTTCAGATGTGTCGTAGTTTCTTATATATTCTATAATATATATAACATGTCTGGTCATCTCTATATGAGGAGGTTTATTCATCGGACGAAACAGCAACATGGGAATCAGCACATTTATTATAGCTACAACAGCCAGAAAATAAATATATATCTTGAGATACAATTTTGATAATTTAATCAAGGTTTATTCTCCTGAAAATACATAACCCACTCCCCATATGGTTTTTATGAGTTCAGGTTTTTTAGGATCTTTTTCTATTTTCTGACGCAAACGACTTATATTGGCATCTATGGAGCGATCAAAGGCGGTAAAAGACTGTCCTCTTGAAAGGTCCATAATTTTTTCCCTTGATAATACAATACCTTTATTTTGAATAAAAATGTTTAATATGTCAAATTCCAGAGAAGTCAGTTCCATTAACTCTCCTCTCACTGTAGCCTGTCTCTTTTTTAGATCCAGTTTTACCGTATCTCCGTTTATTTCTTCTGTTATATTTATGACATCTATTTTTTCCTTTCTTCTTATGACAGCTTTAATTCTTGCCAGTAATTCTCTCGGATTGAAAGGTTTTGGTATGTAATCATCGGCTCCCATTTCCAGTCCGAGAATTCTGTCTACTTCATCTCCTTTTGCAGTCAACATAATTACAGGAAGATAATTGTATTCATTATTTATTCTTTTTAATACTTCAAGGCCGTTCATGTTTGGCATCATTACATCCAGTATTGCTATGTCATATCTGTCTTCTTTAATCATTTCAAGGGCTTTTTCTCCACCGCTGGCTTTATAGACTTCCATGTCATTATTTGTAAGATATTCTTCCAGTAGTTCAAGGAGTTCCCTGTCATCATCTATGAGTATTACCTTTAACATAATAATCCCCTTTCTTATATCAGTGAGCAGTTATGTATCCATTCACTCTTCACTTTTCACTTTTCACTATAATTATAACCCCTGATTAAATAAAAAAACAGTTTATTTTACAATTTCTTACAAAGTTTTACAACTTTTATAATTTGATTGTCTTACCGTTATAATATAACGTTTTCATTATCTCCCTTACTACTTCGACAGGTAATATTATACTTTGTTACATTTTTTTACATTTTCAAAAAACTTCTGTAAGAAAAATCATTTAAAATATCCCTGACGATATTTTATGGATAGTATAAGTTAATTATAGTGAAAAGATAGGATGTCACTCATTACTCACTATTCACTAACGGTTATTTTTTTATAAAGGTGTGTGAAACATGTCTATTATAGAACTCTCAAATATTTATAAAACATATAGAATGGGCGGTGTAGATGTTCATGCCTGTTCTGATATTAATTTATCTGTAGAAAAAGGAGAATTCCTTATTATTATGGGAGCTTCCGGAAGCGGGAAGTCTACTATGATGAATATAATAGGCTGTCTCGACAGACCTACTGGCGGTACTTATAAATTAGACGGAATAGAAGTTTCCAGTATGAAAGATGACGAACTTGCCAGGATAAGAAACAGAAAAATAGGTTTTATTTTTCAAAAATTTCATCTCCTTCCCGGCATATCTGCACAGGAAAATGTAGAACTTCCTATGATCTATTCAGGCATTAATTCATCTGACAGAGAAAAAATTTCAAAAAAGTCTCTCAAAGTTGTCGGTCTTGAAGAACGTATACACCATAACCCGAATGAACTCTCAGGAGGACAGATGCAGAGAGTGGCTATAGCAAGATCCCTGGTTAATAACCCTCCTATAATTCTGGCAGACGAACCTACGGGAAATCTTGACACAACGTCAGGTAGCGAAATAATGGCTCTTTTTCAGGAACTTCACCGACAGGGAAGAACTATCGTATTAATAACTCATAACAGTG
>DAIOEN010000476.1:0-2664 GCA_036746235.1 Vulcanimicrobiota bacterium | reverse complement strand
GGAGATAGTGAACTACTTAACCTGGCAGAAGATTTCACAAAAACAACAAACACTGCCGGTGAAAATTTGCTCTTTGGATACAAAGTAAACCTCTCAGATAATACACTGAATTTATTCACCCAGTACGGCACCTTTGTCCATCAGGCCTATGATAGTGCCTGGCATGAAGGTAATTCAAACGGTCATGTATGGAAAAACACATCAACCGGCACCATAAACGGTATTCCTGCCGGTGAAGTCGGTTTACATCCCGGAGACGAATTAATCCCTGCAGGAGGTCATTATACTGTTATAAGATGGAAATCAACTTTCTCAGGAAATATAAATATGTCCGGCACTTTTGGACAGGGTGATACGGGAGAAGTAGACCTTTATATCACAAAAAACAATAATACTGCATCTCCTTTATTTGCAAGACTGGCCAGCTCAAATGATGAGCCTTTTAATATAAATTCTGCTATTGTACCAGGTGATTATGTAGATTTTATAACAGGCAATGCCGGCACATGGGGAGCAGATAGCACACCACTTACTCTAACCATAAAAGTTCAGAATCTTGCCGAAATTTATAACTGGACTGAACATAACGGTCATTACTATGCCCTTACAGATGTGGAAGGTTCCTGGCAGGATACAGAATCAGAGGCACAATCTACGGGGGGACATCTTGTAACAATCAATACAGAAGAGGAAAATAACTGGATTGTAAGCCAGTTTGGCTCAACCATATACTGGATCGGACTATATCAGCCCACAAGCGGCCCTGAACCGGATGGAGGATGGGAATGGGTGAGCGGAGAGCCGGTAAGCTATACAATATGGGTCGAACCTCCTTATACAGAACCAAATGATAACGAAGGAGTCGAAGACTGGGTAACAATTAATTTCTGGGATACAGGTCACTGGAACGATGAACCTTTAACAGGTTTCAACAGCACTCATAAAGGTATCATAGAATTAAACCAGGCTCCGTAATCATAAATATTAAATATTGAGCAGTGAGTAGAGATTATTGGCTCACTGCTCAATATTTACATATACAGAAAGACTATTCCTCTTTTCCGGAATATTTAACACGGAATCTTCTATCCTGCTGAGGCTGAAAATCAAAATCAAACTACCTGGCAGGGAGTGATAGCTGAAACAAGGGTTCAAATCATTTGATAAACCTTATTATATATGCTATTATTGTAACAGGGGAATATAAAGGAGTTGATTTTATATGCCAGATGTAGTTGAAAGAGTTGATACTCTGGAAGATTTAGCGAAACAGACACAGTTAATGATACAGAATTTATCCTATGAAGTAAGCAGAACTCAGATAACTGTCCATAATTTAAGCCTTGAAATGAGAGAGTTTAAAAATGAAATGAGACAGGACAGAAAGGAAATGAAAGAAGAAAGAAAGGAAATGAATAGGAAATGGGGTGATCTTGCCAATAAATGGGGTACTATTGTAGAAGACCTGGTTTATCCTAATATAAAAAATATTGCTGAAAAATACTTCGGTTGTAAGAAAGAAGAATGTGAAGATTTTATATTAAGGAGAATGAAGAAGGGGAAAGGAAAAAAACAGAAGGAGTTTGATGTTATAGCTGTATATCCTGATAAGGTAATAGTGAATGAAACAAAAGCTTCTGCCAAGCAGGATTATGTAGAACAGTTTGTTAATTTGATAAAAGATAAAACTGTAATTTATGATTATTTTCCAGAATTTAAAGGAAAGGAAATTATCCCCGTCTTTGCTTCTTTAGAGATTTCTGAAAATATACTCAAATATTTGACAAAAAATAAAATCTATGGAATGGCTATGAAAGATGATACAATGGATATACTTAATCCGAATCTGTAAAAAAACTGTAAAAATGTAAAATTTACAAGGTGTAAAAATTCACTCATTTTTTCACATCCTTTTATACTTCTAATTTTAACATCTTATTTAAAAAATCAATACTTTTCATAAAAATATATTGATTTATAACGTTTTTTACTGTATAATAATATCATAATATATTATAAAGGTGGTGTTAAAAATGCCAGGAACGAAAAGCAAAGAAAAAGAAGATAAAATTTTAAGAATTTCTTATGAGAACCATAAAAGACTAAAGCTTTTAGCAACAATAAGAGATATGGAAATAAGGGAGCTTACCAATCAAATTATAAAAGATTATCTCGATAAATACGAGAAAAAAAATAAGATATCCATTTTAGATATACTAAAAAATGCTCCTTACGATGAAGAACCTTTATCAGAAAATGAAATCAAAGAAAGTGAAGCAAGCTGGAAAGAGTATTTAGAAGGCAAAGGAAGGTATTTAACTGATAATGAGTGATTGGAAAGTTTTTATACCTGACAGGATCGAAAGACAGTTAGCAAAGCTGCCTCCTAAAGAAGCAGCCAGAATAAAAACAAAAGTTAAGGAACTGGCAAATGGACTATCGAGAGGAAAGATAAAAAAACTGAAAGGCCGGTCTGAATGGAGTCAAAGAATAGGTGGCAGAAGGGTTTTAATCGGAGTGGATTTTGAAAATAAAACTTTAGTTGTTGTAGCCGTAGGCCCCAGAGGAGATATTTATAAAAAATGATAATTCCATTAAATGTAAAAGTGTAAAATTTACAGAGTGTAAAAATTTACACTTTTTCTCCTCCAGAAAATCATTTTT
>DAIOEN010000475.1:0-2678 GCA_036746235.1 Vulcanimicrobiota bacterium | reverse complement strand
TTTATCTAAAAAACCGAAGAATACTCCCTCTATAGCTGGAGGCTTAGAGGGAGATGAATTCGGAGTTACTTCCTGCACAACCTGTTAGAACGTAATGGTATAAAAATAATCTCTTTTCTGTTATAATATATAGAGGAGAAGCTCCCTATGAAAAGCGCATATAAATACCGGATATACCCGAATAAATCACAGGGAAGTAAATTAGAAAATACTTTCAGTATGTGCCGCCATCTGTATAACTGGTCACTATCTGAACGTATTACATCTCATCAACTATGGAAACACGCAAAATCCCTGGAGAAAAGTCTTAAGAATGATATTCATTCTTCATCTATGGGACAGATATTCTATAGTGACGAAAAAGAAGTAACAGGATTAAAGCTGCTTACAGCAATAGAGGGAATATTCGGTATTCAGTTTACATCAATCTTTGGACATTTTCCCAAAAATGTCAATTATTATAGCCAGGCGGATAAACTTCCCGGTTTAAAGAAGGAACGTCCCTGGTATAAAGGAGTTCATTCCCAGGTATTACAGAATACGTTAAAGAGATTGGATGATGCTTACGATGGTTTTTTTAATGAAGGGAAAGGATATCCAAAATATAAAAAACGTGGTGAATATAGTTCAATAACCTATCCTCAGTATAGCATCATACCGGAAGAAAATAAAATAACCGTATCGAAAATAGGAGAAATAAAAATAATCTATCATAGAGAGATACCGAAAGAAGCAACAATAAAGACCCTTACAATAGAGAAAGATGGAGGTAAGTGGTTTGCCTGTTTCTCATTTGAGATAAAACATACTCATATAGAGGCTAAACAGGATTTATCGAAATCTATCGGAATCGATGTGGGGCTTATAGACTTCTATTATGGCTCTGACGGGTCTCATATAGAAGTTCCAAAGTATCTCCGTAAAAGTGAGAAGAAGTTAAAGAAACTGCAGAGAAAGTTCTCTGCTGCACAGAAAAGGACAAAGAAGTGGTACAAGCTATTAAAAGCCTTACAGAAAGCTCACTTTAAAGTAAAATGTAAGAGAGAAGATTTTCTTCATAAACAGGCCAATAGACTACTTTGTGATTTTGATGTAATAATTCATGAAGACCTTAATATTCAGGGAATGAAAAGAAGACCGGAGCCGAAACAGGATGAAGAAGGTAAATATCTTCCTAATAATGCAGGTGCAAAATCTGGATTAAATAAATCAATCTCTGATGTGAGCTGGGGAAAATTCTTTGAGATACTGAAATATAAGGCTCTCGTAGCAGGTAAAACAGTAATAGCAATAGACCCAAAATACACAAGCCAGATATGCTCTGGTTGTAAAAGCGTAGTAAAAAAATCTCTATCTATGAGGACCCATATATGTCCTGTTTGTGGTTTAATAATTCCAAGAGACTATAATTCAGCCATATATATAAAGGACTCGGGCCTGGAGTCCTTGAGCATGGAAGCTCTGGAAGCCCCTGCCATAGTCCATTAGGACTTGGCAGTGGGAGCGGTCACTATTAAACATAAAATATACGAAGAAATTATTGATAACAGAGGGAAAAACTGAAACAGGTAAAGCATTTTCCAATGAGCCTGTTAGAATAGTAGCCATAGCCGATGCAAAAGTAATATTCCATGGAACGTCTCAGGGTAAACTGATAAAACCGAAGAGAAAAATAAAAATCGGTGACGGAGAAATTTCAGAAAAAGCCCTTGTTAATTATTGTGTCCATCATTTAGAAGAATAAACCTGTATGAAAGGAAGATTAATATGAAAAAAGCTTATGTATTGATATTTGACGGTTATGCAGACTGGGAGGTCGGTTACATTCTTCCCGAACTCCGCCGTATTTGTAAAATTGACGTGGTAACAGCGGGATTTACAGATAAAACTGTAGTTTCTATGGGAGGTTTACATGTTATCCCTGATACAGTCCTATCAAAAGTTAATATGGAAGATATACTTGTTTTCATTCTCCCCGGAGGTCACATGTGGGAAGTAGACTATCCTGTTACTGAAACAGAAGAATTTCTGCATCGCCTGGAAAAGGCAAAAATACCTGTTGCAGCAATATGTGCCGCTACAACGGTACTGGCAAGAGCCGGACTTGTGCATAACAGAAAACATACGAGTAATTCGCTGAAATATCTGTCAAAAATGGTTCCGTCATATTCTGACAGTGATTTTTACATTGATTCTCTCGCGGCAGGCGATGACCATATCATTACAGCGAGCGGTCTCGGAGCAATCGAATTTACAATGGAAATATTTAATGAACTGAATCTTATATCTTCTGATATGAAAAAGATGTGGTACAATGCTATTAAACATGGTATATACCCTGAAGGCATCGAAGAAAAGCAGTTTTAAAAATTTGGATAAATCGTTGCTTTAAGATTATTCTTTGTTTTGCCCGACCATGTTAATAATTTCAGAAGCCAGATCTTTCAGGGAATATACGACAGTACCTTCTCTTCCTGCCAGTTTTGACTGGATTTCTATGTCCTTTTTTCTTTTATATTCCGGGTCAATGCCTATTACGGTATTGCCGTAATTCCCATGGAGACCCAGTTCGTAAAGTGTTATTGGACAGAGTGTTTCTTTAGAAAACCAGAAAGAAATTATATCTGCTTTCTGGAGATGTTCATATTCCCATACAATCTGGCTTTCTATTTCTTTTT
>DAIOEN010000474.1:0-2685 GCA_036746235.1 Vulcanimicrobiota bacterium | reverse complement strand
TATCTTCAATATTAAAGACTATAATAAAAGGTACTTTATCTTTTAAATCCATTACTTTCGGAATTTTTCCATTATTTGCAGCAGAAATCAGATTTGTTAAAACTCCTTCCAGTTCATAAAAAGATATGGTAAAATTCGGTTTTATATATGGAAAAAAATCTGTCCTGTAATCAATATCTCCGGGGGGAAACCTGGAAAAAGCTATAGCACATGCCAGGTCTTCCAGATTGTTAAGAAATAGCTTTATTTTAGGTTCTGTCTTTAAAGAATCCAGTTCTCCGTAGACACCTCTTCTTACAAAAAAAGAATTAATATTAATATTTGCGATTAATTGACCGTCCCTGGGGATGAACTGAAGAGTATCTTTATAATCTCCTATCATACAGGAAGAAAATACTATAGCTGATAACATTATAACAGTTATTAAACAAAATTTAATTTTCATAGATTCACTCCTTAATTTTTTATCGTAACGCATAACGTGAGGACAGATTGTCCGGGTTTCGATTATTCTCACTTATAATGAAATTATTATATCATTATCATCTCAATTAATGCAATTTCTGTACCTAATAATAAAAAATTTCTGGTAGGAATTAAATTTTTTATATAGAAATTTATATAATACTCGCGTAACGCGTCACGCGTCACGCGTTACGAATAACTAAATTAATCAGGAGGGTAATTCATCATGTGTTCAAAAAAATTACTATCACTACTTATCATCTTATCCATTTCCATAATCTGTATCATTCCGGCTTTTGCGGAAGACTTTAAAATTTCAAATCTAAAATTCGGTTACGGGGCAAAAGACGGGGATGTGAGAAAAATAACGGAAGAAACCACTACTATTAAAGCTCTCGGAAATCATGAAATCCCTGTAAATGATAAGACGGAAAAATCCACTCTTATAGGCATATCTTTCGATTATGAAGGAGCAGTAGAAGGGGCAATACTCAGGATGAAAATGCCCGATACAGGTAATTTTTATAATCATGAAGGTAAAACAGTGGCAGAAAATGTAAATTTTTATGATTACCAGATAAAATTCGATAAAGAAAAAGGTAATTATATAAAAACTATTGCCATGTTATCTTCCGATCCTTACGGGAAATATACCTTTGAAATAATTTGCAAAGATAAGATACTCGGTTCAGTAGAATTTGAGTATGTCGCCCTGGCAAAAGAAGAATTCAGTATTTCCAATTTGAAATTCGGATATGCGTTAAAAGACGGAGATAAGAAAGAAATAACGGAAGAAACTACTGAGATTAAAGCTGTCGGGAACTATGAAACAGAAGTGAACGGGAAAATGGAAAAATCCACTCTCACAGGTATTTCCTTTGACTATAAAGGCGGAGTAGAAGGTGTTATACTCAGAATAAAAATGCCCCAGTCAGGTAAATTTTATAATTATAAAGGTGAAACAGTGGCAGAAAATACTACAACCTATGATTACAGGTTAAAATTCGACACTGAAACAGGTAAATATATAAAAACCATAGCATTTTTACCTTCTGATCCTTACGGAAAATATACCTTTGAAATAATTCATAAAGATAAAGTTCTTGGCACTGTAGAATTCAATTATAAGGAAAAATAATAAGTTCGTCGTAACGCGTGACGTGTGTAACGCGTTACGCGTTACGAAACTTTAATGGATAGCAAATCCGCAGTCAATATTAAGAGTTTGTCCCGTTATGCCTGAGGCATGGTCAGAGGCAAGATATAAAACCATTTCAGCCACTTCATCGGGATTGAGAAGCCTCTTTAAAGGGATAGCCTTTATTGTATTCTTCAGCAAAATATCTTCTTCAGAATTGAACATTTTAGAAAGAACACCTATAGTGCCTTTATGAAACATGTCCGTATCCATGGCACCGGGGCATATAGTGTTAACATTTATACCGGAAGATGCCACTTCTTTTGCAAGAGCTTTAGAGAATCCTATAACTGCAGCTTTTGATGCGGAATAGGCAGTGGCAAGAGGTGCTCCCACATCACCGGAAACAGAGGATATATTTATAATCTTACCTTTTATATTATTTTTGAGCATAATATTTACTGTTTCTCTGGACATAAGAAATGTACCTGTTATATTTACAGATAAAATTCTATTCCATTCTTCCAGTGTTGTATCCGTCATTTTCTTTACAAGTGCAATAGATGCATTGTTAACAAGTATATCTACTTTACCAAAGACAGAGAGGATTTTTTCAAAGATATATTTAACCCTTTCTTCAGAGGAGACATCCCCGGAAATAACAAGAACCTTATCTACATCCTTCCAGGTTTGTTCAAGTAAATCTTTATCTCTGGATATAACAACAACCTGTGCTCCTTCTCTCAGAAACGCTTTTGCCGCTGACAGACCTAGACCTTTTGACGCACCTGTTACAACTGCTACTTTATCTTTAAACATTTTATATAAATAACTCCTTTCTTTTACAGTGATCAGTGATCAGTGAACAGTGAACAGTGAACAGTGATCAGTGAACAGTGAACAGTGAACAGTGAACAGTGAACAGGTACATTTCACTTTTCACTTTTCACTTTTCACGACTCACGACTCACTCTTCACACTTCACTTTTCACCCTTCACGATTCTTCTATTCGATTTTTTCAAGTATAAATCCGTCGAATTAAATCTATAAAAACCTATAAATAGGAGTATCTACTTATAAG
>DAIOEN010000473.1:0-2704 GCA_036746235.1 Vulcanimicrobiota bacterium | reverse complement strand
AAAACTTGCCATTCAGGGAGGAAGTAACGGAGGTCTTCTTGTAGCTTCATGTATGGTTCAGCATCCTGAATTGTTCGGAGCAGTAATCTGTGAAGTGCCTCTTACTGATATGTTACGGTATCATAAATTCACGGTAGGTTACTACTGGATACCTGAATATGGCAGTTCCGATAAAAAGGAAGATTTCGATGTTCTCTACCGTTATTCGCCGCTTCATAATATAAAAGATGGTGTAAACTATCCTGCAGCACTTATTATGAGTGCAGATCATGATGACAGGGTCGTATCGGCTCATGCAAAAAAATTCGCTGCTGCCCTTCAGGCAAAAAACAGAGGGGATAATCCGATACTTCTCCGTATTGAAACAAAAGCAGGTCATGGTGCAGGGAAACCTATGTCGAAGATTATTGATGAATACAGTGATATTTATGCCTTTTTATTCAAAGTATTCGGAATGAAATTTACGGATGTAAAATAAGAAAAACATCAGAGAGGCGTAGAAATACGCCTCTCTGATGACAGGTGACGGTACAATTAATTCGTCTTACCGAATTCGTGTCCTGCGAAGATCTGGTTTTTAAAATAATTATAAGATTCTCTCTTTATATCAAGAGATTCTTTTAAGTATTTATATTCTTCAGAGTTTGCAGCAAGACCCTGCAGTTTTTGTTCTATTTCTTTTATGTCCCCTTTGAATCTTTCCGGGTTGTTAACATATTCTCTGAATGTTTCTGCAAAATGTTCATTTTCATCGGTACGGGCATATTTCTCTACAGTAGTATTGCCTTTTTCATCCTTGAGACCTTCCGAATGAACATAAGGATCATATTTATCATAGATAGTGCCTGTTCTGTCACTGGCTATATCATCAGGCTTATGGCCATGTTTTTTTGCATTTTCTTCCAGGGCTATTGCTCTGTCTGTCAGACTTTTTCCATGTGAATCAGTCATAATTATACTTTCATTGACTGATTTTACATCAGGTTTATTTGCATCAGCCACAGCGTGACCATATTCATGTACTGCAGTATCTTTTAAATATTGCAGTTTATGAGGGGTCTTCCCGTCCGTATCATTCCTTGAAATAGATATCTTTTTCGTCCTGCCATCATATACACCTTCAGGTGAAGACATTCCACCGAATCCGTCGATTGACATGCTGGTTGTAAGTGCTCTATTAAACATATTTATGGGCAGATCCTTTGGCCTTTTATCCGGCGGAACATTAGATGCGGCCTTTTCTAAAGATTTCATGACTTCAACTTCTTCACTGGCCGACATTAGATTTGCAGGGTCTGACCATTTGATTCCGAGTGCTGAGAGTTTTTTCTTTTCCTCCTGGAGGGCAGGATTTTTTGCATCTACAAGAGCTCTGTTAAATGTTTCTTTTGTATTATTTAAGGCGAATGTAGGAATGTTGAGACTCTTCTTATCAGGGTCATAATTCACGTCAGGAAATTCCCTGTTGTGCAGCAAGGGATTGGGGGCATCAGAATATTGTAAGTTAACACGTTTCATACCTTCAGGAAGGTTACCTTCACTCTGTGAGAGTAATTTTGTCAGTTGTTCTTTATTGGTTCCTATCATGGTTTTCTTTATTTCCATGACCTGTTTTTCTGATAGCCCCGGTGATGCCTGCTTGATTTTTTCAGTATCTACGTCTATATCTATCTGGCTTCCATCTTTAAGGGTAATTCTGTTATAAGGAACATTTGCCCCTGTGACTTTTTCGGCAAGATTACTCTGTAAATTTGTCACTTCCATAGAACGGCCCGGACTACTTGCCGGTATACTGCTTTGTCCCTTCAGCTCCCCTATGGTCTTTAAGTTTGATGTTAAAACAGATGTTTCATTCTGCGGAACTGGCTGATTGTTCGGAGTATTTTTCTGTGAATCAACATTTTGCGGCGCAGATGCCACAGGTTTATTATTACCGGGCATATTAAATGGTGAGAGTCCCATACCAATACCTAACATAACTTAACCTCCATAATATTTTATAAATAATAGTTATTATAGATATCACGCAAAATGTATATTTTGTCAATATGTAAAATTTATAAATATAAATTTATAGGAGAAGAGTGAAAAGACTTATGGAGTATATAAAAAAATCGCCTGGAGAGCAAAAATGACTCTCTAGGCGATTTTTTATCATGCTCTTATGCTATTTTTTTTGTTTTAACAATACCGGAATAAAGTCTTCTGAGTCTTATGGATTTAGGAGTTACTTCAATAGCTTCATTATCTTTTACCCATTCCATGGCACTTTCCAGTGTGTGTATTACAGGGGTGGCGAGTACAACAGTATCGTCACAGGTAGAAGAACGCATATTTGTAAGTTTTTTTGGTTTTACAATATTTACATT
Organism: Vulcanimicrobiota bacterium; assembly: GCA_036746235.1. Taxonomy (GTDB): domain Bacteria; phylum Vulcanimicrobiota; class SpSt-956; order SpSt-956; family JAKJGF01; genus CALARM01. The sequence continues at coordinate 335 of DAIOEN010000473.1, read as the reverse complement.
CAGATCGTTTTCTTTTGCATGTTCTCCTACAATCATACCGCAGTAAACCTCTGTTCCCGGCTGTAAAAAGAGATGTCCTCTCGGTTCGAGATTTTCTATGGAATAGGCTGTGGCAAAACCGTTTCTGTCGGCTACTAAAGCGCCGTTTGTTCTTGATGAAATTGTTCCTGCCAGCGGTTCGTATCCGTCAAATACAGAATGCATAATCCCTGTGCCTCTTGTAATAGTGAGAAAGGTAGAGCGTATGCCTATAAGCCCTCTTGAAGGAATACGAAATTCGAGTCTTATTCTGTCTGTGCCGTATCCTGCCATATTGGCAAATATTCCTTTTCTCT
>DAIOEN010000472.1:0-2712 GCA_036746235.1 Vulcanimicrobiota bacterium | reverse complement strand
TAGCTTCTATATTATTCCAGTTTTTTAATATTCTGTCTTCATTACCAATATGAAACGCACCGGATCTGGCTGCAAGCTCTATAATTTTCCCTGTTTCAGATTGTTCTAACTTTCTATATATCAGTTCTATCACATAGTCCTCCCCGAATGTATGTAGATTATTTTCAAAAAATATAATAGTGAGTCGTGAGTCATGAGTCGTGAGTAAAATATATCTTACTCACCATTCACTATTCACTACTCACTACTCACTTAACAGAACTAATTATAGATAAAAATCCAGATATGGTCAATCTTATTTTTACTTAAAATTTTATTGAAATTCTTGCAATTACGATAATTTTATCTTATAATATAAAGATACAAAAACATAGGAGGTGTGGATAAGCTCTTATCTACCCGGCGCGGTATTAAGTATTCGGTGAATTTATTTCAATAAAGAAAGGCAGGGGAACCTGTTGCTTAAAAGAGTACTTGATATTTTTGATGAAGAGTAAGTAAAGGCAACATTCATCCAGATAACTGATTTTTCTGTTTAAAATAAGACAAGTCTAGGAAAAACCTTTACAAAGGTAAAAAAAAGAGAAAAAACTGACACCTCAAGACTGGTCTTAAGTCAATCGATTATAGACCCGGTACAATCTCCACTATATCTATATGGTATAGTGGAGGTGTGTTTTTATGGAAAAATTTTTTATTAAAAACTTATAATTTTTTACCTCTTTATACCGATAAGAATTATAGTGGTGAAAAGTGAAAAAAATAGACTCACTATTCACTATTCACTATTCACTATTTTTATAAGGAGGCTTACAGATGAATTATTTTCAAAACCTCAGTGTCAGATGGAAAGTTTTAATTATTGCAATGATCGCCCCTGTAATAATAACTCTGGTAATTACAATACAGAGGATAGGCGATATAAGACATGGCTCTGAAAAAGAAATTTTAAGTAAAAGCAAAATTGTTGTTCTTATGGCAGAATCCATAAGAGACCAGATGTCTGTAAAGATAGATAAAGGACTGCTCAAACCCTTTAAAGATATTGATAAACAAAATATACTGGATGCAGTCCCTGTAATAAGTGCCATAAAAGTAGCAGAGGAAAATGCAGAAGAGGCGGGGTATAAATTCCGGGTACCTAAAATAAATGCAAGAAATCCAAAGAATGAACCTGATGAAGTGGAATTAAAGGTGCTTAAAGAACTGGAAGAAGGAAACATATCGGAAAAAATCGTGGAGAACAGAAATGAAATAAGATATTTCCGGCCTATCAAACTGACAAAAGAATGTCTTTTCTGTCATGGCGATAAAAAAGGTGAAAAAGATGTCCTGGGATATGAAAAAGAAGGATGGAGAGAAGGAGAAGTTCATGGCGCATTCGAGATAATAAGTTCTAAAGAAGAAGCCAATAAAGCTGTATTAAATGCGCAAATTAATTCTTTTATCTTCGCTCTGATTATGCTCTTCTTAACAGGATCCGGTACATGGTTATTATTACAGGCAAATCTGATTAAACCGCTAAATGTATGCTCTGAATTCATAAAAACCATTGCAGGAGGAATTCTGACTGAAAGAATGAAGCTGAAAAACAGGGATGAGTTTTCCACTATAGTTTCCGCTTTAAATTCTATGGCAGACAATCTCTGTACAATAATAAAGGAAATCTCAGAAAAAGCGTCTGTTCTCTCAGGTTCATCTCTTATGTTAAATGATGTATCTTCATCCCTGGCAAGAGAAGCGGATCAAACTCTTTCTCTTTCAAATTCAGTCGCCACTGCTGCCGAGGAAATGAGCACAAATATGACATCTGTTGCAGCAGCTACAGAAGAAACATCTACAAGTGTAGAAAGAATTTCTCTCTCCGGAGAAGAATTAAAATCAGCCATAACAGAAATAGCAGAAAAATCCGAAAGAGCCAGATTAATTACCAATACAGGTGTTGCCCAGTCCCAGACTGCATCGTCCAAGATATATGCTCTGGAACAATCGGTACAGGAAATAAATAAAATTACCGAGACAATTACAGATATATCGGATCAAATAAATCTCCTTGCTTTAAATGCCACAATTGAAGCGGCAAGAGCAGGAGAAGCGGGAAAAGGTTTTGCAGTTGTGGCAAATGAAGTAAAATCCCTTTCCCGACAGACTGCTGACGCAACACAGGATATAAGAAAAAAAATCGAAGGAATTCAGACTTCAACCCGGATGAGTATGGATGAAATAAAAGAAGTGTCCAGAATTATAGAAGAAATCAGTCAGATAGTTTATACTGTGGCAAGTGCAGTAGAAGAGCAATCTGCCACTACAAATGAAATAGCTACTGCTATTTCCCAGGGTGCCCAGGGGATACAGGAAGTGTCCAGACATGTCTCGGAAAGTTCTGTAGTAGCAAATGAAATCGCCAGAGATATAGGAATAGTCCATAAATCTACCGGAATACTGGCACAGAACAGTAATAATTTAAAAGAAAAAGCAGAAGAACTTAAAGAGATAGGCTCAAATCTTACAGTAGTGGTACAGAAATTTAAGATTTAAACTGTATTATGGAAGGAAATTTTTTTTATATGAAGAAAATTATATGAAGAAAATTTATATAGTAAGTAAATCACATACAATCCTCGCGTCACGCATCATGCGTCACGCGTCACGAATACAAAGGAGGTTCATTTAAATGCCCAGAGACGGATGGTTTGATCAACAGGGTGACGA
>DAIOEN010000471.1:0-2723 GCA_036746235.1 Vulcanimicrobiota bacterium | reverse complement strand
AAAGGATGTGTTAAATATATTTTATTACCGGATATGACTATATATTCAGAACAGGAGGGAATATTATGACAATTAATCCTTTAAAAAACCAGGTTATTAAAAGCAGAGAGAAAGTGGATTCTGTGAAAAAAGAAATGGAATCTGCAAGAAATTTTGACAATGATAAGGTAGATTTAAATAATCATGAAAGTGAAGACTTAAAATTAGCCAGTATAATAATAGATAAAGTTAAAAGAGATGTAAAACTTGCCAGGAAATATGATAATTTTCATGGTGATACAGGTAATAGTGCAATTCACTCCCTGAACGATAAGGACGACAGAGCCGGCCACATAGATATAACCAGGATGTCGAAAATTACTAACGGCGAAGATATAGCTACGACGATACTGGATAAAGCGAAGGTCACATCTGACAGTAAAGGAGATGTAACATTTGCGGAGGTTTCTACCTATTGTAAGTATAATGGACTTGCTACATATTATTCCAGATATGAGGAAATAACCGATAAAAAAGGTGATACTATAAGTGTCTACAGTAATGAAAGCACAGGTCCGTATGATACGCAACATGTACATACAAAAGTGGAAGTAAATAAAACCACAGGGGAAATACTGGATGTAAAACATTTTAACAATGATATGAAATCAAAACTGTCTGAGAAATTTGACATAATAGGAGACAGGGTCGGTCTGGGAACGATGATAGGAGGAGGTATAGTGACAGGTGGTATTACTATTGCTTCTGCTGTAACTGGAGCAGGAAATCCTCTCGCTTCTATGTTACTGGGAGCAATCGGTACATGTATAGCATCTGCCGGAGTTTCTGCAGGTATATCTAAATGGTTAAAAAACCTTGTAATAGAGCATAAATCCAACCAGGCTTATTCAAATTCATATATTGAAGAGAAAAAAACTTCGGAGAACAGAGGGAATGAGCCTGAAGGCCATATTGTTTTAAGCAATAAAGAAGATAATTTACAGAAAAATAAAAAAACTGCAATCAGAGAAAATCAAATTGAAAAGCAGGAACAACAGGCAAAGCCAGATTTACCATATGTAATGTACAGTAAAACAGGCAAATCGATAGCAGAAGCAGCTTTCAGAGATGCTTTCGATCCGGATGCAGATACAGTTCTTCCTTCTTACAGGAGCCAGAAAGAGGTCATGGCCGTTATGAAAAATGCTTTTGAAGCTATAATTGCCAGCAGTGATACGACAGAAGAAGAAAAATCTCTTGCGAAACTCGGCCTTGTCTGCAACAGGGTTTATATAAACAAAGCACTTCATAAGACAAATGTATCCAGTAATATGGCACATAATGTAGCAACCTGTATCGCAGAGTCTATTGCCAGATCTTTTCATGCCCCTCCGGGTTTTGTCATCGGCCGGACAGCATTGGATGGATACAATGTACTGGGTGAATATCTAAATCAGCCGTCTGATGGATACAATGTGCTCGGTGAATATATGGATGGTGAAGATAATGTTTCCAATATAAGACAGTATGGTGAAATACAGAAAACTTTTTTAAAAGAAGGTTTTGAAGGTATACTTAATAATCCCAAAACAACAGAAAATGAAAAATCTCTTGCAAAGAAAGGGCTGGAAATATATGAAAATAAGAATAATATGGTATCTGTAATGATTGACGAAGATACATTGAAAAAGCTGGAGAATAAACTCAGTTCTGAGAAATTAAATCTTTTAAGAGAGTATCTTCCAAAGTCAGCACCTGTAGTAACCTTTACAAAAAAATGTTTGACCGAACAACTGACTTCAACTGATGTATGCCAGATTGATGATAAGACAATAGAAAAATTAAAAGGTAAGATTCCTTCTGCAAGATTGGAGACTTTAAATAAACATAAAGGTGTATATCGCAGTAAAGAATCTATCGATGATGCATTCAAGCCTTTCCCTTCCTACTACGATCAGGCTGATACCTTTAACAATGAAGAACTCGAACTGATAAAAAATAATGTTACTATTTCGCCATTTACAAAGGAAGAAGTGGAAATGGTTATAAATAATGCTATCGATACAACCGATATAGAAGTGGCAAAAAATATGTCTTTTATAATGAATTCCATGATTTCATCTAAACCTGAACATGGTGAAACAGAATACTCGACAGGCAGGGAAGTAATAACAGAGGTAAATCGTATCAGAGATGAGCTTAAATCTCTTGCCGGCAACAGACCTCCTGTAGATGGAGAAATAGAAATTTTTGAAACAAGAACACCAACAGGTATAATATCAGGAAATCTTGAGTTTGATAAAGAAACCGGTAAGTTAAAGCATTTTTCAGGTCATTCCAGACTGTTAGACAGAAAAAAGGAACAGTACAGATTGGCCTCAAGTGATGTATATGATGATGATTTGTGGGTGAGATATGGAGAAGAGCAATCGATTAAACTTACGGAAGATTCAATAAAAAATCTGGAAGGAAAAATTAATGTTGACCCATTGAAGCCATTGTTAAACATGGAATTCAACCGTCAGGAGTTTGACTATAAATTACAGAGAGCAGGACTACGGGATGAAGAGATAAAATACGTAGAGCAGTATAGTGTAACGGGGGAAATATATGAGAAATATAATCTGGATAATGCTTCTAACGAATATACTGTCCTGATAGATAAAGATGGCACGATAACTGTTAGAACTCGAGAAAAATGAATTTCTGTAAATACATAGTGCAGAACCATTTATTTGATATAG
>DAIOEN010000470.1:0-2726 GCA_036746235.1 Vulcanimicrobiota bacterium | reverse complement strand
TTCAATCTCCTCTCCCCTGCTTTAATTCAGGAATTACTGGTAAAAATTCTGAATATATCCGGAGAAAGTGCTTCATTATACGGAAGCATTGCCAATGGAAGAGTTGACAGGGCAATTGACATGTCAGAAAAAAAAGAACTGGAAGAATTTCGAAGAAATATAATAGAAATAGTGAGCGGGAAAAAAGGAGATTATATATGGAAAGTTTCTACGGAAAAAGATAAAATAAATATAGATAAAGTCAGTATCTACAGAGATACGGAAAAAAAATCCTTTCATTTTTCTTCAGATAATCTGTCTCTTTTTTTTGAGTTTATTCTGCTCTGGTACCGGGATTTACTGATATTAAAAGAACTGGGAGATAAGAAAAGGCTGATAAATATAGACAGACTCGGAATACTTCAGCAGGAAGCCAGTCGTATATCTACAGAAGAACTGCTGTCATGGATTTCTGTTGCAAGTCAGAGTAAAGAAAATATAAAGAAAAATGTAAATATTCGCCTTATGATAGAGAATTTTATTAATAATTCAGGTGGTTAATTATGTTATCAAAAGTAGTATGTGTAAAATTTAAAAAAATGAAAACAGTACAATTTTTTAATCCGGGAGATATAGAAGATATTGCACCCGGGAATACGGTTATAGTAGAAACCTACAGGGGGACAGAACATGGCATAGTAAAATCCGGTATTAAAATGGTGCCTTCAAAGGATCTTGTTGCCTATCCGTTGAGAAATATAATAAGAAAAGCAACTGAAGAAGATCTCCTGGTTATAGAAGAAAATCAAAAAAAAGAAGAAAAAGCATATGGAATAGCAGAGAAAAAAATCTATCATCATAATCTTCCCATGAAATTAATAGATGTAGAATATTTGTTTGATAAAAAGAAGATTATCTTTTATTTTTCTGCAGACGGCAGAATCGATTTCAGAAAGCTTGTAAAGGATCTGGCCGGAACATTCAGAACCAGAATAGAGCTTCATCAAATAGGAGTAAGAGATGACGCCAGAATGCTCGGAGGACTTGGCCACTGCGGTAGAGAAGTATGCTGTTCCAACTTTCTTAACCAGTTCAGTCCTGTTTCTATAAAGATGGCAAAAGAACAGAGTTTATCCCTGAATCCTGTTATGATTTCAGGTCTCTGCGGGAGGCTTATGTGTTGCCTCAAATATGAATATGAAGTTTACAGAAAAATAAAATCAGAACTTCCTCCTATAGGCAGTGAAATTACCCTGCCGGAGGGAAAAGGCATCATCATAGATATAAATGTTCCGAGAAGTATAGTAATAGTAGAACTTCCAAGTTCAGTAAGAGTAGATGTAATTTTTGACAGGGTCAAAGAACTGGAGAAAGAAGGAAAAGTATTGAGAGCAAAAGACACCTATTCAGAAGAGACTATGGAAGATATGGATATTGAAGACGAAACAGAGTTTGGTAATATTTACTAAAAACCCAGCATATTGGTCATTGTTTCTCTGACAAGATTGAAGGCAAGACTCAAATAAGAATTGGCTATTTCTTCCATCTGTAAACCGGACCTTAAATGTTCCGGATCTTTATCTGCAAAATACAATCTTAATTCAGTAAAGGTCTGGTCATAATGTTCGAAAGCCATTCTGGCAGCCTTAACAGGTTTTTTCATAACTTCCTGAACCTGGGGAGATATAACCATTTGATCTAAACTATCGAGGTTCTCGTTAATCTCTTCCTGAAAATCATCTATTGTTTCAAGCAAATCTTCTTCAGATGTTGTCCCGTTTATAACTCCCTGGACAAGTTCTTTTAATTGAGCAAGAGAACCCAGTCTCAGAGGGAGTAATGTTCCGTCCTGCGGTAAAACAAGCTCCACTTCTTCTTCTTCTTCTTCTTCATAATCATCCTCTTCGAGACCGAGTTCTTCATCAATCTGCGCTAAAAGATCCTTTAAATTCGCATCACTCTCCGTAGGAAAGGGAAAACCACATTCTTCGCAACTGGCTACACCATCTTTGTTATCGTAGCTACATTGAGGACAGACCATAATAAATCATTCCTTTAATCTTCCTTACCCTGTTCCGGTTCTATCTCCTTCGGGAACTGGAGATCCTTTGTAAAATCACTTGGCTTCAGATTATCAAGAAATTCCTTGAATTTTTTACGTTCCTGTTCTTCTGCAACTTTGTCTACTACTGTTTCTTCCAGAACTATTCTTTCGGAAACAAATATAGGAGCTTTAACTCTGAGAGCTAAAGCTATACTGTCACTTGGCCTTGCATCTATCTCTACAACTTCATTATTTCCAAGTTCAATAATAATCTTGGCATAAAAAGTATTATCTTTAATATCATGAATTATTATTTTCTGAACTTTCCCTTTCAGGGAATCTATTATAGATTTCATTAAATCATGAGAAAGAGGTCTTGGTACCTCTGTTCCTTCAAGTGCAAGAGCAATAGCAGTAGCCTCAAAAGGCCCGATAAGTATGGGAAGGTATCTTTTCCCCTCTACATCTTTGAGCACAATAACAGGATCATGAGTTAACAAATCAATACCTAACTTATCAACCTGCATTCGCCTCATAAGATCAACTCTCTTCTTTATTAAATTATCGTGACGCGTGACGCGTGGCGCGTGACGCGAAGAGTACATATAACATTCAAACTGCAATTAATGCAGATTATATTCTATTAAAATTTAATTATATTATCAATACTCTTTTTAACTCTAACCTATTATAACAATCTAAC
>DAIOEN010000469.1:0-2750 GCA_036746235.1 Vulcanimicrobiota bacterium | reverse complement strand
GAGTAAATAAGGATTATGTTCTTCAATATGTAGATAATATAAAGAAAGTCACTGCCGAAAAAGTAGTGGAATCGGCAGAGAAATATTTTATTCCCGGAGCATATTATAAAGCACAGGTGAAAGGAGAGAGTAATCAGTGAACAGTAATCAGTAACCAGTGATCAGTATGTATCAATTACCGGTCACCGGTCACTGGTCACTGGTCACTGGTCACTGGTCACTGATAATGATGGATACAGTCAGTTGTCGTGAATGCGGAAGGAAAATAAAATACGGGAAGAAAAGCTGTTTTTACTGCGGTGCAAGTCTGGAAGGACTTGTGCCGGAATTGAAATGCAAAGAATGTAATACTGTTAACCCCGATATAAATAAATTTTGTATGGAGTGCGGCGGCCCGTTGCTTGAAGGAGAACAGCCTCTTAATATACTGGCCAATATTCCGCCCCCTGCAAGAAATATAGATATAGACGAAGCGGGTATAAGGGTTATCATATTTGCAGATGAAGTTATGAGAATGGAAAAAGGTTATCCTCCTCAGATTTTTCAACTATCATGGGATTCTATAAGAGAGGTAAATGTGTACAGAGTTGAAGAAACAGAAAGTAAAACAGTAGAAAGGCAGGTCGGTGCCGGGGAAAAATTTGCTAAAAATGCATTGAGGCATGCTACGGGAGGGTTCAGCTCGCTACTGACCGGTTCGGGAACAAAAACTGAGACTATTCAAACTCTGAAAGAAGCTCTTATCTGCGAAATAATATCAGAGAATATAACCCATCTTATAATAGGTGATAAATTTAATTACGGAAAAACCCTGGGGCCTGAAATGGAATATAATATTAAAAATAATTTTGCAAAGGTTGTTAAAAAGATAGTTCAATACTGCAAATCGATAAATATGAACAGAGGAACACAGATTATGATAACCAGAGGGTGAAACTGACTCAACCATGTAATTTAGTTTCATAACTGCCTGATACCGAAATATTTAATTATCTCTCCTGCAGCAGGAGGGCAGCCCTTTACATATCTAGCGAATTTAGAGGTGCAATCTCCTATACCTGCTCCTTTTTCTGATTTTCCTTTAAATCCCTGACCTATATAAAATTTTTCATCCGGGATTTTATTTCCCATCCTGTGAAGTGCATGAACCAGTGTGCTGTAACAGGCAGAACAGGCTTCTCTGTCAATAATATAACCGGAAAGGTTCCTTATTTTATTTTTCTCAATCTTTATGTCTTTTTCACAGGCTCTGTTTGTTTCTATAATATTAAATTTTCCGTCTCCGATATTCAGTTCCCCGGCTATCTTCAAATATTCTATATTTTTATAACCGATAAGTTCAGCACAGTAAAGATCTATATTCAGAGGGTTAAAGCCTCCTATTATTCTGTTCATTTGTACAGGAGTTCCTCCTTCTTCAAAGGTTAAATCGCCATAAATACCGTCTACTATTATTAAATGGCTCTTAAGTATTTTATTCAGAAAAGCTACTGGCTTATGAATTCCGAGTGTATGATATCTTCTCTTCTCGGAATCAGGTATACAGCCTTTGAGGTTCTTTAATGCACATGTCATAGATGTCTGACAGTGAGATTTCAGGACAGGCACATTTATTAAAAAATCTGCTTTCAATGCTCTGTTACAGATCTTCAATTTTAAATCTTTCACTGTAATTTCCCCGGTAGAATCTTTCTTTAAATCATAAAGGGGAATATTATATTCTTTTGAAATTTCATTATATCCGCATACTTGAAAAGCATGGGCTGTATCGGTTCCGAGCCAGGAACTTTCTATTATTTCTATATTATTAAAACCTTTATTTTTTAAATATTCTATAATGCCTCTTACTATGGCCGGGTCGGTAGTTGCGCCGTCAGAGGACGGACCTGCCACTACAAGATTGGGTTTTATGGCAATCAATGAGCCGGAAGGGATCAATTCTTCTATTTTCATTATACTCAGAAGTTCCTTTGTTATGGATTTACCGTCTGAGCCGTATCTTACATATATGTTATTATCCATGATTTAATATGTTCTCCAGTTTCCATTTCTATAGATAATCTTTTTTATTTTTTTTACCTACGAAGGAATTTTTATTTCATTTATCCATTCATAATCTTGAATGAAAAAAATATGTATGTTAAAATTTAGATACAGGATTATATATGGAGATTCATGAATCCTTCATATAAATGGTAAGAATGGAAATATAAATGTTTTATAATTTTACTTTAATTAAAAAAAATGAAAAGGTTTTCTGGCTTCAGGCGATTCCGTGGATGTTAAGAAAATCGAAATAACCCCGGAAAATATGGAGGTCGCACTCTGATGAAGTTTCCAGATATATCAGTTTGAAGGAAGTAGAGAAATTTAGAGGAATTAAGTAATATAGCAGGAGATATACCTGATAACGGGAAAGAAAAAGAAAGGCGGTGATATTATGAGTTTATTAAATTCCGGCCAGGAAGACGGCTTTATTTCCCCCTATATCATCGGAGATAAAAATCTCAGAGGCATGAAAATTACTGCTCCTCCTAAAAAAGAGGAGGTTAAACCTCCTGTACCTCCGCCTGTTGTAGCAAAACCTGCTCCTGTGAAAGAAGAAATCTTTCTGCCTCCTCCACCGGAAGCAGAAAAACCTCCTGAACTGCCACCGCCTCCTGTGAGAAAAAAAAGAGATAAGCTGGACCTTGCTGCAGTTTACAATGAACTTCAGCTTCCTGAAATGCCTGTGCCTGACAGAATTCAGC
>DAIOEN010000468.1:0-2762 GCA_036746235.1 Vulcanimicrobiota bacterium | reverse complement strand
GAGGAAGATTGTATCGTGAAAGAAATAAAAGAAGATGTAGACGATACAATAGAACCTGCTCTGTTGAACGAGTTTACCAGTACTGTCAAAAATATGGAGTCTATAGAAAGTAAGCCGGATTCTTCCAAAGTGCTGGATTTTTTCGTCCATGAAAGTAAGAGATACATGGTAATAGAATATAAGAAAAAAACTCTGAAAAGACTCAGAGCCTTTGCATCTCTCGGAAGAGTTCTGGAAGATCGTTATATAGTCGTTAAAGGTATTGCTGCAGGAGGATTTGGTGTTGTATATCTGGTAAAAGACGCAACGCTCAGAGGTAAATTCTGGGCTATGAAGGAAATGTACGAACAGGGGGGAGACCCGGAAGTAATAGAGAAAAGTTTCAGAGAAGAAGCAAATATGCTGGCAAAAATAGATCACCCCAATATACCGTCTATATCACATTTTTTTACTGCCAATAAAAGACATTACCTTGTTATGGAATATATAAAAGGTGAAACCCTGAAGGATAGACTGAGAAAACTTCCTGCTGATGAATATTTCCCGGAAGATACAGTTCTTGACTGGGGTATTACTATCTGTAATGTGCTGGATTATCTTCATAATCTCCCCAGGCCTGTTGTGTTTCGTGATTTGAAACCGGAAAATATTATGATCAATGAAAAAGAGGAGATAAAACTTATAGATTTCGGTATAGCGAGAGTCTTCGAAGGAGGAAATAAAACCACCATTCATGCTCTCCTGACGAAAGGATATGCTCCTCCCGAACAGTGGATGGGTAAGGCAGAACCCAGGTCTGATATTTATTCTCTGGGGGTAACAATGGATTACCTCCTTACTAAAGTACATCCGGAAGAGAAGTTTCCTACTTTCCCTCCTGCCAGTAAGTTTAATCCTGCCATATCGGAAGATCTATCCAATGTAATCCTTCATGCGGTAAAAATGAAAATAGAGGACAGATTTTCTACAGTAAAAGATATGAAAGAAGCCCTGGTGAAAATCAAAAATAAAAAGAAATCACTGGAATTTATCAGGGAAGGTAAAATTTATGAAGATAAAGGAGAATATCTGGAAGCCAGTTTTCAATATAAAAAAGCTCAGGAATTTGACAGCGAAAATGAAGAAATTCTTTTTTCCCTTTCATACTGTTATGAAAAAATGGGACTCATACCTGATGCAATAAAGATTTTAAATAAAATAGTTGAACATTCCGGTAATTCCATTAATATAAATAAAGCCCGGGAGATAATTGAAAGATTATCTTCCATACCTGTAACTGCCTCTGCCGGAACAACTGAAATTCCTTTCGTAATTTCAATAAATCCTTCTTCTCTGGCTACAGGAGAAGTGGCCTCTGTAGATATCACCATGCCTGACAGTTCAGTGAATTCAGTTAAAGAAAATATATTAATTTCTTCTTCCAGGCCTGATGATGATGAAATCAATCAACCCTTTATTTTTAAACCCGGTATTATGAGAGGGGAAATTGCTTCATATATTCCCGGCGAAACCTTTATAACAGTGGTAGATAAAACATCAGGTAAGATACTTGCCGAAAATTTAAAAATAACCTTCACGCAGAGCCTCCCTGACAGGGAAAATTCTTATATGAAACTTTCAGGACCTTCCATGATTGATGCAAACGGTGAAGATACAGCCCGTATTGATATTACCATCCTGGATAAATTAAAAAACCCTTTAGAAGGGATTTCTGTGAAATTTTCCTCCGGCAGGGATGCAGATAATTTTGAAACAGCTCCTACAGATGAAGATGGACATACAACATGTGAAGTATCTTCATCTGTTCCCGGCGCTGTTATTATTACTGCCACTGCTGAATCTATAGAGCTTAAAGAAAGAATAGAAATTAAATTTGCAGCAACTTCCACACAGTTTTATTCTGTAAAGGACGTAAAACAGGATGTCGTAAAGGAGATAAAACAGGATGTCGTAAAGGAAATTAAAGAGGACAAAATAAAGAAAACCTCTCCCTTAATATTTATAGTAATTCCTCTTTTTATAGTTTTTATTCTGGCAGGAGGATTTTTTGCCTATAAATATTATCAGAAGATTAAGATAGATAATTATGTTAAAAAAGGTGATGATTATTTTTCCCATAAAAAATATCAGTCAGCCCTTACTGAATATGAAAATGCACTGAAATTAAATCCTGCTCTCTCTGGAGTCAGAAAATCGTGCGGTAATATCTATTTTATAAAAAAAGACTTTGATAAAGCTCTCAGGGAATACGAAAAAGCCCTGGAGGTGAGTCCTGATGATATAGACATATTAAAGAATATGTCCGATATGCTATACAGGAGAAAAGATTACACGAAGGTTACACAGGTAATGGAACATATTCTTAAAATAAGTCCTGACGATAAAGAAACTATGACGAGACTTGCTTCTGTATATACATCTCTAAAGGAATATGATAAATTTTTTGATATAGAGAAAAAGATTTCAAAAACAGGACAGATTGATATAAACGCTCTCCTGGAAGCCGGAGAATTTTATATTTCCGGTAAAAACTATGATAAAGGAGAAGAAGTTTTTAATCTCATACTTTCGGAGAAAAAAAATAATCTGAAAGCTCTCAGAGGTCTCAGTCAGTGTTATGAAGGAAAAGGTGATTATAAGAAACTTGTTGAGAATAATCTTATTATCTTAAAACAGAGCGCTTCTGATATGAATATACAGATCTCTACCGGAAAAGCTTATTATAATCTTAAAGATTATGAAGGTGCGGCAGAATATTTTAC
>DAIOEN010000467.1:0-2787 GCA_036746235.1 Vulcanimicrobiota bacterium | reverse complement strand
TGAAAATAAAACAGATAAAAAACAAATTAATTAATATATATAATTCGGCTATAAAAAGAGCTTCACCCCGTCTGGCAGTAAGAGAGAATATTAAAATTTCCGGGAATATACTGGAAATTAACAATAAAACATTTACATTCGACAAAATATTTATTGCAGGTTTCGGGAAAGCTTCCTGTACTATGGCACAGGGGATTTTAGATGTTATACCGGAAGTACAAGGAGCAGTAGTAACAAAATACGGCCACAGTATGCCTCTCGGACATATTGAAATAATTGAATCCAGTCACCCTGTGCCTGATGAAAATTCCATTAAAGGTGCGGAAAAAATTATAACTTATTTACATAAAGCTTCACCTGATGATCTGGTTATTTTTCTTATTTCCGGAGGAGGGTCGGCAATTATTGAAAAACCACGGAAAGGTATAACTCTTTCCGATATGCAGATAATGACAGATTTACTCATAAAAACAGAAGCAACTATTCAGGAAATAAACATAATAAGAAAACATCTGTCTGAGATTAAAGGAGGAGGTCTTGCCAGGATTGCTTATCCTGCGCCGTTTATATCCCTTATTATTTCAGATGTGATTGGCTCGGATATTTCATCTATTGCCTCTGGCCCGACATCCGGAGATATGTCAACATTTAGAGACTGCTCGGATATTATAGAAAAATACAATCTTTCAGACAAAGTTCCCCTTTCAATAAAAAATCTTATTCTTAAGGGAATAAAGGGAGAAATCCCGGAAACTCCTTTTCCTGATAATCATATATTTAAACAGACCGTAAACTGCTATGACAGTACATTTACAGATAAGAATCTGTCCTCCCGTCACGCGTTACCCGTCACCTGTCACCCATGTCATATAAATTCCATCATTCTTGACAATGAAACATTCTGCCATATACTGAATGATGAAGCAAAAAAAGAAGGTTTTAATACAGTATATATAAAAACACATCTTACAACAGACACAGGTGAAAACTTTATTAAAGGGCTGAAGGAATTAATAAAAGGTTACTCAAAAGAAACATTGCTCATACTGGGAGGAGAGGTAACCTTTAAAATACCTCCTATTTCAGGGAAAGGAGGAAGAAATCAGCAATTAGCACTTCTTTATACGAGAGATATTATTCCCGAACATCCTGACACATGTGCCATGTTTGCCTCAACAGATGGTACAGACGGCCCTACTGACGGGAGCGGAGGATTTTCTCACAGAGGATTAAAAGATACAGAAGGATTAACAGAAGCCATAGATAATTATGATTCTTATAATTTCTTAAAACATCATGGAGAACTTTTTATAACAGGTCCTACAGGAAATAATTTAAATGATATTTTTTTGATATATACCGGCTCAGTGGCATATGAGTCGATGTATAATCATCTTATCGAGATTAGAGGAGAAGATTATGGGAGAAACAAAACAGGACAGATATGAAAGAATATGTAATGAACTGTCTGATGTAATCATAATTATTGATCCTAAAAGCAGGGAAATTATATGGGTAAATTCAGCAGTTAAACATGTCCTTGGTTATGAGGATTTAACAGGTAAAAACTATTCATCTTTATTGCCCTCTGAAAACAGTAAAGATATAGATAAAATCAATATCTATGATTCTGTTATAGAAGAACAGAAATTTATCCGTTCAGACGGTTCTGTATGTTCAATGGATGTAACTGCAGGAATGATTAACTGGACAGATGAACGTATAGTAATACTTATAACCCTGAGGGATATTACAGAACGTAAACTTATGAGAGAGGAAATAGAAAGAACGCGAAAAGAATTTATTTCCATTCTTACTCATGATTTAAAAAATCCTCTTGGAGCCATTATGAACTTTACAAATTTTTTAGAAGGTGATTTAGAGGAAGAAGAAAAACGTGAATGTATAAATATGATAAGATATTCAGGTAACATTATGCTTAACCTTATCAATAATATAGTCGCTTCATCACGGCTGGAAACAGGTAAAATGACCTATAATTTTGAAAAGTTTCTTCTTGAAGATTTACTGACAGAACTGAAAAAAACCTTTATGCCTGCAGCATTAGAAAAAGAAATTACACTGGATTTTACCTGCCAGAAAGGAACTCTTATTTATGGAGATAAAGAAAAAATAAGACAAATATTTCAAAATTTTATAACCAATGCTCTCCGTTATACAAAAAAAGGATTTATCAATATCGTTGCATACAATAAAGAGGAAAGAGTGGATTTTGAAGTATCTGATACAGGATGCGGTATTGCCGGACATGAGCAGGGAAAACTTTTTCAGAAATTCACCCAGGTTACAGGGGAAAAAACCGGTACAGGTCTGGGTCTATATATTATAAAACAATATCTGGAAGGACATGGTTCCGATATAAGATTGGAAAGTGAAACAGGGAAAGGAACAAAATTTTTCTTCACTCTGCCGGTGGGGTAATATCGTGATGGGTGACGGGTGATGCGTATTTAACCCATCAGGGCGTTTAATAAAACGCCCCTGCTTCACTACTCACTACTTATTACTGAATATCTTAATAATAACCACTAAAAGAAATATCATAACTAATATTATTGCAGGTAATAAGGATCTTATTTTTCCTGAAATATTTTTTTTATTTTTATTTTTATCGGAAACAGAATTATCTTCAGGATCAAATTTGATAACATAATGGGTGGATTTATCTTCGGGATAAGAAGAGGGTCTGTCTTCGGATATTCCTGTAAAAGCTACCGGAACAGTTGCAGGCATAACAGAAGGCGTCTCCTGTCTTTTTGCCTGAGC
>DAIOEN010000466.1:0-2817 GCA_036746235.1 Vulcanimicrobiota bacterium | reverse complement strand
CCATAATTTATAAAATGTTAACAATATTTTAACAAAATATTATTTCTTTTTTCTTTTTTTATGGCTATAATTTAAACTAATAGAATATTATCTATCTCTAAGGAGAGTGAAATTATGAAAATAGATAAAACGATGTCCCAGCAGATGACAACTACTTCGGGACCTGTAAAAAAACAGGTTTCTGAAGAAAATAAAGGACCTTCCGATTCCTTTACACCTGGCGGAAGAACAGATGATTTAAATATTATGGCTCCGCCTATGAAGGATGTAAAATATATCCTTACTTCTTCTGACGATGTTCTGACAAGAGAAGATTATGACCCGAACAGCAGTAAATATACATTTTTATTTGATACAGGGGGACATGACAATATAAAGGATATACAACTGAAAGGATCTTTTAATCCTGAGACCGGTAAATTCGATGCTGCCTGGAACAGGAATAAAGGTATACCTATGTATGATGACGGCACTCACGGTGATAAAAAGGCCGGTGACGGTATCTATACAGCCAGTGTGGAACTGGACAGGAACAGTGAAGTAAAACAATTTGCCTGGGGTGTTACGGGAGACATTTATGACAAAAATGGTAAAAAAGCTGTTGATGATAAATGGCTTATGACGGAAAATGGTCCCAGATCATTTGCAGTAGACGGTCCTTTTACAAAACAGGTTTATCGCCTTACAACACATCATATTATGGGAGTTCATAAGATGGGAGAAGACGGTATATCTTTCCTGACCTGGTCTCCGGAGGTAGGTAAAGGCGATCTGAAAGATTATAAAGTCTATGTAGATGTCTTCAATAAAGATGGGAAACTGGAAACTTCTACACCTATGATGAAAGACCCCATAACAGGTAACTGGAATTTACAGAAAGAAACAGGATGGAAAGAACTGGAAGGAAAGGGATACTGTTATTCAGTAAGGGATAATGAAGGGAAACCACTTAAAAAAGGCGGTAAAACAGATGTTACTTACAGTGATCCTTATTCCAGATTCCTTCAGGGACAGCAGAGAGGTGTGGAGAGAATATTCGTAGACCCCGTACTTGGTATAGAAACAGGATGGTACGATGATTCCGGTAAGGGCGGAGTTAATTATGCAGACAACCCTCAGTGGGGACGCTTTACTGTAGACAACAGACCTCATTCTGATAAAGTACAGCTTGTTCTTATGGATGAAAATGGTAAACAGCTTACTAAAAAAGAACTTTTAGACAGACTTGGTGAGCCGAAACTTCTTAAATATGAAGAAGCAGGTGCCGGTGATAAAAGAGATGTAGATACCCTTTTAAGGTGGGGTGTTGATACAGACGGCAAGGTGACAGATTATAAATGGACAGACGGCGTAAAAGAAGACGGCACAATAGATATGAAAAAGGTCGGAGATGCCTGGGTATCTACTGTGAATAATTTTGATAAACTTAAAGGCCTTAAATATGAATTCAGAGTATATGAGGGGGGCAGACTGGTAGGAGATAAAGACGGAAAAGGATATCTTACCGAAACGGAGAGAAAAAATACACCATTTAACGATCATTACAGCAATGTTATAAGTGACAGACCGGGGGCAGAAAGACTTTCTGTCATAAAGGAATCCAGTTATAAATTCCAGCACAGCAATGCTCCGAGGAAGAATGAAGATCCGAAAAAAGTTGTTATATATGAAGCCCATGTAGGAAGTTTTATGGGCTCAAAAGATAATGCCAATCCGTCTAATTTCAAGGATATGATGGCCAACCTGGATTATATTGAAAATCTCGGTGCAAATACAATAGAACTTATGCCGACAAATGAGTTCGGAGGCAAACGTGACTGGGGTTATACACCTGATTATTATTTTGCAGGCGCAGAAGCCTACGGGTTTGAAATGCCTGTAAAAGAAGCTTTAGAAAAAGGCCTTGTTACGGCAGAACAGGCAAAAGACAAAGAATCTGTATGGGTTAACGGTACAGATGCCATAAAGGTATTTGTAGATGAAGCCCATAAGAGAGGTTTCAATGTATTTGCCGATGTCGTATATAATCATGTATCAGGTAAAGCAGATGCAGATAATCCTCTTAATATGATAGACGGAGATAAAAATTCCTTTTTCAAATGGTTTGGTAAATACACCAGTGAGTCTCCATGGGGGGCAAAACCTGCATACAGCGCAGATGAAGTAAAACAGTTCTTTACCAATAATGCAGTGCAGCAGATTGATGAACTGGGTTATGACGGTATTAGATTTGATTTCATGCAGGTTCTTCATGATTCAGGTTCTACCGGTGAAAAATGGGAAGGTATGCAGACAATCAGGAAATTTAATAAAGCTATTGATAGTGTAAGCCCCGGTGCTGTTACCATAGCAGAAGATTTTACCAATAACTGGCTCGTCGCAGCAGATTATGATAAGAATGAATGGCAGGGAGAATCCGACTGGAGAATGGAGAAACAGGGCATGGGATTTAACGGTGTATGGAATGACAGGTTCCATGATGATCTCATCGGTGCCCTTGAAGGATCTGCCAGTATGGATAAACTTATGGAAGCATTGACCTGTCATGTAGGTGTGGCAGATTCAACCAATGCAGTCATATATGCTCACAGCCATGATGAAGTAGGTAATTCCGGTCAGTGGGCAGCAAGACTGGCAGCTCACAGCCAGGAGACTAAAGATGTGGAAAAACCATATCCGAGAGCCATGGCAAGAACAGCTGCAGCACTTACCCTTACCGGAGCAGGAACTCCGATGATTTTCCAGGGTGAAGAATTCCTTGATAATGCCGATTAC
Organism: Vulcanimicrobiota bacterium; assembly: GCA_036746235.1. Lineage (GTDB taxonomy): Bacteria > Vulcanimicrobiota > SpSt-956 > SpSt-956 > JAKJGF01 > CALARM01. The sequence goes on along the minus strand of DAIOEN010000466.1, from coordinate 42 downwards.
AAACATGGTATTACCTCTACCTGGGGAAATGATCTCAGGTGG
>DAIOEN010000465.1:0-2823 GCA_036746235.1 Vulcanimicrobiota bacterium | reverse complement strand
TCTGTAAACAGCATGGACAGCAGATTTTCCGTGTTAATTCGAAATCTGCCATAGAAGAAGCTTCTGAAAAAGGGTTCTCCTGTTTCCTGTGCGGTAAAGCTATTTCCGATGAACGTATAGATGAATTAATAACATGTTCCGATTTCGGAAAAACCCTTATGGACAGAAATTACTGGATGCCGGTAAGACTCATACAGGCCCTGCAGAAACTTGGCATTAAACCGACTCAATACTTTATTGATTTTGGTGAGGGAGATGAAGATATAGATTTATTCCTTGTTCATAATAACCGTCTCCTTATGTTTGAAATGACTGACAGAAAATTCTCTCTCAAGCATGCTTTCCTTTTCAGTGCAAAAAATGCAACCTTTGATGTAGACAGTGCCATATTGATTTCTACCGAAAAGGTACCTGTCCTTATGCAGCAGCATCTTCAGCAGGCCAATCAGGATACGGATCTGAAATTTATAGAAGGTTTCCATGGCCTTGATGCAAGTATAGAGGCAATATTGATTGAAAAACAGCGAGAAAGCATTACCTCTATCATAGAAGATTTCGTATGTCTTACTTCTGTAAATTTACAGGGACTTCTTTTGAAGAGTATTAACCCGAATTATAAAGATATAGAAATGGAGAAAAAACCTGATATGGCTCATGACGATCAGGAGAAACCAAAGAAAAAGAAGAAGAAGAAAAAGAAGAAGGATAAAGATGGTGTTGTTTTAGCTGAAGCAATCAAGGAAGTTTAGTATGTAAAACAGTGATAAGTGAGAGGTGAGATGGAATTTCGCTTCTCACTTTTCACTTCTCACTTTATGGAGGCCTTATGATAAAGAAAACTATTGAAGAATTCATAGCAAAATCCCTGAAGGAAACAGGGGTAACGGAATATAATGTTAAGATTGAGCTTACTCCTGACGGACATAAAGGTGATTTTACCTTTAACTCTTTTCCTCTGGCAAAGATATTGAGGAAGAACCCGAAGATTATTGCAGAAACTCTTGCGGAAAAACTGAAAAATTATGATCTCTTTGAAACGTTGGAAACTGTACAGGGTTATTTAAATATTACCGTTGACAGAGAAAAACTCTTCTCCTGTGTTCTGGGGGACATTTTAAAAGACGGTTTGAATTATGGTGCATGTGACAGGTATAAAGGCAAAAAAGTTATGGTAGAATATTCTTCTCCCAATACCAACAAACCACAGCATCTGGGACATATAAGAAATAATGTCCTCGGTATGGCTCTTTCCAATATCCTTGAAAATGCAGGTTATGAAGTAATAAGAACAAATCTGATAAATAATAGAGGTATTCACATCTGTAAATCCATGCTTGCCTATAAAAAATGGGGCGAAGGCAGAGAACCGGATGTTAAAGGTGATCATTTTGTCGGTAATTACTATGTGCTCTTTGAAAAAAAATATGATGAAGAATATAGAGAATATCTGAAAGAAAATCCAGGCTGTACCACCAGTAAAGAGGATTTTTTCAAGATTTCAAAATCAGGGCAGGAAGCACAGAAGATGCTTCAAATGTGGGAAGATGGAGATAAAGAAACAATAGAACTGTGGGAGAAAATGAATAACTGGGTTATAGATGGTTTTATGGAAACCTATAGATTGCTTGGCTGTAAATTCGATAAAGTATATCTGGAAAGTAACACGTATATGATGGGTAAGAAAATAGTTCTGGATGCCCTGGATCCCGGTATAGTTTACAGGGGAGACGACGGAGCCGTAAAAATAGATCTGTCTGAAGAAGGCCTCGGGCACAAGGTGCTTCTCCGTTCTGACGGAACTTCTGTCTATATGACACAGGATATTGGCACAACTGTTCATAAACATGAAGATTATAAAACAGATTTGCAGTTCTTTGTCGTAGGAGACGAACAGAATTTTCATTTTAAAGTTTTATTCTCTATACTTAAAAGGCTGGGATATAATTTTGCTGAAGGTTGTCGCCATTATTCTTATGGTATGATAAATTTACCTGAAGGAAAGATGAAATCCAGAGAAGGAACTGTCGTTGATGCAGATGAACTTATAGGCAGTCTCAAAAATATGGTAAAAGATATCATGGCAGGAAGAGATATGGAGAAAGATGTTGAAGAAAGAGCATTAAAACTGGCGCTGGCAGCACTCAAATTTATGATATTGAAAATAAACCCGGTAAGCACTATGATCTTTAATCCGAAAGAAGCCATTTCTTTTGAAGGTGATACAGGCCCATATTTACTTTATGTTTATGTCAGATGCCAGCATATACTTGCCAGGGCAGGTTCTGTTAATTTTGAAGGTATAAATTACAAAAGACTTGGTAATGAAGAAGAAATTGCGCTGGTAAAACATTTAAGTTATTTCCCTGAGTTATGTCTTACTGTTGCCACCGACTATAATCTCTCGGTTCTGGCCGGCTATTTGCTGAACCTTGGGAAAAAGTTCCACAGGTTTTATCACCTTCATGACGTATTGCATCAGGATGATGCTGAACTCATGAGAGCCAGACTGGCAATGATTAAATGTGTAAGAGATGTAATTTCTAAAGGATTAAAATTACTTTTTATAGATACTGTGGAAGAAATGTGAGGAATTTTTTAATCATGAGAAGATGTTTCGCTGTTGAAACCGTTGCTAATACAGGGATTTTTGAATTAAAAAAAATATTTTTAAAAAGTATTGACATGAGGGGGATCGAATAGTATAATATATATTTGGGTCAAGTAAATGGACTTTGAAAACTAAATAGCATACAAGAGATTGAGACTTGAAAAAGTTTCAAAGGGCTCTCAATAAAGATTGAGTTAAGTATATTAAACAGAGCT
>DAIOEN010000464.1:0-2829 GCA_036746235.1 Vulcanimicrobiota bacterium | reverse complement strand
TCTCTGTACTTTAGTAAGATGAATACCTGCCATAACCATAATAATTCCTCCAATCTGTGCCAGTGAGAGATGTTCTTTTAAGATTATGGCAGCAAATATGATAATCAACGGTCTCTGTAACATATTAAATATGGATACCCTTGTAGAACCGAGTATATGAAGGGCATAGAGAAATGCTACATTTGCCATTGCACCTGCAAGACCGATCCATATGCCCGGTTTCCAGGCTTCAGCAGGCATAGGTAATGCTGCAGGCGTAAAAAACAACAGTACCAGAAGGCCGTTAATCCAGAATATATATGTGGAAACCAGGGCAGGCGTGAATTCCGACGTAATGTCTTCCATTCTGGTTCTGTATATTACCGTGCATATCATGGCACAGAATACGAAAAATATGCCGGTTATGTTCCACTGGTTTATACCGCCCGGATCCAGTGTAAGAAGCACTCCGAAGAAACACAGGAGAAAACCTGTCCAGAATTTTATGTCCAGTCTGTCTCTTCCCAGTGCCGAGTTGATTATGGCTATTATGGCCGGATTTGTCGTAACAAATGTTATGTATATTACGGCAGATATATGTTTCAGTGCTATAAGAGAAGAGAGGTTATTCAGCAATAACAGAATACTTACACTTCCTATTTTGAGCATCCCTTTCCATCCAATCCATCTGAAGGTTCTTGTAAGAGGATATATTACCAGCGCAGCCATCAGGGTTTTAATAAACAGCAATTGGTAAGGAGTAATGTTACCCTGGTAAACAACCTTTACTATTACAGGTTCTATTGATGCTGAAAGAAGAGATAATATTATCCACATGGATGCTACATAATTGAATTTTTTTTCTACATTCATTATTTCCGTTTAACTCCCTGATTAATTTGATTTAATAGTTTCTTTTAACGAATTCCAGTAACACTGATTGCCTGCATAGGATCTTGTCAGCATAATATTTGATATGTGTTCCAGTATATGATCATCAAGAATAAGCGATTTAATTTCTTCCACTTCATCTCTGTCAAAAAGCAGAACTATTTCAGGGAGACCTGTGACAAAAACTATTTTCCCCTTTTCGTTCATATATAATTTTTTATTACTATTGTTTATATCCAGACTTTCCAGATGTTTTCTGAATTCAATAAATTCTTTCTGATCAAATTTCAGGGAAACATTTCCGAATTCCAGATGAATACCGTTGCAAAGGGTGCAAAGAAAGAGTCTTCCTTTCCTGGTTTCATTAATTGTAATATTAGTCATTGTAAATACCTCCTTGTGGTTGTTTTTTGTATTTCGTGACGCGTAACGCGTGATGCGTGACGCGAAGATCACCTGTGATTTGTTAAAACATTTAAGTGTATATAAATTTAAGTATGTCATCTTTATTTTTTCCTGAAAGTCCGAGTTTCTCCATAGTTCTTCCTTCCTGCAAAAAGTTTCTCTTTAAAATTACTGAAAAAATATTTATTACAGAATCTATTAAAGGTGTTTTTATATCTGCCGTTCTTGCCAGATACCATGCAGGAACAAGGCTGCAGCATATATCTTCCATTACAAATCTGTGGTTCAGTGTATCAGGGGAAATACTTTTACTGTAATTCGGTACATGAACCAGTGTGTCATAAAGGTTGTCTCTCATACAGCAGTAATATTTATCCAGTAATTCCTTTAAACTTATAAAACTGGTATTATAGGCCTGTCCTATGGCATTTCTTTCTTTTTCCATTTCTTCAAGAAGGGATATGGTATTTTCGGTAAAACCTTCGTAATAGAAAAGAAAACTTTCTTTTCTGTCTACCTTGTTCATATTGGCAAGCATGATAAGAGGGTGGGCCATGGCTCCGAAATCTGTAAGTCCTCTTTGAATAAAATTTTCTGCCTGTTCCAGATCAGGAAAAAATTCCTTTATTATAGAACTGTTTTTCTCCGTTTCCGATGTGTTTTCCGATGAATAGAGATTCCATTTTTTATAACCTCTTATCCATACGGTATCAGGGGAAACTATTCTGGATGCAAAAATTGCATCTGTTTCTATGACTTTTACACCTGTTATATTTTTTTCTCTGAGAAAATTCGTAACCTCAAGAACACCTCCCAGCTTGCTTGAAAAAAGTATTATTTCATGCCCATGCCTTAAATAAGGACTTATTCTTTTCATTACATCCATATAGGCAGTGGTAACAGTACATATAAAGATTGTACTTACCTGTTTCATAAATTCTTCCGCATTATCAGTAATGTCTTTTATTTTAAATGTGCCGTTCAGCTTATCATAAGCTTTAATTTCCTTCTTTTCTGCTATGGCTTTTACCATGTCAAAATGTCTTACAAGCATATAAACATCATAGCCGAGACTGGAAAGATAACATGACACAGACCATGCTGAATTGCTTGAACCTATAACACCTGTGCTTTTCATAAGAATTCTCCTTTGTATTAAAATCGTAATGCGTTATGGATATATATGACTCTGTTACAGATTGAAATATTTGACACCTGGTCTCAATCAATTTTTAAAATTTTTTTCCTCTTTATATATCGTTCACATTGCTTCAGTCTGCCGTAACCGAGCATTATGCCCAGTATAAAATCTTCTTCATTGGTGAATTCCTTGAGCCCTTTATTGCCGAAATTTTTAAGAACGTCAATACAGAGGGAATTACCGAAAAAAACATTGATTTTACTATCTGTTACGTGATGGATGAGATAATCTATATGTTTATCTGACAGTTTTTTTTCTATGAAATCTTTATAGCTTACCTTGCTTGTATAGAGCACCAGATTTCTCAGGCCTTTTTCATATTCATATATGTGATGAAGAAATATTGTTATATC
>DAIOEN010000463.1:0-2842 GCA_036746235.1 Vulcanimicrobiota bacterium | reverse complement strand
AAAGGAGGTTCATTTAAATGCCCAGAGACGGATGGTTTGATCAACAGGGTGACGAAATTTATCTTTCAAAATTAAAGGGAATAAGAAAATATCTGGAAGATAACAGGATAACTCCTGATGAAGTTGCAGAACAGCATCAGAAAGTCTATGATAAAATGAAACAGATAGAATCGAAACTTTCAGATGATATACATGCAGAACTGACTGAAATACTGTATGAATATGAACTGCTGGTAGCAATGGCTCATCTTCTGCCGCCAATGGCGAAATATGCAGTATGTAAACATTGCAGCAGTATAGTTTCTCTTGAAGCATATCGTGAAGGTGCACCCAAAGGAAGAGGAGATATTGTATTCGGTGCCTTCGATCCTCCGAAATGGTATTGCCCCTACTGTGGAGCACAGTTATAGTTCTTTATATAAGAATGCTCTTCCTCCGGGAAGAGCATTCTAAAAAAGTCTGAATTTATAAAAAAAATAACCGTTATAAAGATTGATTAAAAAATAATATCTTTCAAGAAAAGGTAGTTTATTACGAATATTCTCCACTGTCAGTAATTGAACCGCAGATTTAAGATTACAATCTTCAAAACAAATATCCTCTTTTGTAGAAAAATAAGGATAAAGCCTGCAGGACATAGGTCTGACCGGGTAGATACTGCATGAATGATTCTTATAAAAAGGACAGACAGGATAAATAAAATTTCCGTCTTTTTTCTTTTTATTAATATAATCTTTAAAAAATTTTACTCTTCTTTCTGAAATAGAAGTTTCACATAAAAAACTCTCTATATAGTCATACTCCAGCATGTATATACCGAGCTTTGCTTCTACAGAACAACAGCGAAAGCATTCTTTGCATGGATTTACAGAGACTTTATGAATATATCTGTTGGATTCTTCATATATGCCGGACAGTTCTCTGTAATACCATTTATGCATATTTATTAACCTTTATATAAAAATCGTAACGCGTGACGGGCGGAACATTCATGGCCGTTAGTAACGCATAATCCGTAACGACTGTTTCATCTTTTACCGGTCACTGGTCACTGGTCACTGGTCACTGATCGATCCCTTTCGGTCTCTTAGATTTACTCTTTTTGCTGCCTATAAGTTCATAATAAAGTTTTGCATTATTAACCTCTATAGCTCTGGCCATAGCACTTATTAAAAATGTTATGGTCTCCCCTGTGGCGGCACCTACGGAGGTATATATAATACCCTGAAGAGCCTCTTCCATTGTAAGTTTTTTATCTTTTGAGTATAACTCTTCTTTTATGGCCTTTTCCACACTCTCTCCTATTCTCTTTGAGAGTTCTTCATAATGTTTGTCAAGGTGGTCTTTAAAGAATTGTTCCGCATCAATACCTATTTTTGCCATTTCAAATCAACTCCCTGATGAATGTTGTAGCCTGTGAAATGTAACGGTTAGTTTCACTGCTCACATATAAAAAATTCCACAATAGCACATGAAATCCTTTTTATGTTATAATCTCACCTATGAAAGAAAAGTTTTATCCTTTAGCCCTAAAGGAAAAGAATTTTTTAGAATATTTACTTAAACTTTTTGAAAAACCTGAAGAATATCGCCTGGGAATCAATTATATTACATCCGGCAATACAGATCAGGCTGTTTCCGAATTTAAGAGTTTAAAAAAAGATTTTCCCGTATGTTTCAATCTCGGTCTTACTTACTGGCTGAATAAAGACTATATAAAAGCATCTTCTTCATTTTATGAAGCACTTACGAGAACGTCGGGAAAAGATAAAAAGAAGGTAACTTTTTTTTATTTTCAGAGTCTTTTTTATCTCTCTATATGGTATTTGAACAAAAGAGACTTTTCCCGTCTTGAAGATGTACTGGCACAGACATCCCTGATTTCCTTATCTTCCTGGAAATACCCGGGAGACGATTTCTCTCTGTATAAACTGATGAAATCTGTATTATACCTGATAGAAGGTCTTGTTTATCTAAAAAAAAATGATGTAATGAAAGGACTGAAATATTTCAGAACTTCCCTTAAATGGAATAAAAATTCACCTCTTACTTTTTATTATCTTGCTATGGCTGAAGGACAGTTAAAAAATTTCTCTAAAGCCTCTTATTATATAGACAGAGGTCTTAAAATTTCTCCCTGTTCGTCTTATTTAACTTCTCTCAAAAAAATTATTTGCCGGTACAGAAAAGATGAAGAGAGTAAAGAAAAAAACCCCTTTCTGTCCATAAGTGACCCTGATCCTTTAACAATAAGGAATTTTTCCTGGCTTCTTCTTATGGAAGGTTCGCCCGGCATGACCCTGACATATCTGGAAAAAGGTATTTCATTATGCCATGTTTCATCATCACTCTTTCTCTATAAAGGTCTCGCCCTGGAGTATGTCAATCAATTCGAAGAGTCCCTCGCTGCCTATCAGAAAGCTTTTGAGTTTTCCGACAGGGATTTTTACGGAGACATGCTGCTCGGCAGGGCTTTTTACAAACATTCTCTTTATACGAAGGCAAAAGAATTCTTCGAGAAAGCTCTGAAAAAAGAAGAAAATTCTGTATCAGTACTTCTATACCTGTCGGAAATTTCCGTAAAGGAAGGTCATTATTCGGAAGGCATCACATATCTTGAAAAACTCACAGAAATTAAAGGAGATCATGTCATACCATCACTGGTATATTTAATGAATTGCTTCTATCTTAAAGAGGAATATATTAAAGCACTGGATATTTCATCCAGAATATTTATAGAAGATAAAGAACTTTTCTACAGGCCGGGAATAAGATTTTTCAGATCCTTAATTTATCTGGATATGAATAAAATAGATAATGCTCTTCTGGAAGTAAATGACAG
>DAIOEN010000462.1:0-2904 GCA_036746235.1 Vulcanimicrobiota bacterium | reverse complement strand
TGGAAAATCATCTGTTTCAAGACGTCTCGGATGGGCTTTAGAGCATATTGGAATACCGGAAGAAAAAATTAAAGTACTTGCCGGTGTATCTGCCTGTGGTTATTCCATTCTTGATCCTGGAAGACCATGGAAGGGCCCATGTAACAGTTACTGGAAAATACAGGAAAATCTTTCTGTAAAGCGTAATAGGTAGAGCTATTTAACTATTGACTCTTTTTATCTGTAGTTGTAATATATATACAGATAAAAAGAGTCAGAGAGAAGACTGTTATGAAGAACCTTATTAAATATTTAAAACATAATAGATACGCCAGAATGAAAGAGCTAAAAAAAGCTTCTTTCCAGACCCGTGATATTTCTAACCTGCTCAAAGAGGGTATTATTCATAAGATTAAGCCAGGTCTTTACCGGCTGGAAGAAATATTTGATGTTGATGGAGTCAGTACAGGTCTTTTAGATGTATGTCAGTCAATACCAAAGGGAGTTATTTGCCTTATATCTGCACTGGAATTTTATGATTTGACTACATTTAATCCTTCTTCCATATATGTAGCAGTGCCTCAACCATGTAAAATTCCTCAGATTATTTATCCTCCAATAAAGGCATATTATTTCAGTAAAAATATCTATCAAGCCGGCATTGAACATATTAAAACCCGTTATGGAACAGTAAAAATTTATAACAGGGAAAAAACTATCTGTGATATGTTTCGCTATCGTAACAAACTGGGGGAAGACCTTGCATTTGAAGGATTAAAAAATTATCTGAATTCAAGAGGATTTAATATTGGAAAAATTATAGAATATGCAAAGATCTGTCGTGTAGAAAAAATAATTATGCCGTATTTGAAAGTGATTGTAGCGTAATGGCAAAGAAAAAAGAAATAAAAAATACAGGTGCATCTGTTAGAGAAAAATTATTAAATATTGCAAAGCAGAATAATCTCAATTACGATTCGGTTTTATTGCAGTATTTTCAGGAAAGGTTTTTATATAGAGTTTCCATATCAGATTATAAAGATAATTTTATTCTAAAAGGCGGATTATCATTTCTGGCTTATCAAATACCTAAATCCAGACCGACAAAAGATATTGACTTACTGGGCAGATTTATATCCAGTGACTTTGAAACTATTAAGAAGATTTTTCAACATATTGTTACTCTTCAGAGTCCGGATGGTATTGTATTTTTCCCTGACACAATAACTGTTGAAACAATTAAAAAGGATCAGATTTATGAAGGTATAAACGTAAAAGTAAAAGGTGAATTAGCCGGAGCCAGAAAATCTATCACCATAGATATTGGTTTTGGAGATAAATTAGTAACCGGTCCTATTAAAATAAGCTTCCCGGCTTTATTAGATTTTCCTGCACCGCAAATTAATGTTTATTCTCAGGAATCAGTTATAGCCGAGAAATTTGAAGCTATAGTACTACTTCAACTATCGAATAGCCGAATGAAGGATTTTTATGATATCTGGTATTTAGCTTCTACACAGACTTTTAAAGATGAAGATTTATATAAATCTATTTATGCAACTTTTAATCAAAGAAAAACGTCTCTTGAGAATAAAAAACTTATATTTACAGAAGAATTTAGAAATAACCCGGATAAACAGTCACAATGGAGGGCTTTTTTACTTAAAAACAGTTTATACTCCCTGGAGCAGTTTGCTGAAGTTATGAGTAAAATAGAATTATTCCTGGAACCTTTATTTATGAATATAAGCCATCAAAAAGATCATATGATTTGGAATAACCGGCTATGGAAGTGGATAGATAAAATTTAATGACTCAAAAATTTATATAACCTATTATGATTTTTTTCAGCGAATTATTTTTATATAAATAAAGAGAAATTTACTGTTATGAGTGAAAAAGACAAAGTTCCTGATAGCCCGGCAATTCCCAGGCCAGGTAATAAACCATATTATATTGCTCCTGCATGTGAAACATGTAAAACACCTCTTGTATTAAACGATCTCCTTGAAAACCCTGATACTCCGGAAGAAGAAATATGGTATGATGAATTTATCTGTCCGAAGTGCCTTGACGGAATTTATATGGACTGGCCGGAAAGCGAATGGAAAAATTATGAGTTATCACAGAAAGATTTAGAAGATTGTATAACTCTTGAGCAATTTTTAGAAGAAGATAGACTGGAATAAAGTGTTATTTTGTCTACCTGTTTACCTATTTAATTTTAATATCCCAGTGCCCTCATGTTTTCATCCACTTCTTCAGTGCAGTGCAGGTATATGGCAGTAGTGGTGATATCTGCATGTCCCAGGAGTTTTTGCACCTTCGTAATAGATATCCCTCTTTCCAGCATGTGAGTAGCAAAAGAATGCCTTAACCCGTGAAAGGTAGTCCTTATCTTCAGCTTCTTCACAATCCTTGTAAAAGCCTGCTCCACATAGGGTATTGTAATAGTAAAACCTTCAAAGCCTGCAATTTTACCTTTAAAATTCAGAGGTAAAAAGGCAATCCTTCCCGTGCCTTTTCCTTTTACAGATAGTTTTATACTGTCGTTACACTTTATGTCCGACTTATTGAGATTCAAGATTTCCGATAGTCGTAATCCGGAATAAAAACTCAGTTCAATGGCAAGTCTTAATTCCTTGCCTTTATCCGTTCGGGGAACACTCTGAAGAATCTGCTTTAACTGTTCTCTGGTAATAAGTTTATCCTGAACAGTTTTCACTCTTCTTTTCTCCCTTTTATGCCATTCCGGCATGTAATCTATGTCTATACCGGCCCTCCCGGCCTTTTTTATAGCAGCCAGTGCCTGAAGATATCTGCTCTTAGATTTTATCTCCAGTTTCCCCTCTTCGATTAATTTAATAATAGCTGAATATTCTTTTAATGTCTTTGGACTCGTACTTAATCTGTAATAATCCTGAA
>DAIOEN010000461.1:0-2940 GCA_036746235.1 Vulcanimicrobiota bacterium | reverse complement strand
TATTTTCCTGTAAAAGAGCAATGGTAACAGCAGAAGCGCCGCAGAATTCACTTATCTTTTCGAATACATTTGAAAGCATCCTGTCCATATCAAGAGAACTTCCCAGAGAAACAGAAATTTCAAATAAGGAACCAAGCTCTTTATTTGCACCTTCAAGTTTTACAAGGGAATTATTCAGTCTTTCATTGGCCTGTTCCAGTTTTTCACTCTGTCTTTTAATTTCTTCATTTCTGCCTTTCAGTTTCTCTATATATTCTTTTTCTTTCTGTCTCAGATTTACATTTTCTATAACAAGAGCGGCTCTACTTGCAATCAGTCTCAGGGTTTTAATTTCATCTTCCGTAAAATGGTGATATTCATTTATTGTGCCTATATTTATAACACCGATTTTACTGTCTTCCACGAGTAAAGGAACGCTGATTATGGATTTTATCTCTATCTGATCATCGGGAGATCTTACAAATCTCGGTTCTTTTCTTACATCGTCTACGACAAATATTTCTCCTGTTTCAAAAGCCCATCCTGCTATACCTTCCCCTGATTTCAATCTGTTCAGCCCGAAAGGAAGATTGTCAGGTCCTTTTTCCGATTTAATATAAAGTTCCTTCTCATCTTCATCCCAGAACATCAGGCAGCCTCTTTCGGCTTTAATAAGATTCATTACCCGATCAAGGGTCATGCTGACCACTTCTTCCAATTCTACATTCTTATTTATTAAAGCAGCAGAAAGCTCATATTCGGCATTAAGCAGTTCCAGTTCTCTTATTCTTTTCTCAAGAGTTTTTATCTTATCTTCTTTCCCCTGTTCTATACACATATTTTACTCACCAGTCTTTTTATTGCGTGACGCGTGACGCGTTATTATAAAACCTGTTTTCCCACAAGTCCCCATGTAAAACCTTTATCTATTTTTACAGAAACCAGTTTCCCAGTAACATCTTCAAAACTATCAAAGGCAACCAGTTTATTTCCCCTTGTCCTGCCTGAATAACGGTTAGGATTTTTCTTTGTTCTCCCTTCTGCAAGAACTTCTACAGTTTCCCCTTCCATAGAAATATTTTTCTTCTGTGTTATATTATTCTGCATGTCTATTAATTTCGCAAGTCTCCTCTGTTTTTCCTCTTCATCTAAATGATGAGTCATTTCTGCCGCCGCAGTTCCGCTTCTGATGGAATATTTAAACATAAAAGCCTGGTCATAAGACATTTCATCAACAAATTTCAATGTATTTTCAAACTGCTCTTCCGTTTCTCCGGGAAACCCCACTATAAGATCAGTAGAAATAGAAGCCTTCGGAATATGACTCCTTATATTTTCTACAAGTCTCCTGTAATCTCCTACCGTATAACCTCTATTCATATTTTTTAATACATCATCATCACCTGCCTGAAGGGGTAGATGAAACCATTCGCACAGTTTATCAAGCTTACTTATTAAATCAATATATTCACCTCTAAAATCCTTCGGGTGAGATGTAGTAAATCTTATTCTCTCAATACCTTCTATAGCATTTACCTCTGACAGGAGATGACCGAAATTCACATCTCCCGGAAGACCTTTGCCATAACTGTTAACATTCTGTCCCAGAAGTGTTATTTCCTTATAGCCTTCAGAGGCAAGTTTTTTGACTTCTTCAATTACATCTGAAACAGGTCTGGACCTTTCTCTTCCTCTCACATAGGGGACTATACAGAAAGAGCAGTAATTATCACAGCCGTAACTTACAGGAACCCATGCAGTGATTTTACTGGCTCTTTTAGGTAAATATGCCGGTTCTGCTATATCCCATTCCGTATGAACACCATGTGTAAAACCTTCTCTTGTATGGGAAATCAAATCAGGCAAATTTCCCAGCTGGTTTGGCCCCAGAACAAGATCTATATGAGGAGCCCTTTCAATCATAGATTTTCCGTCTTTCTGAGCAAGACATCCGCATACTATAATAAGAAGGGAAGGATTTATTCTTTTCAGTCTCTTATAATCTCCAATGCGTCCGTAAACTTTTTCATCCACACCTTCTCTTACACAGCATGTATTAAAGATTATAAGAGTAGCATCTTCAGGTTTTTTAACCTTTAAATATTGTAACTTTTCCATCATGGACTCGATGACTTCCGAATCATTCAGGTTCATCTGACATCCATAGGTTATCAGGAAGTATTTTTCGTATTTTTCCATAATCTTATATAATTTCTCCACAGATACTTTATACCCTTTGAAGATAGAAAGAATTTTATAAATTATGACCCGTGGCGGGTGACGCGTGACGGGAGGCCGGATTTCTTTTCTGCCTGTAGCCGAAACTTTCTATAATTTATAACATGTATAAAAAAAATAAAATGTATGTAAGCTTATAGTTATGCAAATTTTTATCATGTAAATATTAAAAGAGACTGTCCCGGATTTTTCTGACTTACGGAACAGTCTCTTTCCATTAAAAAATTTATTTCACTACAACAACATCCATAGGCTTACCGTTCGGGAAAGGCAGAGTGCTTCCCATTACTGAATTACTTGCCAGGTTTATCATAGTAATAGTATCTGAACCGCTGTTTGCCACATAGGCCATTTTACCGTCTCTGGATATGGAAATGCCTATCGGGTCTTTTCCCATAGGAAGGGTGCCTATTACGGAATTGGTCATAGTATCAATAACAGAAACAGAACCTCCGTTACCGCTCCCTTTGTTTGTAACAAGGGCTCTTTTACCGTCAGGTGTAATTGCAACCCTTACAGGTGAAAAATCGGTCTGGATTGTGGCTATTACCTGTTTTGTTCCCGTATCTACGACAGATACATTGCCGGAATTCTGATTTGCCACATAGACCTTTTTTCCGTCAGGTGTTACGGCCACACCGAATGGGTTCTGCCCTACAGTTACATGATACATAACAGAATTACTTGTCGTATCAATACAGACAATCTCTCCTCCTGTCTGTG
>DAIOEN010000460.1:0-2952 GCA_036746235.1 Vulcanimicrobiota bacterium | reverse complement strand
TAGGACAGAGAATGCGCTGTGATCTTGTGGCATCACTGTTACATAATCCGAAGGTTCTCTTTCTTGATGAGCCTACTATAGGCCTTGATGTGGAAGGAAGAGTCAAAATCAGAGAGTTCCTGGCTCATATAAATAAAACGGAGAAAACCACTGTTATACTGACAACCCATAATCTGGATGAAATAGAAAAACTCTGTAAACGTGTAATGATTATCGATAAAGGAAAACTTCTTTATGACGGTTTACTTTCAGATTTAAAGGAATCCTTTTCATGCGGAAAAAGAGTTATATTTGTTTTCGATGAAGAGAAATCTTCTTCCGAACTGACAGGTTTCGGTTTTAATGGCACTGTTAACTGGAAAAAACTGGAACCTCTTCGTTATGAAGCATCTTTCGACAGAAAAACCATGTCTGCCACAGAGATAATATCGAAGGTAGTTAATAATGCTCATGTAAGTGATATAGCTATTGAAGAAACAGCTATTGAAGATATAGTGAGGAAAATTTATAGAGAAGGGAAGGTCAGTGAGCAGTTATCAGTGAGCAGTGACCAGTGACCAGTTATCAGTGACCGGTGAGCAGTGAGCAGCGAAAAGTGAATAGTAGGGGCGGCCCCCCCTGTGGTCGCCCGGTACCGGTAAAAACACGCATCACACATTACGATTTAATTATGAAAGTACATTTTAAAACAGATGTCTATTTAGAATATTTAAGAATATCCTTTCTTTCTCTTCTTGCCTACAGGGCCAATTATTTCCTTGGCGTTATAAATTATGTAATCCATGTAGGAGTTTATTATTTTATCTATAAAGCCCTTTACGCATCGGGAGGAACAATAAATAATTACACACTTTCCGATATGGTTACTTATATTGCCATCGGATGGATCTCAAAGAGTCTTTATTTGAATTATATGGATCATGATATTGCAAATGACATAAGAAGCGGAACAATTTCCATAGATCTTATAAAACCTGTGGATTATCAGGCACTGAATTATGCCAGAGGGCTGGGGCAGAGTATGTTTCGTCTTTTATTTTTTACTCCTCCCATTATTATTGCGACCTTTTTGATATACCCCGTTCATGGCCCTTCTTCTTTATATAATTTATTTCTCTTCATTATCAGTACAGGTTTGAGTATGTTACTCTATGTGGGATTGAACTTTTTTATAGGTCTTATTGCTGTTTACACCATTTCCATAGAAGGTATTCTTTATCCTAAAAATATGATTATAGAACTATTTTCCGGTCTTCTTGTTCCAATAGACTGGTTCCCCGGCACTTTTCAGTATATCAGCTCTTTTTTACCATTTAAATATATTGCTTTTGTCCCTCTGAGTCTTTATCTCGGCAGGGTAGATTTATCCGTAGCATACAGGGCTCTTCTTATACAGTTCATATGGGTTATACTCCTCTTTACCGGAGGAAGAATTTTATGGTTTATGTGCAGAAAGAAAATTACCATTCACGGAGGTTGATTGTCCATAAAATATTTTATAAGACATATAGAATTACTTGTTTTATATCTGATTCAATTTCTGAAGGTCCGTATGTCTTTTAAAGGTGATTTTATTGTAGGCACCTTTGTAAGTATATGTTATCACAGCATAACTATATACACCATAAGTGTTATGTTCGGTAAAACCCCATCTTTAAACGGCTGGAAAAAGGAGGAAATATTTTTTATATATGCTCTCTGTGCCATACCTTTTGATATATTCAGCATGTTATTTACAAATCTTTTCAGACTGGGAAATAATTACATAATAGAAGGTGAAATGGACAGACTCCTTTTAAGACCTATAGATCCTCTGTTACAGCTTTTTATGGAGAGGATTAATCTGGAGAAATTTTTCGGTGTCATCATAGGATTTATCATACTTTTTTATGCTTCCGGCCGTCTGAGTATTTCGTGGACATTTATCAATATAATCTATCTTATAATCTCTTTAGTGTCCGGTATTACTATTTATGCAGGAGTATTCACGACAATAGGAAGTCTTTCGTTCTGGATGCCCGACAGAACAGGTATAGTTCCGACTACCTGGAATCTGGTGGCTTTCGGCCGTTATCCTGTAGATATATATAATCCTTTTTTAAGATTTATAATTTCTTTTGTAATACCTTTTGCTTTTGTAGGTTTTTTCCCTGCATCACAGATAATGGGTCATTATGAATTCAGAAATATTGCCCTTCTTACTCCCCTTGTGGCATGTATTTGTGCTGTTATCGGTTATACCGTGTGGTCTATGGGGTTAAGGAAGTATGAAAGTGCGGGAAACTGATTTCAGTGACCAGTTATCAGTGAGCAGTGAGCAGTTATCAGTGAGCAGTGACCAGTGACCAGTGACCAGTGACCACAGTTTATAGTTGAGGGTTTTATAGTTTAGAACTTGCTCTCTCAGCTCTCAACTCTCAAATCTTCACGACTCCAGGGCATTATCAACCTCTTTCAGAAGTTCTTTAAATTCCTGCCACTGGTCGAGACTGATATTGATGCCTTTCTTTGTAGGTTTCCAGGTTTCGCTTTCTTCTTCTTCTCCCAGGAAATAGGTCCTTATATCAATTCTCTTTTTTCCTTTGAACTCACCGAGAGAAAAAACTATTTTTTCTCCTCTGTTTTTCTTTATTTCACCTATTATTCTGTCTTCCATAAAATCACCTCAAAATAAAATAAAGCGGAAGACGAGACTTGAACTCGCGACCATCTGCTTGGCAAGCAGATGCTCTACCACTGAGCTACTTCCGCTTAGTATACACAGATTATACTCATAAATGATATCTATGTCAAGCATTTTTATAATGTTTCTATCTTTAAATATTTATACCATAAAGCTTGCATTTTATAATACCTTCTATTATTATAGAAGGAGGGCAGGGCAGAACATAATTATACTTAGTACCGTAACAGGTAAAAGGGTATCCGTAAAAAGCTTCTGCCTGGCAGGCT
>DAIOEN010000459.1:0-2980 GCA_036746235.1 Vulcanimicrobiota bacterium | reverse complement strand
CCTTATTTAATTTTTTATACTATAGAAAAAACTAATTTTTCTTCTCCAGAGCCTGACAGGCAGAAGCTTTTTACGGATACCCTTTTTACCTGTTACGGTAATTAGGACTATAAAAAAATAACCCAGTCAAATTATTAGAACGGCGATGAGCCTCCCGTCACGCGTGACGCGTTACCCGTGACGATACAAAGAGATTTATCGGTTATAATTTGACATAGCAATCGTATATTACTTACTACGGTTTGCCAAACCATTTCATTATTACATCTACAAGCCTGGAGATTATCCCTTTCTTCTCAACAATGAAGGTTATGTTAGCCAAATCGTCAGGAAAATCTTCTATCCTGTCTTCTTTCTCCTGTTTTCTTTTTTCATCATTTTTATCATTTTCATCAGGAAAATCATCCAGCTCATCATCATCGTCTTCAACAGGAGGTTCTTCTATTTTAGGAACTTCCCTTTTTAATGCTGCTATATGAGCCAGTGTCCTTTCTTTTGGTAAAAGAGATGTTCTGGGAGCCTGTTTTTTTTCCACTCCAGGAACAGATCCTGAAATTCCCTTATTCAGAGAAAGAAATTTATCGGGAAAACCTGTTCCTACGCCAGAGGGTTTCGATGAAACTTCTCTGACCGGAGAAAGAGGTTTATCAGGAAGCTTTTTCTCTATTATAGATGTTTTCAGCGAAATGTCCTTACCGGCAAGAACAGGTCTGTCTGGAAGCTTTTTTTCTATTATAGATGTTTTTAGCGGAATTTCCTTATTTAACGTAAGAGGTCTGTCAGGAAGCTTTTTCTCTAGCATAGATGTTTTCAGCGGAATTTCCTTGTTTAACGTAAGAGGTTTGTCTGGAAGCTTTTTCTCTAGCATAGATGTTTTCATCGGAATTTCCTTGTTTAACGTAAGAGGTCTTTCTGGAAGTTTTTTCTCCATCACAGATGTTTTCAGCGGAATTTCCTTGTTTAATAAAAGAGGTCTTTCTGGAAGTTTTTTCTCCATCACAGATGTTTTCAGCGGAATTTCCTTGTTTAACGAAAGAGGTCTGTCAGGAAGTTTTTTCCCTGTGACAGATGTTTTCTGTGAAGCGCTTACCATATTATCAGACATATTACCGGCAGGTAAAATAGAAGATTTTATACATTCGGACAGAGCCTGGTACATATCCATAGCAGAAGAGAAACGCTCATCAGGAGCAAATTGCATAGCTTTCTCTATTATCCATCTTGTATGTTCTGAGACATCAGGTCTTAGCTTGATTAAAGGAGGTCTGTAAAGAGGACTCTGCTCTTTTGTAAGAAGAAAATACATAGTAGCACCAAGAGAATAAATATCGCTTCTTGTTTGAGGATATCCAACACATTGTTCAGGAGCTGCATACATTTCCGTACCTACAGAGGTACTCATGGAAGCATTCCTATCAACAGGCCTTGCAAAACCAAAATCTACAAGCATTAAACGGTTATTTTTCGAACTCAAAATAAGGTTTGCAGGGGTTAAGTCTCTATGTATGATAGGATCCGGACGGGAATGTAAATAATCAAGAACGTCACAGACTTCTATTGCCCATTTTAAAACCTTTTCTTCCGGCATATTTCCCTTATGTTCTGTCACATAAGTATAAAGATCACAACCTTCTATATAGTCCATAATCATATAATAGTTATAGGTATTTTCATTAAAAAAATCTGTTACTTTTGGTATGGAAGGATGATCCAGTTTTGACAGAAGTCTGGCTTCATCCAAAAAACGTCCGGTTATATAATCATTTACCTCTGCATTTTCTTCATAAATAAACATCTGTTTTACAGCACAGATACGATCATCATAGATATCATAACCAAGATAAACTGCTCCCATACCACCGGCTTTTATGGCTTTCTTAATCTCATATCTGTTTATTAAAAGAGTACCAACAGGTAACTGATTTATAAAAAAACCGCAACTGCCGCATACATTATTATCATTATAGTCTGAACTGCCGCAGTTAGGACAGATAATGTCCATAGGACTCATGAAAAAATCTCCTGACATATTTTTTTATTATAGCTACTCTTATAAACAATTATAACTAAAATTATAAGAAGAACAGTTCGCTAGATTACTTATCAGTACTAATTAGAATTTAATTAGAGTGAAAAGTGGAAAGTGAGAGAAATAGAACATTACTCACTTTTCACCACTCACTTTTCGCTCCTTCGTAATTATGGATTGTTATGAAACTAACTATAAATAAACTATAACTTCTATATATTTATTCATAATAAATAAAATTCCTACTAAAAAATAAAATTATTCTATTGACAGAAATATTTCTTTATTGTATTATATTAGTGTAACAAATACACTAAAATTATAGTAAAGCATACAATAAGGAAGTGATCATATGTCCATATACACAGGTATTCATAAAAGATGGATTGAAGGGGATTATGGAGGTTCATACAGACCGGGAGAAGATGGTATAGAAATCAGATGCCAATTTTTCAGATCTTATCTCGGACGGGATAATGTAATCATACCCAATGTAGGATTTTACAGAGACGGTCTCGCAAGACCTCTTATTATTGCAACTGATTTACTGGCAGGAACTCTGGATCAATACGGAAATCAAATAAAAGGAAAATCTGACGGTCTTTATTATTCCAGTCTTCCGGAAGAACATGAGCCTTCATTGAATCCTTTAAAACTTCTCCTGGACAGGGTGAAAGAGGAAAAATTACTTGCTATATTTCCCGGAGATCAGCATGAAAATCCTATGTTATTTGACCCAAACAGGCTTACAACAACAATTCTGGATATAGACACTGGAAAACTCAGTAAAAGAGAAAGAGCCATTACAGAGAAAAGGTTTAAAAACTGGACAGGCAAAAGACTTCCTCTTGCTATATGGAAAGAAATCTTTATAGATAAAAATTCCGAGAACCCCCGGGGAGACATGATGGGAAAAGAAAGCAGAAATTTTTTACCTCACTGTACGGAAGG
>DAIOEN010000458.1:0-2998 GCA_036746235.1 Vulcanimicrobiota bacterium | reverse complement strand
CACTTAATTGATAATGTTCTATTTTTGTTACAGGAACACATCCGAGGCTATACGGGTCTTGATGTATTTTAATTTCCGGCCTGGTGGCACAGTTATATACCACATAAAGCCAGTAATCTTTTCTTAATCTTTCCGCTGTCCTGTGTTCATTATAAGACAGAGCTATATCTCCCACACCTGAACGACCTTTAACTTCAATAAATCTAACCTCTATTGCAGTCTCCGGGTCCTCCGGATGGGGTTTACGGGATATAAGATCAAAACCTCTATTTTCAGACTCAACACTCTGAACTTTCCAGCCTCTTTCTGTTTCATACTTTATTACTGCATCTACAGCAGTCTTTTCAATTTCTTTATTTTGAACCATATCTATTATGGGAGGAACATTTCTTTCAGGGTGAGGTAATACCCATGCTCTACCATGATGGCGAATATCAGATACAGTGCAATTTCTTTCCTTTGCAAGCTCTTCTCTTCGTCTTTCAAGACGATTATTCAGTTCATCTATACGATCCTCTACCTGCTTAATATTTGCAGCTAAAAGAGGATCTTTATCTCCTGCAGACTGCCTATCATATAGTTCAACCATACGCATATTCTGGCGGTTAATAAGTTCTACCAGGCTGATTTCAAGATGGCGTGATATGGTTTCTATCTCTTTTTTTCTATTTTCTACTATTTCATCAAGAAAAGGCTTTAATGACTGTTCAAAAAGACTCTGTTCTATCTTTACCCTGTCAGGCAAATTAGAATCGTCTGGAATATCTTCTTCTTTCTTACCGGGTATGAGATCAAGAAAGATAGTAGGCTGGCAGACTGTCATATTCCCGTTCATATCAGTCTGCAATACAAAAAGCCTGCGATGTAACACATTACCTCTGCCATCTTTAACGGAAGCAGTAAAAACATCCAGTCTTGCTGCTTCATTTCTATGAATATCATAAAATATTGCGCCATTCAATAAATCCTGATTTACTCTCTCCAGTATAAATTCTCTTAAACACTCAAATAGAGGATGTCCCGGCGTTATCCACTCCAGTGTAGCATCATCTGTAAGTAAAGCTTTATCAAAAACAATCCTTTTATAATCCCTGCCAAGTTTACCATAAAGCCTCTCCAGTCTCTCCCCGATCTGCCAGAGAGTGCGATTAACCCGGCCAAGAGTATAAACATGTTGACCTTTTTTAATCTCTTTAGGGTATATACCGGCCAGAGGAGAAGCTTTAACAAAAAAATCTTCTATTACTTCCGGCACCAGGCGACGCTCCTTTGCTTCTTCCTGCTTTCCAATAATAGCTGCAAGATTTAATTCCTTCTTGGCAAGTCCCTCAAGAGTGCTATGAGTAATCTTACGAAATCTTTCTGTATCCACCTCTTTAATAATACGGTCAGTTATGGTTTTTTCAGTCAAATTATGGGCATACATATCCCTTACCATCTTCTCAAGCATATTTGAGGGGAATATATCTCCCAGAACATTAAAAACTTTTCCGGTACGTTTTGGGTCAAGATCTCTTTCTATACTCTCTATTCTTTCAAACAGCTTATTAAGAACCCGGCCTTCTCTTGTATTTATAGATACAAAATTAACTATAAGACAGTCCTTCACCTGGCCATAACGGTGAATACGGCCCATACGCTGCTCAAGCCTGACAGGATTCCATGGGATATCGTAATTAATCATAAACCAGCAAAACTGCAAATTAATACCTTCGCCGGCAGCCTCGGTAGCAACCATTACCTGACACTCTTCTTTAAAGGCTCTTTCAGAATATATACGAGTTCCGTGAGTATCTCTGTCACCTATCTTCATACCGCCATGAATCTGAGTGACAGTAAGACCCCAGCCTGTCATTTTTTCCACCAGAAAATCCAGAGTATCCTTATGTTCCGTAAAAATCAGCAGTTTCATTTTCGGATCTCTGAATATACCTTTGTCAGTCATAACTTCTTTTAATTTTAAAAGCTTTGATTCTATTTCATTATGTTCCAGAAGCTTTACATGATCAATCAGTTTAGTTAACTCCAGGATCTCTTCTTTCAACTCAAAAGGATTATATGAAGCCACTACTTCTTCAAGTTGAGTTATTATCTCTGTCTGTTCTGCTTCAGTTAATTCATCAAAATCTTCAGGTAACTTCTTTGCAATCTGTTCATTACGATAGCTCTCAGGGTCCTTTAATATACGCTCACGCCTTTCCTTCATGCGTTCAAGACTTCTTCTCACGGCACAGGTAGATGAAGCAAAACGCCTCTGAAGCATAGCCATAGTAAAACCGAGAGCACGGCCTCTGGCAGAAGAATCAGAAGAAGCTTTTATAGATTGATCTTCTACATACCGGGTAAGGGCATCATAAAAATCCATCTCCTGCTCATTAATCTGAAATTCAATAGTTTCCACATTACGCTTTGTAAAAATAGCCAGCACCTGACCTGTCTCAGGATCAGGAAAATTCACCAGAGCCTCTTTCACCCTTCGAAGATAAAAAGGAGCTTCCCTGCGTTCCATAGCTTTCTCAAGACTCTTCACATCACCATAAATATCCTTATCCAGGAGCTCCAGAAAAAGACAGAAATTTTTAGGATCACCTTTATGAGGAGTGGCAGTCATAAGAAGATAATGATCAGTCCTGGAAGACAGAGCTTCACCCAGCTGATAAGCAAGAGTCTTTTTCTCTTTACTATAAGCACTCATCTTATGAGCTTCATCCACAATAACAAGATCCCAGCTGCTTCGCAGAAGACTATCTTTAGCATCCTCAATACAGGAAACCCAGGAAACAGACGTTATAACCATATTATTCTCCTGCCAGGGATTTGCCCCATAATTGGAACGAAGAACATCACCTTTTATAATCAGGAAATTCTCACGAAACTTATCTTTCATTTCCCTCTGCCACTGAAAAGTCAGATTGGCAGGAGTAATAATAAGAACCCTGCTTATTAAACCTCTTATCTTCAATTCCTTTATAAGAAGGCCGGCCATAATAGTCTTACC
>DAIOEN010000457.1:0-3028 GCA_036746235.1 Vulcanimicrobiota bacterium | reverse complement strand
TTCTCCAGAGCCTGCCAGGCAGAAGCTTTTTACGGATACCTTTTTACCTGTTACGTTACTAAGCCTGCCCACAATTCACGACTCACTACTCACCACTTCTTCATCTGGTCAAACATGACCTTCAGCACATCAAAATAAGAAGATTTCGTATCCAGATTCTCCTTTGCAAGAAGGGAATGCTGGTGGAGTCCTTCCAGTATAATTTCCATAGCAAGAGCCATTTCATATCTGTCTTTACCGGCGACATATTTTTTCGCCAGATCAAACAGTGAAGGCACTTTCATCAGGCTATGAAAATATTCATCCCATTTCATGTCATCTGAAACTTCTATCTTGTTTCCTTTGCCGAACCATTCGATAATCTCCCTGTAAATTGACTCTACCTGAGGTTTTCTCATATCATCCCTTCTGTAATCCTCTCTGACAGGGGTACCTGTGGCTTTCGGAAAAAGCTTCTGAAAGGTTTTCTTTACCGCCCCACCTGTGAGGCGTCTTGCCACGGACTGGGCACCTTCCTGTTCACCTTCATAGACAAGCTCTATTTTTCCGGTAATTGAAGGTATGATTGCCCAGAGATCACATATACGGGGATAAACGGGAGATTCTTTATATATAAAAGCTCTTTTTTCCATATTGCTTATGAGATTTTCCATTGCACTTATGGAAAGACGGGCGCTTACGCCGGAATTCTGGTATATGTATTCGCTCTGTCTTGCTTCAAAGGCTATTTCTTCTACAAGTTCTTTAAAATAGTCAGGTATGATTATACCGGCCGGTGTTTCTCTCTTTACCCATGCCTCCTGTTCCGTAATTGCCACACCGTCTTTTACGGAGAGAGGATAATGGGTCATTATCTGGCTGTCAATCCTGTCTTTAAGGGGTGTTATAATATTGCCTCTGTTGGTATAATCTTCGGGATTGGCGGAAAACACAATCAGCATATCCAGAGGCATCCTTACAGGGAATCCGCGAAACTGAACATCTCCTTCTTCAAGGAGGTTAAGGAGTCCTACCTGAATCCTGGGCTGAAGATCAGGCAATTCGTTAATGGCAAAAATACCTCTGTTACTTCTCGGAATTATGCCGAAATGTATGACCTCTTCATCGGAATAAGTGAGTTTCTGTGTTGCTGCCTTTATGGGGTCTATATCACCTATGAGATCTGCCATGGACACATCGGGAGTGGCAAGTTTTTCGTTGTATCTCAGAGAGCGTTCAATCCATTCTACAGGAGTATTTTCTCCTTTTTCCCGAAGAATTTTCTTTCCCCATGAAGAAACGGGATTGAAAGGGTTATCATTTATCTGGCTTCCTTTTATGACAGGTATATATTCATCCAGAAAAGAAGCAATAGCCCTTAAAATCCTGGTTTTTGCCTGGCCTCTCAGGCCGAGAAGAATAAAATTGTGTTTTGCAAGTAAGGCATTTACTATGGCAGGTATGACAGTTTTATCATAACCTATAATGCCCGGGAACAGTTCTTCCCCTTTTTCTATTTTCAAAAGTAAGTTTTTTCTTATTTCATCTTTTACAGACAGGAATTTATATCCAAAATCTACAAGTTCTTTTAGGGTCTGCGGTCTGTTCATAAAAATCACCTCAATAACAAGTATCTTATGTTCATATTCTGAAGTTTTTTCAATTTCCTTCTGTGAAAAACTATTTTTCAGAAATCAGATATGATTGTGTTTTTTTATGACAGGTAGATTCATTATGTAATTCCTGTAAAAGCTGACTGCTGTCTGTTGATAGCTGAACGCTTACCAATAATCAGCAGTTGTCAGAAATACCCTGGATAAATCATCTAACCGATAAGTTCCTTGATAACAGAGAGTATTTTATTTTTAGAAAATGGTTTTTCAATGGTATAATCTGCACCGAGTGCGTCTGCAACTTCCAGATAAGTGCCGGAACGCATAACACCTCCTCCTGACATAGCTATAATCTTCAGGTCAGGAAATGATTTTTTGAGTTCTATAATAGTTTCTATTCCTTCCTTTTCAGGCATAATAATATCGGTTAAAATAAGGTCAAAGGCTCTTTCTTTCTGTAATATAATACCTTCCCTGCCATCGGGAGCTTCCATTACCTCATAACCTGCTTTTTTTATTATCGCCATGAGAGATTTCCTGAGAGCTTCTTCATCGTCTATAATAAGAATACGGGCCATAACCGACACCTCATTTTGTTTCTGATTTTAACAGTTCATTCGGTTCATAGGTTTCACCGATCATAGCCAGAAATCCTGCCGGTTCGGCAGGTTTTCTGACGAACCGATCGGCTCCGAGGCCGAGTGCGAAATCTTCATCCTTCTGCTCTGTGTAGGTGGCAGTATAAAAGGAATATTCTTCAGTAATTCATCTTCCTTCCAGGCACGGCACAGGGCAAAACCGTCCATTACAGGCATCAAAATATCACTGATAATAATATCAGGAGGTGAGCAATGTGCAAGTTCCAGTGCTTCCTTCCCGTTTGAAGCCTGTTCCACATGGAAACCATTGGCAGATAAAAGTATCTGCAACATATAAAGATTTTGCTGATTATCGTCTACAACAAGTATGTTACTCATGATTTTATCTCTTTTCAAGTGACATAGTAAAGGTAAATATACTGCCACTGCCAGATTTGCTTTCCACATAAATTTTACCACCCATTGCTTCAACAAGCTTCTTGCATATGGAAAGACCGAGACCGGTACCTTCATATTGGCGTGATATCCCTGTATCTATCTGGCGGAATGGCTTAAAAAGATTATCCATATCTTCAGGCCTTATGCCTATCCCCGTATCGATTACCCGTGTAGCAAGCCATCCGCCATCTGTCTGACTTTCTATACGAACTTCACCACAGGCGGTGAACTTGACTGCATTGCTCAGAAGATTGATGATTATTTGCTCCACACGTCGCCTGTCACCATATACCTCTCCGACTGAAGGGTCTATTACAGAGGTCACAGTAAGGCCTTTTTTCTCTGCCAGAGGAGTAATCTTTTCAAGACTTTTCTCTATTGCAGATTTCATATCAAAGG
>DAIOEN010000456.1:0-3048 GCA_036746235.1 Vulcanimicrobiota bacterium | reverse complement strand
TGAGTTCACTTATAATAAAAGACGGTATCAGTACATCTGTCGGTATATCACTGAGTCTGGCAGGTCTTGGAAGATGGGCTGCCTCTATAAAAACAGCGAGGTCTTCTTCTCTTGTCTGTTTGAACATAAACTCCCTTAAAGGCTCACTTCCTTTTGAGAGAGCAACCTGAAAGGATATTTTTTTATCCATATATGGTTTAACTGCCACATCGTTTACCTTTTTAAATACAGGTCCCATTATAAAAAGAGTGAGAAATAATGCGAGCCCTATGATTAACTGATTTGACGGAGTCTGCTGTGTTCCGAGAGCATTACGGGTAAAGGACAGGACTACAACGGTTCTTGTAAAGGATGTTAACATAATAAGTATTGTCGGTGCCAGTGAGATAACTGTCATAAAGATCAGTATCTGCAAACTGAGTGATACGTCTTCCGGTCTGTCGGATTTTTCTATACCTATTTTAATGCTCGGAAGAGGAACTGAGGCAGAAAAAGAATGATCGACAGTCAAAAAAATGAATAAGAACAGGAATATGAGGATGGTGAAGGTTGAAACGTGAGACGTGAGACGTGAGAAGTGAGATGTGAAGAGAGAAGATCTGGTGCCGGGTGCCGGGTGCCGGGTGAGCAGTGGCGTTTTATTAAACGCCCTGATGCGAAGGATAGAGTGTGAAGTTTTGTCTTTTTTGAAATATGTTGAAAATTTCATTTTTTATCCCCCCTGTTAAATCCGAGTTTACTTAAGAAATCTTTAAAGGAAGGTTCTGTAGAAGTATTTTCTGTGTCAGTTAATTCTTCTTCTGTTTTCTGTCTTTCCTGTACAAGTGTTATATGATTGGCATTGGCTGCTATAAGAAGGGTTTTTTCTCCTGATTCAACAAGATAGAGGGAAAGGTTAGGCCCGGCATGTAAAATATTTAACAGTTTTAAACCTTTTTTATTGAATATAAGCCCTTTTCTGACAAAAATAAATTTTAAGAAAAATACAATAATGTAAAAAATAACGAATACTATTAAAAGGGAAAATATCACTCTCACGAGGGAAAGGGACGAACTGGGAGGCGGAGTATAGGAGTCTCCCAGGGCGACAGAAGAGAGACCTGAAAAAAAGAATAAGAAAAATATTTTATTAATCTGTATATTCTCCATATTATATCCCTCTTTTTTACACATTATCATCCGTTTATCGTGTCCAAATTTCCCTCACCCTTTACCGGGCGAACACAGTGGTTCGCCCCTACTCTTCACTCTTCACGCCCCTACGTTCTTCCTTTTCTCTGTATTTCTTCAAGTGTTTCTGTAACCCTTACGCCGAATTTTTCGTCTATTACAACTACTTCTCCTCTGGCAACAAGTTTATTATTTACCATAAGATCTATTGGTTCACCGGCAAGTCTGTCCAGTTCAAAAACAGAACCGCTTCCCATATCCAGAACATCTTTTAAATAGAGGACAGCCCTTCCCAGGACTGCAGTAAGTTTCATGGGTACATCAAGGAATAGATCAATAGAATTGGAAGGTCCTCTTTCTCTTGAAGGTATTAATTGAGAGAATTTGGCAGGTTTAACAACCGTTTCCTGTTCCTGTTTACCCTGGATCTGATATGGTATTTCTGCCTGATAAGATTTCTGCTGTGGTAAAGGAGGTTCTTCGAAGCTATAGCCTGGCAGGGCTGTACCCTGTTTTACAGTAACTTTTTCTTCCTGTAATGGAGGCATTTCTGGAATAAATCTTTCTGGCTGTGATACAGGATGCGGTTCGGGAGCCACTTCGTCACTTTTGCCTGAAAGATAATTAATCCAGTTCTTTGGTATTTGATATAGGAAATAACTGTCTATTAAACTTCCGACTGAGAGACTGAAATAAAGTTCTATTGCTGCGTCTTTTGTCTCAGGCAAATTTCCCGGCATAGTTATTACTGAAATCTCAGGAAAGGAAAAGTTTATCTTTTTATTTATTTTACCTGATATGGTAGTAATAGTAGAGCTCACTACCTGACTTGCTATTTCACTGAATACACTCTGATGAAGATCATCTAAATCTACAACGGAAACATCTATTTTCTCTCCCATTGCCAGCTGGGTAAAAGGAATGGCATCTTTTAATTTAAATAACATTCTGTCATAACCGGAAAAGCCTTCTATATATTCTGTTTTTATTGATAAACACTGTTCGGTAAAAGCGTCATCTATCTTTAAATTTAAATCTTTGGGGGCTATATTTATAGGTTCTTCAGACAGTGAAGAAAGGACTATCTCCAGTGATTGCACAAAAGCTTCATCCAGAATAGATATACTTTCTTTCTCTGAAGAGATGAGTTCTGATCTGTTCAATCTTTTTCCTCCTTAATCAGCAATCAGTCATCAGTGACCGGTTGTCAGACATAATAAATTTTAAGTTTAAAGTCAATAGTTAAACGTTAAGGATAAACTGATTTTGCTGGTCACTGGTCACTGCTCACTGACTGAAACCTTTCCGTTAGTTGCTGATTTATTAACCATAATGGTTATATCTACTCTTCTGTTAATAGATCTGTTATATTCGGAGTTATTCGGCACTTTGGGCCTGTATTCTCCATAACCGGCGGCAGAAACTCTCCAGGGATCTATATGTCCTTTTTCTATAAGATATCTTGCCACATTTGTTGCTCTGGCAGTAGACAATTCCCAGTTTGAAGGATAGTTCCCCGATTGTATCGGTAAATTACATGTATATCCTTCTACCCTTATGGTTGCCTTATCGGGTAAGTCTTTACAGAGACCGGAAATAGTATTTAGCACCTGAGCCGTGTCGGTTTTAATGTCGGCACTGCCTATGGCAAAAAAGCCTTTCCCTGTATTAAGACTGATAGTAAGTTCATTTTCATTTACTTCTATATTTATAGCCCTGCCGAGTTTTTCCTTCTTTAACTGACTTGAAAGAAGTTCCCCCAGATCGTTCAGAAGAGGATTTACATCTTCTCTTTTTTCTTCTTCATACATTTTATCAGCACGTTCATCCTGCATTATTATTTCTGTAATGCCTGTATATTTTCCTTCTGATGCTCCT
>DAIOEN010000455.1:0-3050 GCA_036746235.1 Vulcanimicrobiota bacterium | reverse complement strand
AGTGAGTAAGGATGATTGCTATTGTTAAAAGCGGGGTTTTACAGGGAGTAGACGCGTTTATGGTAGATGTAGAAGTCGATATAAGTCATGGGTTACCGGCCTTTAATATAGTAGGCCTGCCGGATCTGGCTGTAAAAGAAGCAAAAGAACGTGTCAGGGCAGCAGTTAATAACTCTGATTTCAAATTTCCGTCTAAAAGATTGACAATAAATCTTGCACCGGCTGATATAAGGAAAGAAGGGCCTTCTTTTGATCTGCCAATAGCTATGGCGACTCTGTCTGCTCTCGGCTCTGTGGACAGTAAAAAACTCGAAGATTTTGTTATAACAGGCGAATTATCTCTTGACGGAGCTATAAGACCTGTCAATGGAATTCTTTCAATCGCTGTTATGGCGAAAAAATGCGGTAAGACTAAAGTAATGGTTCCTTTTGAAAATGCCCATGAAGCATTGCTTGTAGACGGTTTGAAGGTAATAGCCCCTTCAACTCTTAAAGAAGCTGTAGATATGATAAATTCGGGGAATGGTGAATATCATATAATTTCTGAAAAGAAAGATATTCTGGTTGATTATAACCCTGATTTTTCCGAAGTGAGAGGACAGGAACATGTAAAACGTGCTCTGTTGCTGGCAGCGGCCGGAGGACATAATGTTCTTATGATAGGCCCACCGGGAAGCGGTAAAACTATGCTTGCAAGGAGAATTCCATCTATATTACCGCCTATGAATCTGGACGAATCTATGGAAGTAACAAAGATATACAGCGTATCAGGATTATTAAATAAGAAAAATGCTTTAATAACAGAAAGACCGTTCAGGGCACCCCATCATACTATAAGCACTGCAGGTCTTATAGGCGGCGGCAGTTATCCCAGGCCGGGAGAAGTAAGCCTTGCCCATCATGGTGTCCTTTTTTTAGATGAACTGCCCGAGTTTCGGAGAGATATTATCGAATTATTGAGACAGCCTCTGGAAGACCGTAAAGTTACCATTGCAAGAGCTCTTATCTCTCTGACTTATCCGGCTGATTTTATGTTGATTGCTTCTATGAATCCATGTCCATGCGGTTTTTATTCCGATTCTGTAAAACCATGTTCCTGTACCGGTTCACAGATAAATAATTATTTAAAAAGAATTTCCGGTCCTTTACTGGATAGATTTGATATTCATATTGAAGTGCCAAGAATTGATACCAATCAAATTCTGTCTTCTATGTCTCACGATGAATCAAATTTAATGAGAGAGACAGTGGTGAAAGCACGACAGATACAGTATAAACGTTTTTCCCGTAAATCCATATTCAATAACGCTGCTATGACAGGGCAGGATGTGTACAGACACTGTACCATAAATGAAGATATAAGAAAGATTTTAAAGCAGGCTATGGACAGATTGGGTCTCAGTGCCAGAGCATGTCATAGAATTTTGAAACTTTCCAGAACCATAGCGGATATGTCAGGCAGGGATATTATATCTATTGAAGATGTGGCTGAAGCCATACAGTATAGAAGTGTTGTAATGAAATTCTGGAATTAAACAATTGAGTTATCCTCGCGTCACGCTAAATGACGCGTCACGATTTTCACAATATTAAGGAGGATTTAATTTGAAGAGGAAGTTTTCAGTATTATTTATAGGTTTAATATGTTTCATGATTTGTTCTACAGTTATTACCAGTGCAAAATCCCTGGAAGATCTGCTCAATGATTTGAAAAGCAATGATGCCAGTATACGTTATCATGCCGCACAGGATCTGGGGAAACTCGGTGATCCGAATGCGATTGCCCCTTTAATGGAAGCTATGGGAGATAAAGATAAATATGTCCGTTACTGGTCAATTTCCTCTCTTGGTGAGCTGAAGGCACAGGAAGCTGTGCCTGCCCTTATAGAAAAATTAAAAGACGAAGACGAATTGATGCGTTACTGGGCTGCTATAGCTCTTGGCCGAATCGGAGATATAACTGCTATTAAACCTGTAGATGATGCCTATCGAATTGAAAAGATACTCAATACAAAAATAGGTATGGAGATAGCACTGGATAAATTAAACTGGATAAAAAAACAGAAAGAAGCTGCTTCAGGTACTCCTGTGCCTGAATTCACTTCAGTCCCTTCAGTTACGCCTCTTCCTGCTCAGACAGAAGTAACATCTGTAGCAACTCCTGTTGAGCCAGTGGCAACTCCTGTGAAAACTCCTGAAACAGGCAGATCGGATGTGGCACAGTTGCCTGCTGATGTGGCATCAGCCATTGCAGGTCTGGATGATGAAGACCCTTTGATACGTAAAGGTGCAGCTTTTTCTATTGGAAAATTTGGAGTGAAAGCAGCAGCAGGAGCTCTTATAGAGGCTTTGTCTGTTGAAAATAACAGAGATGTTCAAATTGAAATAATAAAATCTCTTGGCAAATTGAGTGCCAGGGAATCACTGGATATATTATCACAGTTTGCTACCAGTCAGGATGAAGGTGTAAGGATTGCAGTTGCAGGTGCATTTAAAGAAATAAGAGACCCTGCATCTCTTCCTTCTATTATAAAATTACTGACTGACTCAAGTGCATCAGTAAGAAAAACAGCTACTGACACTATTGGAATTATGAAGGATAAACAGTCAATTTCCTGTATAATTCCTCTCTTAAAAGATAATGATATATTTGTAGTTCAGTCTGCTATTACAGCTCTTACAAAAATGAATTCCCGGGAAGCTGTGCCTGAATTTATTCTGTTATTAAAATCTCAGAATAAAGAAATCGCTCAGAGTGCAGCTTTTGCTCTTGGTAAATCCGGTGATATAACGGCAGTAGATCCTTTAATTGAGGCTCTTAATGATAGTCATGACGGTTTGAGAGCAGGAGCAGTTTTTGCCCTCGGAAAACTTGGTGATAAAAAGGCTCTCCAACCACTTATCCTTTCTCTTAAAGATAAATACTGGAATGTCCGTTACTGGGCAGTTACTGCTCTGGGAGAATTGAAGGATCCTTCTGCAATAGAACCTCTTATGGCTGCCTATCAGGTAGAGCCTGATGCAGATATAAAGAAAGCTATGGAAGAAAC
>DAIOEN010000454.1:0-3065 GCA_036746235.1 Vulcanimicrobiota bacterium | reverse complement strand
ACAGGTTTTCCTATGGGAATATTGTCGTACATACGTTCTATAGTAAAGGTAGTGGTTATGCCCGTGTATTCTGTAGGGCCGTATCCGTTTACCACTTTATAATCATGTTGTTTAAAGAACCTGACTTTATCTCCCCCTGTATCCAGATATTTAAGAGACGTGTTTTCTTCCAGTTCCATAAACTGTTCCGCAAACTGGGTGGGAAGGAAGGTATGGGTAATGTTGTTCTCTTTAAAATACAGGTTTATATCTTTAAGAGAAAGCCTCATTTCGTCAGGAATTATATGAATGGCCGCCCCTGCTATGAGGAAGGGGAATATTTCCGATATGCCGGCATCGAAACTGAAACCTGCATATTTGGTGCCTCTGTCCTGTGAAGAAATGGTAAATACATCCCTGTAGTAAAGACTCAGGTTTACAAGAGAACTGTGCTCTATCATGACTCCTTTAGGTTTTCCCGTCGTGCCTGACGTATAGATAATATAGGCAAGGTCCGAAGGTTTTCCTCTTTTTACTCCTTCTGTTACAGTGCCTTCCCATAAAGAATCCTCGTCAAGACAGATAATATGACCGCCGAAATTTACCTTTGTCTTCAACTGAGTATCTGTAAGAAGAACAGATACTCCTGCGTCTTCCATCATAAATTCTATTCTTTCTGAAGGGTACGACGGATCTATGGGAAGGAAAGCACATCCTGATTTAAGTATGCCGAGTATTCCGGGGATCATTTCAAGTTTCTGAGAAATCATTATGGCTACGATTTCATTATCTTTCACTCCTGCAGAGAGTAATTTTTCCGCAAGAATATCTGACTGTCTGTTCAGTTCACTGTAAGTAATTCGTCTATCTTTACAGACAACTGCAATTTTTTCACTATGCTTCAGAGCAGAATCTTCTATGACTTCATGAATTGTTCTGTTCAGATTATAGGGCATTGAAGTTTTGTTGAATTCATGGAGGAGTCTGTGTTTTTCACTTTCAGACAGTATATCCATGTCTTTAAGTCTGCCCTCTTTTTTCCTGCATATATCTCCCAGGAGATTAATGTAATGTTCCGCCATTCTGTCTATAGTTTCAACCACGAACAGATCATCACGGTATTCAATACTGATATAGAGGTCTTCTTTCTCTTCAACGATGGTCATTGTAAGATCGAATTTCGCCACATCCACTTCCAGAGGGTATGGTTCCAGATTAATATCTTCTATTAATTTCTTCTCCTGTTTATTCACAATGTCAAACATTACGTCAAAGAGAGGATTTCTCCCTGCATCTCTCTTTATGCCCAGGTCGTCGATAAGCATATCTAACTGGTAATCCTGGTTGTCATAGGCAGAAAGTATCCTTTCTTCCGTCTCTTTCAGGAAATCTGCAAAGATTTTCTCTTTCACGGGAGAAGTTCTTATAGCCAGGGTATTTACAAACATGCCTATAAGTGAATCTATATCAGGAATATTTCTTCCCGTACCGGGAGTTCCTATGATTATATCTTCCTGAGAAGTATATCTGGACAGGAGGAGAGAAAAACATGCCAGACCTGTCATGAAAAGAGTGGACCCTTTTCTGGTTACCATGGCTTTTAAAGAAGAAGAAATATTTCTGTCTACACTGTACACTCTGTGATGGCCGTGAAAAGACATTTCAGAAGGACGGGGTTTATCGGTTATGAGGTTTAATACCGGTATATCTCCTTCATAAACATCAAGCCAGTATTGTTTCTGTCTGTTTATTTCGCCCGATTTTAAAAGATTTTCATGCCAGAAAGCAAAATCTTTATACTGTATCGTTAAAGGCTGAATGTCTTTTCCCTGGTAAAACCCCATGAGTTCGTTCATAAATACATGGAATGACACTCCGTCAAAGATAATATGATGTATGTCCAGCATGAATACATACCGCTTCGGCCCTGTTTTTATAAGAGCAAACCTGAGGAGAGGAACGCGGGACAGGTCAAAAGGACGGATAAATTCTTTCAGGATACCGTCAATGTCTTCTTCTTCTCCTTCCCTGTATATACGTTTTACCCTCACTGTTTCATGGATTTTCTGAACAGGTTCGCCGTCTTTTATATGAAAAGAAGTTCTGAGTGATTCATGACGGGAAACGACTTTATCTATGGCATCACTTAATTTTTTATGGTCAATTGCTCCTTCAATGATAAATACTATGGGAGTATTATAGGTAATGCTTTTTCCTTCCAACTGATCCATAAGGAACATACGTCTCTGTGCGGAAGAAACGGGGTAATATTCCATCTCCGGCGCATGAGAAATGGAGACAACTCTCTTGCTTCCCCTTTCAATGAAGAGAGACATTTCTTTCAGGGTAGAATATTTGAAAATATCTTTAAGACTTATTGTAATATCAAACTCTTTCTGGATTTTGCTCTGAAGGGTCACTGCTTTCAGGGAATGGCCTCCCAGGTCAAAGAAATTACTGTTTATACCTGCCCTGACGCCAAGAATCTCTTCCCATATAGCCGAGAGGGTCTTTTCAACCTCTGTAGACGGAGGGATAAATTCTTCTTTTATTATAGACTCATCAGGTGCAGGAAGGGATTTTCTGTCGATTTTACCGTTCGGCGTAAGAGGTATGACATCGATTTTCATAATAAACTGGGGAGTCATATAATCAGGTAAAGTTTCTTTAAGGAATGTTTTTATTTTACCTGTGTCATCTTCTTCAGTAGAATCTTTGCCGGGAACATAATAAGCACAGAGATATTTTCTTCCTGACTCATCATCTCTGTCTATTACTGCCGCATCGGCAACCCATGGTATCTTCTTCATGGTCTGTTCTATTTCCGAAAGTTCAATTCGAAAGCCCCTGATTTTAACCTGTGTATCAATTCTTCCCATATATTCAATATTTCCGTCAGAAAGCCATCTGGCAAGGTCTCCCGTGCGGTACATCTTTTCGCCGGGAACAAAAGGATTCTCTACATATTTCGACTCTGTAAGGTCAGGTCTGTTTAAATAACCTCCTGTCATGCCATGACCTGCCACACAGAGCTCTCCGGGAACACATGGAGGAACGAGTTTCCCGTCTTCTCCCAGAATATAAAC
>DAIOEN010000453.1:0-3074 GCA_036746235.1 Vulcanimicrobiota bacterium | reverse complement strand
GGATTTGGATATCCGGAACATGAAGAAGACAGGCATGGCAAGAGAACTGCATGGATCCTTAAAGAAACGGGGTTACAGGAAAAACTCCGCTCCATACCTTATGTCATTACAGCAGGAAGCTGTGGCAAAGCATCATCTTCAAGATTTCTTGCCTTTATAGTAAGTGAATTCTTTTCCTTAACAGGAGTAAACAAACCTGTAGGACTCGGAACAAAACCACCTTTATTCGAAGATAATAACGGCAACAGGGAAAGATATCAATTATTAATGGCAGGAGAAAATAAAAGTAACTGGATCTCTGTAGAAGATTTTCTTTTATCAGTTGGAACACTGGAACCTTTTGTCGAATACTGTCTATCCCTTTACGGAACGATGGCTTCTTATGATGTAAGATATGCCGTCCTGGCAGATTATTTTACACGGCACGACACAGGCTTTGCAATTTTCGAGGCAAATATAGGTTTAAAAGACGATCCTTCGTCTTCCCTGCTATCCCCGTGCGCAATTATGTTAAATACCGTCGGAGGTGATCACCTCAAACAGCTAAAACCTCCTGACGATTTACCTCTGTGGCTGGAAGATACGGGACATGTTGCAGGCCCTGTATGGCATAAAGCAGGAGGACTTAAAGAAGACATACCTGCCATAATAGGGAAACAGGAAGATCATATAATGAATGCTATAATACACCTGGCAGAACTTAAAAAAGCCGGCCCTCTGTGTATATATGGCAGAGATTTTTTTGTTAAACATTCCAGATGTACCATACTGGGAAGTAAAGCTGAAATAGTTCTGGACAGTCATAGTATGGACATAGAACTTTCAGTGCCTGGAACCTTTCATTTAGACAATGCAGTTCTCTCTGCTTATACAGCCTATCTTTTATGGAAAAGACATATCCTGAAAGGTACTTTTTCACAGATTACGGAAGCTATAAAGAAAGGCCTTAAAAAAGCTACATGTCCGGGACGTATGGAAGTCATAAGGGAAAGGCCTGTAACATTGATTTCTGCCGGTGCAAGCAGTCTGAAATTCGGTGGTCTTATGCATTCCATAGGGGAACTAATGAAGAACTCCGGGAAAGAGAATATCATTCTCTGTGCCACATTTATAACAAGAGTGGAAGAACCTCTGAATGCACTGAAAGCTCTTATAAATTTACATAACATAAAAATGTTTCTCCCTGCTTTATGTTATGAAAAAGAACACAGTAAAGATCAGGCAAACCCTCTCAGGATGATAGAACTATGTGAACATATAAGACCTGATATATTCTGCAAATATGCGGGAGGGCCTCTGGAAACCTATGATTATGCATTAAAAATTGCAGACCCTGACAGAGATATTATCCTTCTTGCAGGTACTGCTATGGCAGGGACTATATTAAAACACATATCCGGTGAGACGGCAGGGGAACAGGTTCTGGCATATTTGTAAAAATTTTCCAGATAATTTCATTTTGCAGAAAAATTATGAAAAACTATTGACAAAATAGTTAAGCACCTGTATCATATATATATGGATACAAAAAAAGAACTCATTACAGATACAGTAAGTCACCTGTTAAGGTTTGCACGGAAATTTACCTTTATGGAGACTATGCCCATAAAAATAGATGAAGACAGGGAAATTACAACAAATGAAGCACATATCATCCAGGCAATAGGCGAGAATGAAGAGATCAATATTACCAGCCTGTCAAAACTATTCGGAGTTACAAAAAGCGCGACTTCCCAGATGGTTTCAAAGCTGTCAAAAAACGGATATGTAAAAAAACAGCAGGCTCCATACAGCAACAAAGAATATTTACTTTCACTTACAGAAACGGGATGGCAGGCATACCACGCCCACAAACAATTCCACGGCAGAGAAATGGACGAATTGATAAATCGTCTGAGTTCATTTTCATCATCCCAGATTGCAACTATATCAGTCATGTTAGAAACAATAAATGATATTATAGATGAAAGAATATCCGGATTTCCGGAAAAGTAATATTTTTTTTTCAAAAAATAGTTAAGATACTTAATTATAATCTAAAAAGAAGGGAGCAAATAAATGCTTACAAAAACAACTATGGAAAAACCGGTCAATGATTTCGATTTTATAGAATCTATATTTATCGGAGCTATTGATGCATGTGCACTGAAAGAATCAATCAATCTCAAACTCTTTGATCATCTTTTAACCGCCAGGACTGCTGCTGAAGCAGCAGAGATAACAGGAACAGACGAAAGTGCCATAAAAGCACTGATGGCCGTGCTTGAAGGCCGTAAACTGCTTACAGCAATAGATAACAGGTATATGGTAACACCTGCTTCTGCTGAATTCCTTGTTTCAACATCTCCCTTTTATCAGGGAAATTCTCTGCTCTGGCAGAGAAAGAACTGCGAACATATTATATCCAATATGTCTGAACTGCTCAGAAAGCCCGGCATGCCTGCAGGATGTATAAGCAAAAAATTTTCTTTACCTGATGCGATGAAAGGAATTATAGAGCATGCCATGAGGGGTTCTCTCCAGGATACAGTAGAATTCATAGAAATGCTTCCGGGATTTAATGACGCACAGTGGCTCTGCGACATAGGAGGCAACCATGGGAAATATGCCACAGCTCTTCTGGACTGCAACTCACATTTACATGCAGTAATTGCCGATTTACCTGACGTTGCGGCAGAAATAAAACATATGTATGCAGAATCAGCATATAAAGACAGGGTATCTGTCATTCCATGTAACCTGTTAACAGATTATCTACCGGAAAAAACATATGATATTGTCCTTACTTCTTATGTACTTCAAATATTCGGTGATAAACTGGAACAGGTTATAAGAAAAATTGCTGCAACTATAGTTCCCGGAGGTTGGTTTGTGACACAGAATATGACCGATTACGGAACAGACAGGTTATATATGAATGCAATAAATCTTATGACAGAACTGACTGTAAAAGCCAATCACTTCATACCGGAAAAATTATTGATAAGTCTTTTAGAGGAGTCAGGCTTCTGTGACATACTCACAGAAAGAACAGGTATGAACAAATCAGATCTCATTATTGCAGGGAGGAAAAA
>DAIOEN010000452.1:0-3079 GCA_036746235.1 Vulcanimicrobiota bacterium | reverse complement strand
TAAAAATGGTAGAACAGAAAAGACCATTCCATAAAAAAAGAAAATGGATCTGTCCCCTGTGCCAAAAAGTCAGAATGGAAACAGTCAAAAAGACAAGAAAAAATTCCTGCAATAGAAAATGGAAATGTGTGATTTTGTAGATCAGTGAAAAGTAAGTAATGTCCCATTCTTTTCACTTTTCACTTTTCACTTTTCACTCTAATAAATTCTTTACAAAAACTTTTGACATATGTGAGAAATCATGTTATAATAAGCACGGATATTTGCAACTGCAAGAGAATAAAAATTAACTCCTGTAAGAAATATCCTTCTCTTTGAAGATGTTCTTGTGAATGATAAATTGTACTTTATTTTTGCAAGATTAATTATATTTGCAAAGGATGAAGCATGTGGAAACATCTTTAAAGAAAAAGTGGAACAGGTTCAAGATAATCAGCTTAACATTATTATCCCTCGGTCTTCTGATATTGAACAATTGTAATATTCTGTCCGGTCCGAAGGCTAAAGAACAGGTTATAGTTTATTTCAGTGATGAAAACCTTATGTTTCTTGTTCCTGTAACCTATGAAATAAAAGAAAAACCTTCTACCCCAAAAAGAGCAGTAGAATTACTCATTTCATTGGAACCACCGAATAAATCTCTTTATAATTTATTTCCTAAAGGAACAACGTTATTAAATTTCGAAATTAAAGACGGAATTGCCTTTCTGGATTTTTCTCAAAATTTCAGAAAAGCATTTGAAACCGGAGGAATAGAAGGTAATTTGCTTATATCTTCTATTAATTATACATTATCTCATTTTAAAGAAATAAAAGGCATAACATTTTTAATAGAAGGTAAAAAAATCGAAACACTGGGTGAACTGGACCTGAAAGAGCCAATTGGTATAGACAGATGGAAAAATTTATTTTTAACAGGTAAAGAGAGTAGAATTCCCGGAGAAGAAAACAGAGCTACCATTTATTTTCTGGAGCAGAAATCACTCTTTATAGTGCCTGTAACCTGTGTATTTCAGGACTCTAAAACATTGCCACAGAATGTTATCCACAGACTCGTAAAAGGACTCGATGAAGAATGGGCAAAACCTACTCTTCCAGCAGGAACAGAAGTATTATCTTTCAGGATAGAAGACACTGTAGCTTATATTGATTTCAATTCTGCTTTTCTGCAGGTACAAAATGATATTCCTTCGGAAATAGTTATAAATTCGCTTGTTTTTTCTCTTACAGAATTTAAGGACATAAAAAAAATTCATATAACAATAGAAGGCAAAGATTTGAAAAAATATGGTTCTACAAATTTGCCATCTACGATTTCAAGGCCTGAAACAATAAACATGATAAAATTAGATGATACCAGAGAAACGGGGGTGAATTTCCGGTTTG
Organism: Vulcanimicrobiota bacterium; assembly: GCA_036746235.1. Classification (GTDB taxonomy): domain Bacteria; phylum Vulcanimicrobiota; class SpSt-956; order SpSt-956; family JAKJGF01; genus CALARM01. The sequence continues at coordinate 1,693 of DAIOEN010000452.1, read as the reverse complement.
CTTACAGACCGGTTATTTGCTTATGAAAAAACTTTTTATAATAATCTTATTAATTACATCTGTTATTACCAGCGGCTTTTGTGCAGGATCGACAAAAATAATAAATATAGATTATAAAGAAACCTCATCGGGAGGAGAATTGATAATACAGGCCACAGGCCCTGTAAAATACTCTTCACAGTTACTTACAGATCCTCTCAGGATTGCTGTTGATATACCGGGAACAGTCCTATCATTGAAGAAAAATAAGGATATAAATAATGATATAGTAAAAAACGTAAAAGCATCTCAAAATTCCCCGAATTCCGTAAGGGTAGTAATGGAATTAAAAAAACCTGTTTCAGTAAGAATAGCTTCAAGAATAAATCTGGATCAGGTAAAATTAAGACTTACTTCTTCCAATGGAGATGTACCTGCAGTTGAAACAACTCCTGCTCCGGCAGAGACACCTCAGGCAAAAGAGGCAATATCCCAGACCAGTACACAGCAAATAAGAGAGGTGAAATTTGAGGAAAAAAATGGTATTCGCAGGATTTTTATAACCACGACAGGGCCTGTAACCTATGAATGGCACAGATTAAAAAGTCCTGATAGCAGAATTTATATTGATTTTACCGATGCAATACTGGTAGAAAAGAAACTCTCTGTTCCTGTTAACGATGAAATAATATCTGACATAAGGGTAGCTCAAAATCGAAAATCTCCCAATGTAGTAAGAGTTGTATTCAAATTAAACAAATCTGTAAAAATAGCCTTCTCTCAATCCCAGACCGTAGCAAATCAGTTGATAATGGAAATGGGTAAAGAGACGGTAGATGAAACATCTATGGCAACCATTGGAACAGGTGCCATAGGCTATCTTATGAACACTGTAAAGACAATAGTCATAGACCCCGGTCATGGCGGAGGCGACTACGGAGCAATCAATCCTTCCACAGGTCTTGCGGAAAAAGATATGACTCTTGATATATCTCTGAGGCTGCAGGAACTCTTAATTCAGGAAGGATGGAATGCTATATTGACTCATTCCACAGACAGAGACGTAACGAGTTCAGACAGTTCCGATTCAGAGGAACTATGGGCAAGAGCCAATATAGGAAATAAAAACGATGCAGATATATTTCTCAGTATCCATTGCGATTCAAGCAGCAAAGAAACGGTAAGAGGAACAACTACATTTTATTACAAAGATGTAGATAAATCTCTTGCATCAGTAATCCATAAGTATTTAATCTCAGATCTTGGCACAATGGACAGAGGTATTAAAAGTTCAAAATTTTATGTTCTTAAAAACACAAAAATGCCTGCTGCATTACTGGAAATAGCTTTTATAAGTAATTCAGAAGATGCCAGATTATTATCCAGTGCAACCTTTCGTCAGAAAGTTGCCAGGGCCATTTTTGAAGGTATATGTGAGTATACGACCTATCCTGCAGTAGTAGGAGGCAAATAAATTTTGCCATGTAAATTTTTTAAATTTCTATTGTCTATTTAATATAATAGTGATAAAATTATGAAGTATTTTATAATTTACCGGAATAGAAAAGAAGAAGAACGGCATAGTAGAAGCAAAAGAACCCTTAATATCAGGGTTTTTAAAAAATTTACATGAAATTATTAAGATAAAGAGGAAAAAAATTTTTTTTCTAGAAGATAAAGGGATATATTTTTGTTTTACAAAAGAAAAGATTTT
>DAIOEN010000451.1:0-3100 GCA_036746235.1 Vulcanimicrobiota bacterium | reverse complement strand
CTCTATAATTTCATTACAATAATTTGCAATTTCCATATATTCTTCTTTAAAATTTACAGAAAACAGGGACTGGTAATATTCAGGGAAACTGATTTTTTTAAGTAATTTCAATTCTTTCAGATCCCATATCTCTATAATTCCGTTGTTTGTTGTAATAGCAAGATATGTTCCGTCAGGGCTTATATTTAAATCTCTCACAGACCATTCTGTTTCAATGGTTATAGTAGCTTCTTTCGACCATATGTTCACATGTCTGTCATAACTTCCTGAGATTATTTTATTCCCTTCAGGAGAAAATATTATAGATGTTACAGTAGCTTCATGGCCTGATAAAATACAGATCTGACTTTTTTTCTCAATGTCCCATAAATAGATCTTTCCGTCAGTTCCTCCCGAAGCAAGAATGGTTCCGTCACTGTTAAAACACAGACTTTCGACAGACCCTTCCTGTCTTCCCGGTGAAAAAGAATCTTTTATATTATCCAGCTTCCATATCATTACTGTCCTGTCTTTTCCCCCTGAAGCCAGCAGCGTGGCATTTTTATTAAAGGCAAGGGCCATTACGTCATCTTTATGACCTTTAAGATTATAAATCTCTTCATTACTGTTCCATACCCTTATACCTCTGTCTTTAAAATCATCAAAGTTAAATTTGCTTTTTATGCTTATGGCAAGTAAAGACGGTGAACATGCAATAGTCTGCAGGGTTTCCCCTTTTATTTCTATTTTTCTCAGAATCTCACCTGAAGAACTATTCCATAACATTACCGTACCATCGGAACTTGCAGAGAGTATTTCTTCCCCTCTATGTTTCATAAGATTAATTATGCCTGAATGTCTTTTTATTTTTCCGTAAAGAACATATTTATCTTCTTTACGCCATATTCCAAATATTTCATTAAATCCTCCTGCAGCTAAATCCATATTATCCGGTCTTACTGACAGAGAAACAGTTCCTTCGAAATGTTCCTTTATTTTCTGTAAAGAAGTATCGTCTTTAAGATTATATATTTCTATTATGTCATTGGAAAAATTACCGTAATATCTCGGGCTTGAAACAAAAAAAAGTTTTTCACCGGTTCTGTCGAAATCAATGGCAGTTATTCCGTTCTCTCTTTTTATTGTTTTTATGAGTGCTCCATCAGGAACAGACCAGATATTTACCAGCCCGTCTTCCCCTCCTGAGAGCAATTCATTATTTCCCGGCCTTACGGCAAGAGACAGAACTTGATCACTGTGGCCTTCCATAGTAAGCACTTCTTTAAAATCTTTTACATCCCATAGTTTCACTTTTCTGTCTGAACTTCCTGTAGCCAGGTGAGTATCACTAAAACAGACACAATTAATCCTTTTCTCATGAGCTTTTATTTTATGTAATAGAACAAAATTTTCAAGTTCTCTTAAGCTTAATTCTCCGTATTCTCCCACTGAGGCAACAATCTTTTCATTGCCTGTCACAGAGGTTACGGTAAAATCTTCCCTTATTTCCCTTATTACGGAACCAGTTGCCGGCTCCCACATACAGATTGTATTTTCTCTGTTAACAGAGAGTATTTTATTACCGGTGAAATGAATTTTTTTCACAGGAGACGGAGAAATCAGTATCCGGTAAAGAGAATAATCCTCTGTAAGATAGATAAAAATACCCCTGCCTCCGGCAAATGCAAGATATGTGCCGCATGACGAATATTCCGTGGCTATTATTCTTCCGAAAGATGCAACTATATATGGCATAAAGGGATCGTGAAGGGTGAATGGTGATGTTACTCTTCACCGACTGGCAAATGGGCACATATACTCCCTTTTCACCGCTCACTGCTCTCCGATTAATTTTAGAAAATTATTTTATATAGCTTTAAATGTTCTCCACAGTATTGTTTTTTCCCTTTAATAAATTTATCTTATGATGCATGAAATAGTCTGACGTCCACCCTTCACCCTTCACTTTTCCAGCACAATCGCTCTTGCTTTATAGCCTGCCCTTGTATATAATAAAAAATAAAAAAGTTTCACGTGAAACTGCCATGACCGTTTCGGTCACAACGAAGTATGAGAATCTGTTTCTCCCATCACGTATTATGCGTAACGCGTTATTATTCTCATATAAATATTTTTCTCTACAGGGATAACAAAATGTGTAATTTCGATCTAGTCGGTTACGAGACACTCATAGAATTTATAGAAAGACATAATCTTTACAGGCTGGAAGGTAACATTCTGGAAATAGGTTCTTTCCTGGGAGGAGGTACTGTAAAGCTGGCAAAATCAGCAATGAAACACAAAAAAAAAGTCTTCACCGTCGATATATTCGCTCCTGACTCGGACATAACGGTAAATACAGAAGGATATTCCATGAAGGATATATATAATTTCATTCTTCAGGGGAAAAGTCAGAAAGATATATTTTATAAAGTCATTGAAGGTTTTGACAATATTACGGTTATTCATACAGATTCCATAGAACTGACATTCAGAGAGGATGAAGCATTCTTTTTTACCTTTATAGACGGGAATCATTCTTCTTCTTATGTATGGAATGATTTTAAACTTGCATGGAATAATACAGTATCAGAAGGGGTGGTGGCTTTTCACGATTATAAAGGAGATCTGCCTGAAACTACAGATGCTATAAATAAAATCATCGATACATACAGGGAAGAAATTTCTCAGACAGAAGAAATTTCTGAAAAAAAAATAATCTTTTTATTTAAGAAATAATTTTCTTATGACTGTGTCATACATTTTGCATAAACCTTTATTCCCCGGTATGTTTACACAAAACATCTAACACCGTCGATATCACAATCTATAATATAACATCTCAAGGTCAACGGTATTATGCTTCGAAGATGAAGAAATTTGAAGTTTTTTTTCTCCTTCACCTGATAATATAACATCATCTTCTTTTTTTTCTTCTTCTTTTTTTCTTCTATATTCCATAAACTTCTCAAGGGCCAGTTTATTTCTTTCTTCCAGATTCATTTCAACACTCCCTTTCAGGGTTTTTTCGAAAACAGACTTTTCGGAATTTCAATGTATGGCTATAATGCCATTTTTGCAGTAAGAATATTTAGTTTATATATATGCAAATTCCCTGCCA
>DAIOEN010000450.1:0-3112 GCA_036746235.1 Vulcanimicrobiota bacterium | reverse complement strand
TATTATTTCGGCAGCAAGGAAGGGCTTCTGGAAGCACTTATAGAGACAAATTTCAATCGTTTATACGATATAACAAAGGAAGCTGCCCTGTATAACGGTGACCTTCCCCTTACTCTCTACAGAGTCGTAAAGGTTCATTTTATGTTTGCCAGAGAAAACAGCGATTTTTACAGGATGCAGTTATCCATGTGGTTTGCTCCTCCCGAGAGTGCTTCCTGGAAAATAATTGCCCGTTTCAACCAGAGACACTTCAATATTATAGAAGAAATGTTTATTGCATCCTCCCAGCATCATGGAAACATGAAGGGAAAACATAAAGCACTGGGAGCTACTTTCCTGGGAATGATAAATACCTATACAGGACTTGCCCTGAACGGTTATACTGAATTAAATGACGAATTGATATACAGGGCAGTGCAGCAGTTTATGTACGGAATTTTTTCATAATTTTTTTGCATTCAATATACCAAATGGTATACAAAATAAAATCCTCGCGTCACGGGTTAAGCGTTACGCGTCACGAATAAAGGAGGAATTACAATGAAAAATTCAATTTTCTATCACATCTATCCCATAGGTTTCTGCGGTGCACCGAAGGAGAATGATTTTTCTTCTCCAGTAACTGAGAGGCTGAATAAAATTTACGACTGGATTCCCCATTTTAAAGAACTGGGAGTAAATGCTCTCTATCTGGGCCCACTTTTTTCTTCAACCAGTCATGGTTATGATACGGCAGATTTTTATCAGGTAGACAGAAGACTCGGAAGTAACGAAACTCTGAAAAATGTAATAAATGCCCTCCATAGAGAAGGTATAAAGGTAATACTTGACGGTGTATTTCACCATACTGGAAGAGATTTCTGGGCTTTTAGAGATGTAATAAACAATAGACAAGCTTCTCAGTATTGCAACTGGTTTTCAGGACTTTCTTTCGGTAGAAGAAGCCCTTACGATGATCCATTCACATATGATACCTGGAACGGCCATTATAATCTGGTAAAACTCAATCTTTATCATAATGACGTTAAAAATCATATTTATTATGCAGTAAAATTCTGGATCGATGAATTTCACATAGACGGTCTCCGTCTTGATGCTGCAGACTGTATGGATATAAATTTCCTGAGAGAATTTTCCGATTTCTGTCATGGTCTGAAGGAAAATTTCTTTATGGCAGGAGAGGTCATCCACGGTGATTACAGAAGATGGATTGATGAAGGCCATCTGGATTCGGTAACTAACTATGAAAGTTATAAAGGATTATATTCAAGCCATAATGATAAAAACTTTTTCGAAATTGCCTTTTCCCTGAACAGAGAATTCTGTGATGAATACGGCCTGTACAAAAACCTGCCATTATACAATTTTGTAGATAATCATGATGTAGACAGGGTTGCATCAACCCTTAAAAATCAGTCACATTTATACAGTCTTTACAGCATCTTATTTACCATGCCTGGGGTACCGTCGATTTATTATGGCAGTGAATGGGGACTGGAAGGAAGAAAAACAAACGGAAGTGATGACCCCCTCAGACCATGTATTGACCTTCAGGATGTTAAACACAGCAAGAATGCCGAACTGGCATATTATATAGCCAGACTGGCCCATATACGCCGTAATTCCCATCCGCTCTGTTACGGTAATTACGAACAGCTCCACGTAAATCATGAACAGTTTGCTTTTTCAAGAAAATCAGGAGACGAAACAGTAATAGTTTCTGTTAATTCTTCGGATAAAAGCTCTTCCTTTAATTTAAATGTAAAGCATGGCAATAAATTGATAGATTTGCTTAATGAAGGAGATTGTTTTGATATAAACAGCAATAAAGCCCTGTTCGATGTAAATCCTTACGGGGCAAGGATAATGGTTTTAAAATAAAATATTCAGCCTGCCATTAAATGTGACAGGCTGAATATTTTATTTAAAATATCTAAAATTTCTCAATAACCTTCTGATGGGGTTTAATCATTTCTTCCTTTGCCTTTTTATAAAATTCTTTTTTCATACCGGGCATCATTAACATTGCAGCATATAAAAGATTTTGAAGTCTCTCTCCGAGATTTTTATGAGGGTAATCAAAAAGATCGTGTTTTTTATAATACAGATAATCTGCTCTGAACATGCCCCAGTTTCTGTAAACAAGATCACGAAATATCATATGACCTCCTGCTTCAAGATATGTTCCGGGCTTTACGAATTTTTCTTCTATTCCGGCGACCATCTGTTTTCCCAGTGTCTCAATAAGAGATGTTATATGATTTGAATCTTCATATTCATCTGTAACTATACCTGCCAGATTGGCTCTGCCCACCTGTACTTTAGCTTCCAGAACCTGTCTTAAATTTGCTATATCTCTGAGAGGGCCTGATATGAGATAACCGAACTGTTTTCCTTCATATACAGGGCAATGGCCTTTAACGAAACTTCGATCCATATACATCTTCCACCGGGACGATAAATATCTGTCTTTTATTCTTGCAGCCATTACAACCCCGTCTGCAGTAAGAACATGTTTATTTATAATATCGGCGAACCCGTCTTTATATATACACTCATTATCATAGGTGCATAAATAACAGCTCAAACAACCTCCTTTTATATCAGCATCCCTTATATTAATTACCTGGCATGGGCAGATTTTTTGAAAAACCTGTACCATTCTGTTTAAATTAATATCTTCTTCTTTTGCATCTGTAAGAATTACTATCTTTTTATTGCTTTTATTTGAAGTTTCCTTTATTTCAGCCGGCTTATATTCAGGCATTTCATAACAGGGTGACTTAAATTTTCTTTCTACAGGCATTTTTTCTTTGATAAAATTAAAGAAATTTTTGGCGAATTTAAGCACCATTTCCCTTCCACTATCTTTAAGTAAATCCTGCATTTCCGCAGAGTATCCGTCAACATATCTCATTCCCAGATCTTCTGAGATTGAATGAATATAATTATGGGCAGTATGATCGTAAAAATGAACGGACGTAGTAATTGCCGTCGCATATTTATCTTTAAATATATCCTTTTTATTTTTTTCAAAGACAAGTTCCGCAAACCTGTGAACAGGAGAAGGTGCCAGGAAAACATAGACAGGAAAAACCCATATAATGCCATC
>DAIOEN010000449.1:0-3113 GCA_036746235.1 Vulcanimicrobiota bacterium | reverse complement strand
GTTCTTCCAGAAATGATACAGGAACAATGGCAACCAGTGGTTTACCGTTCCGTTCGATAATATAACTGTCACTTCTTATACTTACTTCATTCATAATTTGTCCCAGGTTTTGCCTTGCTTTCATAGCACTTATTGTTTTAAGCATCTGAAATATCCTCCTAATATAATCATATTAATTATATCAATCAATATAATTATATCATATTTTAAAAGATAAATGTTGGTACATTTTTGATTGCCGCAGCCGGTGTAATTTTATTTTCCGATTTAACCGGCAATTTGCAGATAGACCCGGCAAATCAAGCAGGTATAGCTTGATTGCACCGGGCCGATAAAATCCGGAGAAAACAGATCCGAACTTTGCAAAAATAGGAGCTGCAGTATGCAGAGCTTGCACATAGCACGCATGCAAAAGAGCATAAGCAGTGCAGTGCAGCAGGCCGTTGTAGCCGCCCCCCTCCCCGCCCTTTAAAACCGTTCTGCCAGATTTTTACTGAGCTTTGCAATTAATTGTCAGTGCGTGCAGCCCGCCCCTGATTTGATTTTTCACCTGCCCCATGTTAGCCCGACTAATTAAATTTGCAGTCTACCCTTTCAACCCTCTGTCATGGCGGGCCTCTACGAAGGGGAAGCCAGGGAAATAAACAGTGAGGTAGCAAGCTGCACTTATCCTCAGAGTTGAAAAAGCAAATCCAGGCATAGATAAAAGATATTGCACAGATAAGATATACTTGACCATACTGTAATAGTTTTATATACTCGTAAATAAAGAGTTTATAATTTAATAAACAGAGAAAGGATTCTATTCATGCAAAAATATAAATATGCTCTTGATTTAGAAGAGAATATTTACTCCTTAAATTCGGATTTTGATACTTACAAACTTAGTAGTGATGAAATAAAAAAAATACGTTCTGAGCCTATATCAGATAAGGATAGTAGGTATATCGATAGAAAAATTGTCTATGATCATACTTATATTTACCTAACACCAGGAGAGTTTATTGAACCGTATAAATTGCGTAATAATCAAAAGATAGAACTTTATGATGATATAGGAAAGATTAAAATTAAAGATATTACTCCAGAAAATATTAAAGATATTTCTTTTATACTTCACCATATTTTGATGATAAGAGCTCAAGAAGATGATGAAGTTCATGGTTATGAAATGTCGATTAGTAGCTCCTGGCAATACATCCCTTTCAATCAGAGAATGAATTTTAGTATTGAAAATATTTTTAACAAACAGGATAAAGCTATAAATACACAAAAAGAATTAAATAACCGCATATCTTCAAGTAATGAAGACAAATTGCTTTTATCTGAGGAAGCTACAAATATTTTAAAATATCAAGAAAATAAGGTTTTAAATGGTTTTTACTCAGGATTACCTAATTTTACACATAATGAAAGAAAAAACAACGAAGTAAAGATAGCACAAAATGAGCTATTTAATAACTTTACTGGAGGAAAAAAAGATAGTTCAGAAGCAAAAAATAATACAGAAAAATATCCTATGCCTCCAGATCCTATAAGAGATCTTGAAGATTACGTTAAAATTCCAGAGGAATTAAGAAAAAATTTTCCTTATAATTTTTCACCTATGAGTTCAAAAAAAATACCTACAGAAGCTTTAAACGATATAAATGTAAATATAGATTATATTAAACAATCAGCAAATATGACAAATATAGACCCTGCCTTTTTAACAGGTATATTGTTTTCTGAACGATTAAGAATTGACTATATTCAAGACTATATAGGTGATCATTTTAGTGGAGAAACAAAAGGGTTTTCTCAGATAAGTATTGCTTCAGCTTTAGAAGGTCAGAGACATCATTGTGAAAAACATAATATTCCTTTTAGTGAAGCTGAGGAAAAAAAAGACATAGAGAAAAACATTTTTTCAGATAAAAACTGGAGTGATGCTAAAAATATTGAGTATGCCGCTAAATATATAGATTTTTTAAGAGATCAATTTCCTTTGAGTCACAATTTAACACAAGAAGATCAAAATAGATTAGTAGCAGCAGCTTATAAAATGGGACCAGAAACTATAAAAACTGCAAGAATGCAAGAACAACTAAATGACCTTGCAAATACCAATTTAAAAACAGACGGTTATTATGGTAACAATACTAATAAAATTATCTACGATATATTAACATCCAACAAAGAGTTATTAAACAAGAATGATAGATTTGCTAAGGATATAGAAAGATTAACTCCTCCGGACACAGGAGATACGAATTATAAAGATTTGTATCACCAAAGTGATTATGAGGTAATAAGAACAATGGTAAATACTTTATGGGCTCGAAAACATCCAGGTGAATACAATCCTCCTGGTGCTGTTCCGAATAATCAAGATAAATTACCTGAAGAAAGAGTGGATTATCATCTCCAGGATGTTTTTGAAGGAATGAAACTCTATAATAATAACTTGTTTAATTTTTAACATAAAAGGTACTAATTTGTTATGGACACATATTTTTATCACTGGATATTAGGAAATTTAATAACAATTATTACAGGTATTCTTAGCTGGATGCTCCTTATTATGTATCCAGTTAATATAGAAAAAAATATTATTCCTTTTATTTTATTAGGTCCATTTTTCGGAGGTTTTATTATAAAATTTATTTATCAAAAATTACCGATTTCGATTTATGGAACAGTTGGATTTATTTATGAAATAGGTTTTCTTTTCTTTGTATTTTTATGTAGTTTTGAAACTCGTAGCTCCGGGGAATTTTTTATTATATCCATAATTACTATTACATTGACAATTCCCGTTAGTATCATTGCAGGGAAATTATCTGTTGCCATAAAAAAGTTGATAGTAAGATAAATTATATTGGAAATTTGGCACTTCAAATTCAAAAATAACAGAGAAAAGCAGAAAAATAACAATTACTAAATGTTTAGTTTTAGACAAAGAAAGTATATTTTATATGATTAAAAATATAACCTACTGGTTTTTAGGGAACTGTATAACAATTCATACAGGAGTTGTTATTATGGCATTTCTTTTTATTTTAGAAAAAGTACATCATACTAGTAGACAGCCACTGTAATTAAGATGGATAAAGCCTCTTGAGTTTAATTCT
>DAIOEN010000448.1:0-3135 GCA_036746235.1 Vulcanimicrobiota bacterium | reverse complement strand
AGTCTTCACCATTTAAAAGAAATTTATAACCATAGTTTCCCTGTGGAAGATCCAGGGAAAGTTCCCACTGAGATTTTTTTTTATTATATTTCATGGGGTGGCTATCTTTATTCCAGTTGTTGAAAGAGCCGACAAGATGAACCTGTTTTACGGAAGAATTTCCGTCATTATGATATTGAAATTTTACTTTCATAAAAATTTCTCCAGTCTGTTTCGTGATGCGTAATGCGTGATGCGTGTTTTCACCGGTACCGGGCGAACACAGGGGGTCGCCCCTGCCGGTCACTGGTTACTGGTCACTGATCACTGTCTAAGAATTATCTATAATTATATAGGAAAATGCTTTTTCCTGCAGAAATAATAAACCAGGTATGATTGAATTTAAATATCCCCGCGTTACGCGTCACGCGTCACGTGTCACGATTTTATCATCCCCGCGTTACGCATTACGCATTACGCATTACGATTTTACAGAGGAGAAAACTTATGGCAAATCTAAAATATATTTTCGTTTCCGGCGGTGTCATTTCCGGCCTTGGTAAAGGGGTTACAGTGGCATCTCTTGCGAATACCATCGAGGCAAGGGGATACTCTGTATCGCCTGTGAAGATAGATATGTATCTTAATATAGATGCAGGAATACTTAACCCGAAAGAACATGGAGAGGTTTTTGTTACAGATGACGGACTGGAAACAGATCAGGACATAGGAAATTATGAAAGATTTCTCGGTAAAAGCCTTTCCAGAAATAATTATATGACTACAGGACAGGTCTATAAGAGTGTTATAGATAAAGAAAGGGCCTTTTACTACGGAGGAAAAACGGTAGAGGTAATACCCCATGTGACAGATGAGGTAATAAATCGTCTGAAATCTCTCGGAGAAGAACAGAAAGCAGATGTTGTTATTGCAGAAATGGGAGGAACTGTAGGGGAATATCAAAATGATATATTTTTCGAAGCATGCAGACTCTTAAAGCTGGAATACCCCGATGATGTTCTTCATATCCATGTTGCCTATCTGCCTGTTCCGAAATATCTGGGAGAAATGAAAACAAAACCCATACAGCAGTCAGTCCGTCTGTTGAATGAAAGAGGCATAAGACCTGATTTTGTAGTGGGAAGATATGAAGGCGCCAGAACACTTGATGAAGGAAGAAAAAAGAAAATAGCCCTTTACTGCAATGTAACCTTTGAAGATGTCATAGCAAATCCCAATGTGAGCAGTATTTACGAAATCCCCCTCTTGTTTGAAGAACAGAGATTTGCGGAAAAAGTCCTTTATAAATTGAAATTAAGTCCTTTTACAAGCGTAAATATTACCAGATGGACAGAACTGATAAATAAAATAAGCTCTGCAGGGAGAGAATTAAACATAGGACTCATAGGCAAATATTTCGATGTAGGAGGAGGCTACCTTCTGAGTGATGTATATATATCTGTTATAGAAGCTCTGAAACATGCCTGCTGGTACCATAACTGTAAACCTGTATTAAAATGGATAGACAGTGACAGAATAGAAAAAGAAGGATCTGAAAACCTCCTTAAAGATCTCGCCGGTATAGTTGTGCCGGGAGGTTTCGGAGAGAAAAAGATAGACGGAATCTATCATGGTATAAGGTATGCCAGGGAAAATAAAATACCATATCTGGGACTCTGTTACGGTATGCAGCTTGCCGCTATAGAATTTGCCCGTAATGTTTGCGGTATGTCTGAGGCAGACACGACGGAGATTAACTGCAATACTCCAATTCCTCTTATTCATGAAATGCCTGATCAGGCAAAAAAACTGCTGAATAAAGAATACGGCGGTACTATGAGACTCGGTCAGTGGGATTGTGTCCTTAAAGAAGGAACTGTTGTTCATAAAGCCTATGGAAGAGATTATATATCCGAACGTCACAGACACCGTTATGAATTTAATTCTTCTTATAAAGAAACACTTGAACAGGGAGGCCTTGTATTTTCAGGTACATCTCCTCACGGGGATATTGTTGAAATACTTGAACTGCCTGAAGAAATCCATCCATTTTTTGTGGGAGTTCAGTTCCATCCCGAATTTAAAAGCCGGCCTCTGGAAGGTCATCCGCTGTTTAATAGTTTTATGGAAAAGTGTGTGAAGAGTGAAGAGAAATCGTGAGTTGTGAGTCGTGAAAAGTGAGTAGGGGCGTTTAATTAAACGCCCTGAAATACGCACCACGCATCACTCATTACGCTACTGGACTCATATATACAACAAAGGCAGAACTCACTGCCACACCTGACGAATCTGTCTGTATATTAAAAGACTGAGTGGCATCTGAAAATCCGTTTCTGCTGAAAAATGCAGTATATGATGTGGATGTTTTCAGAGGATAAGTATTAAGCGGATCTGTTACATAAAATTTTATCAATCCGTTTGTATCTGTAATATCAGATACTACAGTATTGCCGGATTCGTCTTTTATTGTAACATTTACCGTACCTACAGGAGTATTTGTAACATTACTTTTGACACTGAAATATACTCCAACGGGAAAATAATCAATAGAAATATTATAAGTTGTAGAAGAGGTAGTGAAGGTTTTCGTGACTTTTTCCGTGAGTTTCGGATCTGCTATGATATCCCTTTTTACCTCCAGGGAAATTTGCTCGGAAGATTTATGTTCCACTGTAAGGATTCCCTGGAAATCATGAGCGCCTGACCACTGACCGAAAGAGGTATCATCCGTATCTTTGAGTATTTCCTGGCTTTCACTTTTAGCCGTGACTTTGTATGTGCCATTATTTATAAATCCCCATCCGGAAAGTAAGATCTGAATTTTTGTTTTAATTCCTGTGCTTCCTGTACCTGATGTGCATGTTGACGTACAGGAACTCGTGCATCCTGTGCAACCGGTGCAGTTTTTACAGTAAGATGTACAGTTTGTACAACTGCTCGTACACCAGCCGTACCCTTCGCATCCGGCAGAATTCAGTCCGAATAAAGAAACGGCAGTCCATCCTGCTCCTGTGAGAACTGCTTTCCCTGCTTTTTTTAGGAAATCCCGTCTGTGTAAGTCCATTTATTGTAATCCTCCGGCTACTGAGTACCGCTCCAGATAAATTAGTAACCATTTTATCAGCTTCTGCCTGACAGGCTCTTACGAAGAAAAAT
>DAIOEN010000447.1:0-3155 GCA_036746235.1 Vulcanimicrobiota bacterium | reverse complement strand
TTCATTACTTATTCTCCTGTATTCAGTTTTTATTTACAGGATTAATTCTACACAACATTGAATATTCTTTTATATTATTGATATTTTTATGTTTTTATTTATGCAAGAGAGTATAACTTTAAACAGAATCTTGTGGAAATGTACATTAAGAATTATATTAAAATATTGTTCCTCTATTTATTCTAACGTAAAATAACCTTAAACAGTGCAGGTTCGTAGAAGAAAAAGAAAAGATATTATATAATGAATTATAAGAGTTTCTGCTTTTGAGAGTAAACAGAATCTTGTGAAAACGTACGTTAATGATTATTAAGAGAGGGAGTAATTTCAGAAGGGAGGTTTGCTGGTTGGAGGATGAACGTCAAAAGATAAGTTTGATTAGTTCTTTCTTAAAGGGTAAGATTAAAGAGAAAGGTTTAACGATTAAAGATTTTGCTGCTCAAACAGATCTGACTGAGCGTTATGTCTATAAGCTTATTTCAGATAAACGTGATACTACACCCAATGATGAAACACTGGAGAATATTAGTAAGGTTTTAGAATTGTCTGAGAAGGACAGAAAGTATCTTTTTGCTCTGGCTTTAAAGGAGAGGGAGACAGGGAATATAATTTACCCGGCAGAGCCGGCTCCGCCTCCAGATCCACCTGAACCCGGACCCGCTCCAGATCCACCTGAACCGGTCCCACATCCAGATCCACCGCCTCCGCCGGAGCCTCCGCCAGATCCGCCTCATCCACCTGCTCCGCCTGTGCCGGTGGAAGTGCCCTGGACTCATAAGAAGGTTGTCCTGGGTCTTATAGTGGGCCTGCTTGGAGGGCTTCTTCTTGGGTGCTGTGGCAGTTCTGTATTCATTCCTTTAATCTGCCAGTATTTGAATGTTCAGAGCTATTATCATTATTTTAATAGGTATTAGAGGTGGTTATGATAAAGATATGTGTAAAGCAGGGTCGGGAATTCCCGATACTACAGACACATTTATCACAAAAGATCGGCAAATTGTCCTGTACTATCGGGAGTTCCCGTAGTATAAGTTTGATCTACTCATTTCGGTAAAAATGTTATTTATTCTGCTGGTAGTCTGGGTACCGTAAATTCACCATGAATTTAATACAATCACATTGTTTATATTGTCGGGACAATTTTTTTGATTTCAGCTTCAGCACAAGCAGGCATGTTATTGTCTTCATATTCCTTTGCTTTTTCTGCGTATTTTTTAGCCCTTTCTACCTTTTCCTTGATGTACTGTGCAGTAGCATAGTTACAGCTAAAACCAGACCAAAAAGAGTAAAAATAGTCTTTGATTGATGTGCATGAGTAAAAATATTTACTTAAAATGCCTTGTTCAAGCTCAAAGGAGCTAAATGGATAATCTTGTGTCGTATTCCAGTATTTCACAAGTCGGACTAATGGCTTAATTTGATAGTTTTCTGATTTATTTTTATCCTGAAGTGCTTGATTTGATTTTGTCGGATCTGTAGATATCCATTCTGTAAAGGACGAGGCAGGTGACGGAATTTGGTATTGATCGCCGTAGTTTTTTATTGCAGGTACAAGCTCGAATTTTATATGATTCAGAGAAAGAACTATCGTTGGGCTTGACTGAAAAATTTCTGATCTTGAATACTTCTCTTCTGCAAATCTTTTCAGGCGGTCTAGATATGTTTGTGGCTTTTTCTGGCTTTCGTAAGAGGTATCAAATACGATCATATAGTCTATATCGGAATTTTTATCTGCCTTGCGTGGTAAGATTGTGTCACGAGTGCTAGAGCCAAATTGAAAATGAGTTATTAAATTATTGTTAAAATATGCATTGAGCCTTGTTGATAAAGTGGTGATAGAGGTTGATATGCTCGATTTTTCCGTATCGGAAAGAACGAGGTCGCTTGCCAATTGTTTAAGATGTTCATTCACTGACATTGTAGATTCCTCCTTATTAATTTTTGACGTTATCTAGATTGATTTTTTGCATTACATGGTTGGTTTTTATTTGTTTCTTTTACCAGTTCTTTTGCTGTTGCTTCCATATCTTCTTGATAATTTTTCCTAAGCCAATTATACCATTTATCAGGTATTAATAATGAATTACATCTATAGGTAAAGATTTTATCTTGTATTTGTCTACAATTTTCTATTTCTATTGTTTTAGGATCTTTTAGCCCTGATTCTAATAAATCACTTAATTTTTTTTCTAAATTCTCTTTGTCATTTGCTATTTTGATATTACCTATATATATGTCCACCCCTTTCTTTATAGAAGATAGAGATGGAATGAATAAGCTTAAGAAAAACTCAAAAAAAGTTAGATTTTTAATAATAGCTACTAAGATACATATTAGAATAGGTATTGTTACAATAATACCTATAAATAGTGCAAAATGTCGTCTTAAACGCCAGTCCCAGACTAAATTTGAACGCTGGCAATGTAATATGTTTAGAGGATATGGTATATCTTCGGGAACTGAATACCAAGTTTCTAAATCTTTTTTGTTATCTTTACAGGTTAAAAATGTTCGATTTGCGTCGTTAATTATTTCTGGATTTACTTTATTACCAACAAGAATTTTATTCCAAGGTAAATCAAAAAGGGTTGTATCAAATTGTTCTTGAATTGTTGCAGCAGTTTTTGTGTAAGTAAAATCTAAATAGTCAATAATAAAAAATATACCAAAGCAGATTGCTCCAATAATTGTTAATAAATTTTTGAAATCAGGTAAAAAATATACAATAATTGGAGCTATTCCAGATAGCGATATAGGAATAATAAAATTCCATATTTGGAGATATTTGGCCTTTGTATATAAATGCCTTTGAGCTCCTAATAATCTTAAATTATCTTCGGAGTTTTGCTCTTGGGATATATTTATCATATTTTTTATTTTTTTTCTTTAGTTACTCCTTTAAAAGGTGTGTCTCCGGATTTGACATCCATAATTTTTCCAGTTGCAGTATCTCTTTTAGTCCAATTTCCAGTTATCGGATTTTTAAACTGGCTTCTGCCTCTTACAGCCCCATTACGATGACCATCGCCACGAGGTTTGTTTGTTGCCATGAAATCACATCCTGTCTTATTTTAATAGTTTTTCAGCATAATATTCGTCAGGTATTAAATCGTTAATTTTGTATTTATATTCATTGAAATTTTTTCTGGAAGTTA
>DAIOEN010000446.1:0-3189 GCA_036746235.1 Vulcanimicrobiota bacterium | reverse complement strand
AGGAATTTTTTATGTTAACATCTGTTCCGCCATCTATAAGAACTTTTGCTTTATGAATATCACCTGCAAGTGATGCACAGTGAAGAGGCATTTCGTTGACATCTGCACCTCCGCTCATAAGCAACCGTGATATTTCTCCATGACCTTCTGAAATAGCCATTTCTAAAGGTGTCCTGTCATAATCATCTTTAACATTTATCTGAGCCCCCCGGGCCAGGAGAAATGCCACTGTATCTTTATGACCTTCCAGTGATGCATTATGTAAAGGTCTTTCTCCCGAATAGTTTACGGAATTTATATCTGCTCCCCCTGATACAAGTAGTTCAGCCATTTCTTTATGTCCATAAAGGCAGGCCATATGTAAAGGTCTGTCTCCCGCATAGTTTACAGAGTTTACATCTGCTCCTCCTGATATAAGTATAGAGGCAATTTCCGGGTTATAACAACAATGAAGAGGAGTAATACCGAAAGGGCCTCTGTTGATATCTATTCCTTTAGAAAGAATCGATTTCACAAGTTCTTTATCATCTTTTACTACAGCCAGGTGTAAATTGACAGATGCTCCTCTTGATACAAGCCAGTCAGATATGTTTTTACGGTCTTTATCCCATGCTACCCAGTCCAGAGGAGTAAATCCGTTCTGGTCCTTTATATTTATATCTGTACCTCTTGCCAGCAGTAACTCTGCCGCGCCTTTTTCCTGTCTGACTACAGCCCGGTGCAGAGGAGAAGCCCTCAATAGAAACATATAGACAATTTTATTCAGGAAAGAACCTGCAAGACCGGGACATACCATATAGTCAGAATAGAAAGGGTTTTCATGGTGATGGCATGATACAATGAGAAAATGAATACCCATAATCAATATACCGGCAGTACATATCACGGTAATAGCATAATTCCTGCTTATATCATCACATACAATAAAACAGTAAAATAATTCTATAAATATTATTATAAATATTATTACAAAAATTCTTTTTATGTTAAGAGGAGCAGAATGTCTTTTTCGATTTTTTACAGATTTCCGGAAGTTATACATATTAACGATACCTTTTATGAGTGAAAAGTGAAAAGTGAAAAGTGAAAAGTTATCACTCTTCACCCTTCACAATTCTCATATAAACTATATATCAAGCTCTCTGAACTTATTATTTATCTCCAGGAGTTTCTTTTTATCTCTTCCCTCTATGTAATATCTGAGCACTGCATCTGTTCCGGAAGCTCTTACTTCCCACCAGAAATCCTCAAAATCTATGAGAGTGCCGTCTCCTGCCCATTGAATTTTCACTATCTTCGGGAATGTGAAATTTCCGGCTTTTGAATTTAACAGTTCTCCTGCTTCAGAAGGAGATTTCCCGACAAGGGATTTAAAGAAAGCTACGACTCTGTCTCTTTTCAAAAGTCCTGCAGCTTTTGCTGCTTTAAGTTCTTCAGGAGGAAGGTTTTCATTATATAATGTTACATCCATTCTGTCATAGAAACGACAGGTAATATCATATTTTTCAATAAGATGAGTATAAAATTCCGCAAAGGACGTACCTTCCAGGTAGAGTTTTGCAGCAAGTCCGAGTATGACAGTGGCGACCTGCATGCCGTCCTTTTCTTTTATGGCAAGGCTCTTCTTTTTCCCGTTTTTACTTATAATATAATCAGGCCCTCCCATGGCGGCACCTCCGCTTTCTTCCGCCATTATTATGACTCTGGGGTTCTTACCGAGATTTATCTCTTCTCCTGTTACTGTTTTTACCAGGACATCACTCTTTCCACCTTTTTCATGAAGCTGATGTTCCAGGTTTTCTACCATGTCTCCGAAATATTTAAATCCTACAGGAACCTGTACCAGTTTCTGCCCGCATTTCACTGCCACTTCACCAATGGAACGGCTTGTAGGATAGGTTTCCATTACAGTCCAGTCGTATTTATCAAGAAGACCTGTAGATTTAAGTTCTTCTATACGAAAAGCG
This sequence comes from Vulcanimicrobiota bacterium, assembly GCA_036746235.1. Taxonomy (GTDB): domain Bacteria; phylum Vulcanimicrobiota; class SpSt-956; order SpSt-956; family JAKJGF01; genus CALARM01. Next base: position 1,222 of record DAIOEN010000446.1, on the reverse strand, counting down.
GTGAGCATAAAATATATCTGGTTAGGTTTGAAATAAACAAGGATTCTGTCTTCTGTATAATCATCTGTTTCAAGGCCTGCCGACTGTGCTTCTTCTTTTACTGTCGCAGGAGCAGTAGTAACTATATTATATCTGTCTCCATCAGGATCCCATATAAAAACAAAAGAACCGTAAGGTACATCTTTTAATAGTTTCTGTGCACCGATGTTTTTATAAATCTGCCATTTACCGGGATCGACACCGTAATTCTCTCCGTCTACAATGCCTATACCGTGATAATTAGAATCTTCATCATCGTAAATATATTTCACGGCACCTTCATTACCTGTAATTATACCAAGATAATTGAATACAGGTTTTGATGTCTGGCCCATAGAACCGCCTATGGCGCATGCATAGGCCACAAAACCTTTATTTTTTGCTTTTTCCACAAATTCTAACGTTTCTTTTGACACAATAGTCTTTAAATACTCCGAATATACTTCTGTCACATCAAAATCTTCAGTTATAAGAGGAGAATTGTTCGGAGCAAGTTTTATTACATAGCCGGCTCTGATAATCTCTCTTACCTTATCTTCAATAAGTTTTGCTTCTTTTATGAGCTGTTTTCCGTCTTCATCCATCGGTTTCCAGCCACCTTTAAAATTTGGGGAATGGCTTGCAGTAAAATTTTCTCCGTCTGTATATTCATTATAAAAGACGCCGAAGGAAGAATACCATATAGGTGTTGTCTTTATAGATTTTCTGAGATGAACTCTGTGACCGTGAGCGGCATAAATCCTGGATACAAATCTTATGAATTCCTGTGTATGAGGCCTTACTTCTCCTCCTACATGATTTTCAATCTGTCTCTGTCTGTAGAGTTCGTCATAAACGGAAGCTTTTGCCTCTGCTATAATGGCAAGTTTCACTGCATTAAAGGCTACAGAACTGTTAAATGGATCGGACGGATCAAGCTGAGCTCTGTATCCTGCCGTGCCAAGGGCGAAAGAATTTGCCCATTCAACAAGTCCCTCGCCGGTTATTAAATCTTCTGTCAGTATAATTTCGTCTTTTTCAAATAAGTTTTCCATAAGAAACTCCTCTCTGCCCGAAAGTTCTAACGATAGATTAACATACATGATGATGATACAAATAGCAATAAAACAAATTTTTCTGGATAAATTCTTTAAATCTTTATTATCATACAGTAATAGCATATATGAGTCAATATATTTCACAG